>NZ_CP042582.1:4368437-4687500 GCF_008728835.1 Hypericibacter adhaerens
CGCCAGCTCCGCATTGACCGGCGACAGGTCGAGGCGATTGACGATCGCGCCCATGTTCGCGGCCGCGATCTTCGCCGTCCGCAGCGTCTGCGCGTTGCTGTTCTCGGTCGTGAGAAGGGTGACCACTTGCCCGTGGCTCAGGTTCGAGAGGCCCAGGACATGGGTCCAGGCCTGGACCATATCGGCATCGCTGACCGGCATCGTCGTCTCCAGATTGGGGGCTTAGGCCGCCACGAACGCGGAAGAGCGCGGGTCGAACTTGCGGGCATCGTACTCGTAGACCCAGTTCGCCTGGATCCCCGTCGCCTGCGGATTGACGAGGCTCTTCATCCAATAGACGAAGTCCCGTTTCATCTGCGAGAGCGCGGAAGGCAGATGATAGGTGCGGCCGCGCTCGCGTGCCTCGAGCTGGACACGGCTCGTCCGGCCGAGCCGTTCCGCCTCGTAGGCGGCAAGCCCGGCGGCGATGTCCTGGCGGTTGAGATCCAGCGCCGCAGCCAGAACGAAGGCGTCCTCGATCGCCATGGCTGCGCCTTGCGACAGGAACGGCAACATCGGATGCGCCGCGTCGCCCAGCAGGGTCACGGCGCCCTTCGACCATCCGGCCATCGGATCGCGGTCGAACAGGCCCCATTTGAAGACCGTCTCGACCTGGTCGAACAGCCTTTGGACGTTGGGATGCCAGCCCTGGAAGGCGCCGAGAAGCTCCGCCTTGCTGCTTTCGACATTCCAGGCTTCCTCGACCCAACGGGCCGTCTCGGCCACGGCCACGATGTTCACGGCTTTCCCGCCCTGAACGTAATAGGTGACGACATGGCTCTTGGGACCCATCCAGAAGGAAGCGTCCGGGCTCACATGGCCGACAACGTCTTCGACCGGAACGAGAGCCCGATAGCACATATGGCCGGTGAACCGCGGCGCCTCGGGGCCGAACAGGGCCGACCGCACCGCGGAGCGGACCCCGTCCGCGCCGACGATGAGATCGGCCTCGAAACTGCTGCCATCCGCGAACCGCGCGACCGCCGATTTGCCGTGCTGCGTGACACCCGTGCAGGTCATGCCGAAACGGGTGAAGGCTTCCGGCACCGCCGACGCGAGAACGCGGCGCAGATCGGCGCGGTGGATATGAATGAACGGCGCATCGTAGAGGGTGGGACAGACCTCCTTCAGCGGCGTGCGGAAGGTGACGCGGCCCGAGCGCCAATTGCGGCCGACGATCGCGTTCGGCAGGAAGCCTACCTCGAGCATCGGCTCGAGCAACCCCAGCGCCTTCATGACCTTCACGGCATTGGGCGTCATCTGGATGCCGGCGCCGATTTCGCTGATCCCCTCGGCGCGCTCGAACAGATGCACCTCGACGTTCCGCTGCAGCAGGCTCGCCGCGAGCGCGGTGCCGCCGATGCCGCCGCCGACGATGCCGATCTTCAAACGCTCCCGCACGGCCCCTCCCCTTCCCGCTGCCCTGTTCACGACCGCGCGTTCAGGCCAGCTTCTTCTTCAGATTGCCCTCGTAGGCGTTGTCGACCCGACCCAGGACATAGTCGCCGGCCCGGATCGGCGGGTATTTGGGCGCTTCGCCTTCCGGCACGCAGTTGGGCAGCGGCGACATGACGATGTCGTCGTCCGAGCCGAAGAAGAACGCGATCGAGGTGCGGTCCATAGCATTCTTGTTCAGGACGCGATGCATGGTCGAGGAGAAGAGGTCGTTGGTCCACCGCTCCATCTGGTCGGCGATGTTGATCACGAAGGTGCCGGGAATCGGCGGTACCGAAATCCATTCGCCCTTGCCGTTGACCACCTGGAGCGCGGTGATGCCCTTCTGCTGCGCCAGGATGGTGAAGCACTCGAAATCGGTATGGGCGCCATTGCCGATATCCTCGTCGTCGCTGGCCTGATCCTCCTGCGGCGGATAGTGATTGACCCGCATCATGGTGATCGGCTTGGTGATCATCGGCTGGAAATGGTCTTCCGGCAGATCGAGCGCGAGCGCGAAACCGCCCAGGAGCTTCTGCCCCAGATTCCGCATCTCGCCGAAATAGGTGAGCAGGGTGTCGCGGAATCCGGCGGGCCGGCGGGGCCAGGAGTTCGGCTCGAAGAAGGGCCGGCGCGACGTGACATAGGGGTCGTCGAGCGGCAGCTCGAGATTCATGTTGAAGCCCTCCTGCCGCTTGCGCGACTTGGCGTCGCCGGATTCTTCCTGCATGGGCGTGTAGCCGGGATAGCCCGGCGTCCGGGTCTGCTCGATCTCCATCTTCTCCGCATAGGGCAGGGCGAAGAATTCGGCCGAGGCCGCGAAAGCCTGGTCGATGATCGGCTGGGGCACGCCGTGGTTCTTGAGATAGAAGAACCCGACCTCGATGCAGGCCGATCGCAGGGCCTGGGCCATCGCCCGTTTCGCCTCGGGATCGCTGCCGAACATCGGCGCGAGATCGATGACGGGAAGCTCGGAGAAGTCGGTCTGCCGGGCGCTGAGCCCGACGGGCACCTGCCGGCCGTATCGATCCAGTCTGTATCCCATCGCCATCACCGTCTCCTGCTCCTGAAATCCGCCGTCGCACTCGCCGATCGCGTTCTCAGCCCGGTCTCATCATGAAGAACATCGCCTCGGGCTGGATGAGCGCGTAATCGCCCCGGCCGCCGGCTCTCAAGACAGGCCTGGCGGCGGCGGTCTGATAGATGCCCTCGACCAGCAGCGACCGGTCGATATGAACGGCGACCACCTCGCCGAAGGTCATCCAGGTCTCGACGGGCCGCTGCGCCGCGTCCTTGAGCTGCAGGATCTCGCACAGGCGGCATTCGAAATGGACCGGGCTCCCCGCGACGCGGTCCGGCCGCACCCGCCGGCCGGGCAGGCCCAAAAGGCCGGCCAGATCGAACTCGTCCGTGTCCCGCGACACGGCGGCGGAGGTGGCGTTCATCTTCTCCGCGAGGGAATCGACCACGAGGTTCCAGACGAACTCCCCCGTCTTGGCGATGTTGCCAACGGTGTCCTTCCAGCCGTTGCTGGCAAACCCGATGATGGGCGGCCGATAGCAGAAGGCGTTGAAGAAGCTGTCGGGCGCCAGGTTGCGGCGGCCGGTTTCGTCGCGCGTAGAGATCCAGCCGATGGGCCGGGGCCCGACGATCGCATTGAAGGGATCGTGGGTGAGGCCATGTCCCTGGGACGGCTCGTAATAGTGATAGTCGTCCGCCATCGATCACCCTCGGCACCGCGCCGGCATCGGTTCGCAGAAGATCGTATACGATTTATGTCATCAAAGCAGATGCGCAGCGGCCCAGCAAGCCTGAACGCCGATTTCACATAATATATTGCAAATTATGCCATATTTACGTTCCGTCGACCGCGAAGAGCCGCCCAGCCTTGCGAGTTTTGACATCAACGTATACGATATTGGTTGTTGCTTGGGGGCGGCAGTTCAGCCCCTGAGCGAGACGAAACGGGCTTTGGAAGCAGCGCGGAAAGCCGATGGTCGACATGGCGAGAGCGGGCCTCAACCTCGGCTCCGGCCGCAAAGGCAGCGTTCCGGATCCGGCGAAGCGGATGCCGATCCACGAAAGGATCCTTCCGCGGATCCGCAAGGACATCATCCTGAACCGCTGGCAGCCCGGCGAACGGCTGCCGGAAACCGACCTCTGCACGGAGTTCGGCATCTCCCGCACGCCGTTGAGGGATGCCTTCAAGATTCTGGAGGTGGAAGGGTTCGTCGCCCTGACGCCTCATGTGGGCGCGATCGTCACGCCCCTGACCGCCCGGGACGTCATGGAGAAATTCGAGGTCATGAGCGGGCTGGAGCAGATAGCCGCGATGAAGGTCGCGCGATCGCAAGCCCCGGAAACCCTCGCCCTCGTCAAGCGCATTCACCGCGGCATGAAGCGCAGCGCCAAGGAAGGGAATGCCACCCAGTACTACCGGCAGAACGACGAGTTCCACCGCGCGATCGTCATGGGTGCCGGCAATCTCACCCTGGTCCAGATGCACCAGAACCTGATGCTCCATGTGAGCCGTGCCCGCAATCTGATGCACATGTACGAGCCGCTTTCGGAAGCGGCGTTCGAGCATCATTCGGAGATCGTCCGCGCGATCCTGGCGGGCGACGGCGACGCCGCGCGACGCGCGATGGAAGATCATCTGGGACAGGTCGCGGCGCTCATGCTGCACCATGTCCGGTCGGAGAACGACGCGACCCTGCCGGCGGGCGTCCCGGCCGCAGGGATGCGGGCACGCACCGAATGATGAAACGCGGGTCGGCGGCGTGACCTGGGCGGAAGAGACCGGGACGTTTTCCTTGGGCGATCTGCCGGTGGCGGGCGGCGTTCTGCAGGATGCCGTCCTCAGCTGGAAGACCTATGGCAGCCTGAGCCCGAGCCTCGACAACGTGATCCTCTATCCCACCAGCTTCGGGATCGGTCATACGGACCAGGAATGGCTCATCGGCCCGGGCAAGGTGCTCGATCCGACCCGCTGGTTCATCGTGACGCCGAACCTGTTCGGCAACGGCTTTTCCAGCAGTCCCTCCAACCGGCCGGACTGGCCGCCGCTGGTCACCTATCAGGACAATGTCGACGCCCAGATGAAATTCCTGGCCGGGCGGTTCGGCATCTCGCGAATCGCCTGCGTCTACGGATACTCGATGGGCGCTCAGCAGGCCTATCACTGGGCCGCCCGCCATCCGGAGGCCGTCGACCGGATCATCGTCGTGTGCGGCAGCGCCCGCACCTCGGAGCATAACCGCGTCTTCCTGTCCGGTCTGAGGGCCGTTCTGGAAACCGCCCCGGAGCATCTCGTTGCCGGACGGTTCTCGGCCGAGCCCATCGCCACGCTGCGGGCCTTCGGGCGCATCTATGCCGGCTGGGGCCTGAGCCAGGATTTCTACCGGGCCGGCCTGCATCTCTCGGCCTTCCAGGCCGCGAGCCTGGAGGAATTTCTCCGCGTCAACTGGGAAGACCGTTTCGCCCGGCGGTCCGCGGCCAATCTCCATGCCCAGCTTTGCACCTGGCATGCGGGCGATGTCGCCGCGGGGCAGGATCTCGCCGCCGCGTTACGCCGGATCCGGGCAGCGGTTCTTCTGCTTCCCGGCGAGACCGATCTCTATTTCAGGGTCGCGGACAACGAAGCCGAACTGCCTTGTCTGAAGCAGGCCGAACTGCGCGTCATTCCCAGCAAATGGGGCCACCGCGCCGGCAATCCGCTGCAGAATCCCGAGGACGCCGCCTTCCTCGCGAAACAGGTTCGTCGCTGGCTGAGTTGAGCTTCTCGACCCCTGGGCGTCATGGCGACGCCAGGGCCTGCCACACGGCAACCGCCTGGGCCGTTTCGGCGACGTCATGGACGCGGATCATCTGCGCGCCCGTGCGGAGGCCCCAGAGGGCGGCCGCCAGCGAGCCCGCAAGGCGATGGCTCGCATCCTCGCCGCGGCTGAGCTTGGCGATGAAGCTCTTGCGCGAGACCCCGAGCAGCACGGGGCAGCCCAGCCCCTGCAGCAGCGCCAAGCGGTGGAGAATGTCCTGGTTATGGGCGACCGATTTGCCGAAGCCGATGCCCGGATCGATCGCGATCCGCCGGCGCGGCAGGCCGGCCGTTTCGGCCGTTTCGATCTGCGCGGCGAAATAGTCATAGAGATCGAGCGCCGCCTCGCGATAGCGCGGGTTCGCCTGCATCGTGCGCGGCTCCCCCTGCATGTGCATGAGCACGACGCCCGCCCTGCTTCGGGCCGCGACGCCGAGGCTTTCGGGATCGCCTGTCAACGCCGTCACGTCGTTGATGATCGAGGCCCCCGCCTCCACCGCCGCCGCCATCACGCTCGAATGGCGCGTATCGATCGAAATCACGGCGCCGGATTTATGCAACCCCTGGATCACCGGCACCACGCGTCGGATTTCTTCGGCGGCGCTGACGGGCTCGGCGCCGGGCCGGGTGGATTCCCCGCCAATATCGAGGATCCCGGCACCGGCTTCGACCAGCCTGCGGCCATGTTCGATCGCGCGGCCCGCATCGAGGAACTGTCCGCCGTCCGAGAAGCTGTCGGGCGTGACGTTGATGATCCCCATGATCCTCGGCCGGTCCATCGCGAGCCCCGCGAAGCGCGGCCGCCTGGCCGTCAGCCGATCCAGGAGCGCCTCGAGACGCCGGCGCATCGCAGCCGGCTGGCGCCTGAGGGAACGCTCGAAGTCAGGCGCGGCGAAGCCCGCTGCCGCGCGCTTGCGCGCATCGCGCTGGATGAGCTCGATCTGGGTAAAGGCAAGCGGTCCGCCCGCCAGCGGCAGGGCCCGGCCGGCCTTGACCGCGGCCCACGCGGCCTCGCCCGACAGCAGCCCCTCCGGCAAAAGATAGAGCCGGCGATCCTTCGCGGGATCGCCGGCTCGGGAACCGGATGGGCGTCGAGGCGGGGACGCGCGCGTCCCGCCTTTGCGGGAAGCACCCGCCATGGAACGGCGTCAGGCGCCGGGCTGGGGCTCGGGCTCGAAGCCGGGCCGCGGACGGCCGCTGTCGCCACGGGCCGGCGTGCCGCTGGTGGGCACCGAGGAACGCGGCGGCACGGGGCCGGAGCTGTCCTCGCCGCCGACGCGGATCGGCTCACCGCGCAAGAGCGCCTTCACCTCGTCGCCACTCAGCGTCTCGTACTCGAGGAGCGCCTTCGCGATCCGATGCAGATCCTCGATATGTTCCGAGAGGATGGTGCGCGCCTTGAGCTCCGCCTCCTCGATGATGCGACGGATCTCCTCGTCGATCAGCTTGGCGGTGGCGCCGGAGATGGTCTGGCTGCGCGTGACCGAATGGCCCAGGAAGACCTCTTCCTGGTTGTCGACATAGCGCAGCCGGCCGAGCTTCTCGCTCATGCCCCATTCCGTCACCATCCGGCGGGCCAGATTGGTCGCCTGCTGGATGTCGTTGCTGGCGCCGGTCGAGACGTTCTCGGGCCCGTAGATCAGCTCCTCGGCCATGCGGCCGCCGAACATCATGGCGAGCTTCGCCACGATCTCGCGGAACTTGAGGCTGTAGCGGTCGGTCTCGGGCAGGTTCATCGTCACGCCGAGCGCGCGGCCGCGCGGGATGATCGTCACCTTATGCAGGGGATCGTTGCCCGGCACGAACAGGCCCACCAGCGCGTGGCCGGCCTCGTGATAGGCGGTCTCTTCCTTGTCCTTCTCGGTCATGACCATGGAGCGGCGTTCCGCGCCCATCATGACCTTGTCCTTGGCGGCCTCGAACTCGGCCATGGTGACGACGCGCTTGGAGCGCCGGGCGGCCAAGAGCGCCGCCTCGTTCACCAGGTTCGAGAGGTCGGCGCCGGAGAAGCCCGGCGTGCCGCGCGCGATCGTGCGCGGATCGACGTCGGGCGCCAGCGGCACCTTGCGCATATGGACTTTCAGGATCTGCTCGCGGCCCAGGATGTCCGGGTTCGGCACCACGACCTGGCGGTCGAAGCGGCCCGGGCGCAGCAGCGCCGGGTCGAGCACGTCCGGGCGGTTGGTCGCGGCGATGAGGATCACGCCCTCGTTCGCCTCGAAGCCGTCCATCTCGACCAGCAGCTGGTTCAGGGTCTGCTCGCGCTCGTCATTGCCGCCGCCGAGGCCGGCGCCGCGATGGCGGCCGACCGCGTCGATCTCGTCGATGAAGATGATGCAGGGCGCGTTCTTCTTGCCCTGCTCGAACATGTCGCGCACGCGGGAGGCACCCACGCCCACGAACATCTCGACGAAGTCGGAGCCCGAGATCGTGAAGAAGGGGACGTTGGCCTCGCCGGCGATGGCGCGGGCGAGCAGCGTCTTGCCGGTGCCCGGGGGACCCACCAGCAGCACGCCTTTCGGAATCTTGCCGCCCAGGCGCTGGAACTTCTGCGGGTCCTTGAGGAACTCCACGACTTCCTGCAGCTCGAGCTTGGCCTCGTCGATGCCGGCGACGTCCTCGAAGGTGACGCGGCCGACCTTCTCGGTCAGGAGGCGCGCGCGCGACTTGCCGAAGCCCATGGCCTTGCCGCCGCCCGCCTGCATCTGGCGCATGAAGAAGATCCAGACGCCGACCAGCAGCAGCATCGGGAACCAGGAAATCAGGATCTGGAGCAGCGGGTGCACGCCCTCGTCGATCGGCGCGGCCGTGATCTTCACGCCCTTATTGGTGAGGTCCGACACCAGGTTCGGATCGTTCGGCGCATAGGTCTGGAAGGCGCGGCCATCGCCCGAGAAATGCCCGGAAATGGTCTGGCCCTGGATCGTCACATCCGCGATCCGGCCGTTGGCCACCTCGGTCAGGAATTCCGAATAGGCGATATCGCTCTGAGGCCCGCGATTGGTCGTGCCATCGAACAGGTTGAAGAGCGCGATCAGGAGCAGCGCAATGATGATCCAAAGCGCGAAGTTTTTCGTGAGATTCAAGGGCTTATACCGTAGCCACGGGTTGAGCTCGCACCTTACGCACGGGGTCAGGGCCCAAAGTCCCTGCCGGCTGGTCCCACTTTAGATAATGTCCCCCGGGAATTAAACAACCGCAAACCGGCCCGGGATCAAAGGCCTGCGAGGCAGCCAGCGAATCGGTCGCGGGTTCCGGCCGCCTTGCCTCGCGGCCCGCCCGCCCGGCATTTCCTGTCCTTCCGGCCAGACTCTCAGCCAGCCGTTGGCCGCCTGAATCCGGCAGCCGGCGAGCGTGCGCCCGCGGCCCGGCCCCGCCTGGATCCAGGCCAGGAGCCGCTCCAGCGCCTCGCCGCGCGGCGGATAGTCCTGCGATCCGACGGTCTGCAGCAGCCAGGCCAGCGCCTGGAGCGCCAGAGGCCGCGGCTGGTCGAGGATCAGCGCGCGGGGGAAGCGGGCCTCGCCCGCGGGATCGAGACGGACATGGGCGAAGAGAGCGGCGATCCGGTCCTCGAGACGAGCGCGGGCGCGGCCCAGGGCGCGGGCGGTGGCGGCGGCCTCGGCGCCGTCGATGCCCTGCGCCTGCAATTGCGGCAATCGGGCCCTGAGGCGGGCGCGCTCGAAGCTCATGTCCTGATTGGTCGGATCCTCGATCCAGCCCTGGCTTTCGGCGCGCAAAGTCGCACGCAGCGCGGCGCGGCCGACGCCGAGCAGAGGGCGCAGCAGCCGCACGCCGTCGAATTCCGCGACCGGCGCCATGGCGGCGAGTCCGACCAGGCCGCTGCCATGGCCGAGACGGATCAGGAAGGTCTCGGCCAGATCCTCGGCCTGGTGGGCCAGGAGCAGATGCAGCAGGGCATGGCGCCGGCAATAGTCCGCAAGCAGCGCGTAGCGCGCCCGGCGCGCCGCGGCCGGCAGGCCGTTCACGGGCTTGGGCCCGCGCCAGCGCAAGGTGACATGGCGGACGCCGCGCTCGCCCAGCCAGCGCTTGACCTGCCGCGCCTCCGCGGCCGCCTCGGGCCGCAGCCCGTGATCGACGGTGATGGCAACGATCCGGCCGCCATGCGCCTCGGCCCAGCGGGCGGCGAGCAGCGTCAGCGCCAGGCTGTCCGAGCCGCCGGAAACGGCGACGGCGAGCTCGGGCGCCCGCTCGAACGGGCCCAGCGCCCGCATCGCCCTCGCAAACGCCGAAGCGCCCAACGGCCTTGCCGGCCGCCGGGCGCTTGGGTCTCGAGCGCGTTTACGGGCTTTCGGACGCGAGACCAAGTCCCGCCTCCCGGGCGCCCGCGCCTCAGGCGCAGCCGTAATGTTCCTTCTCGCGCTTGGCGCGGACCAGGAGGTCCTCCGGCGCGCCCGGATATTTGGCGAGGAGCTGCGACAGCGCGGTGCAGGCATCCTGCTTCTTGCCCATCTCGCCCAGCGACATGCCGAGCTTCAGCAGGTTGTCGGCCGCCTTGCCGCTGTTGGGGTATTTCTGGAAGCCCTCGGCGAAGGCGACGGCGGCTTTCTGATAGTCGCCGCGCACGTAATAGGTCTCGCCCAGCCAGTATTGCGCATTGCCGGCGAGCACGTCGGTCGGGTTCTTCTGCACGAAGGCGCTGAAGGCCTTCTCGGCCTCGGGATAGTTGGCGGTGCGCAGCAGGCCGAACGCATATTCGTACTGTTCCTGCGGCGTGGCGCCGGGCAGGTCGTAGGCCGTCGCCGTGGCGGTCTGGGTCGCCGCCGGCGCCGTCGTCGAGGGGGCCGGCTGGCTGTTCTGCGCGGCTTCCATCTGGCTCTGGGTCAGGGTTCCCAGGATGCCGGAGCCGCTCGGCTGGGGCGGCGGGGTCGCCGCACCGCCGGTCGTCGTCGCGGTCTGCGTCGCCGGCGCGGAGGAAGCGGTGGCGCCGGCCGTCGCCGCAGCACCGGTGCCGGCGCCCGCCGGCGGCAGGGCCGAGCCGCCATGCTCCAGCGTCGACAGGCGCATCTCGTTGTCCTTCTGCATCCGGTCGAGGCGGTCGCTGAGCTGCTTGATCTGGAAGTTGGCATCCTCGAGCTTGCCGGTGAGGTCGCTGATCTGCTGCTCGAGCTGCTGGATGCGGACCTCCTGCTGGGCGAGCACGGAGGCGCTGTCCTGAGCCCGAGCCTCCGGGGCCTGCAGCAGCACCGGGACCGCCAGCATCAGACCGGCCGCCATAACCCAGGCGCCGGCCCTGGAACCGGAGGCTGTCTTGCGGTCGTTCACCCTTTCGAACCCCTGCATCGCGCGGTTCCTCAGCTTCTCGTCGGGTCTCGCCTGTCCGATGGGGCCGGACGATGCCCGGTTTTATGGACCAAAATAAGGCACAGCCGGCCAAGGGGATCCCCCTGGCCGGCTGACCGATCAATCAACAACGCACCGGGTGCGCCTGCGGTTCCAAGGGAGCCGCGGGGCCGGCACTCTTGTTACTGGACGTTCGGAACCGTCACGCCGCGGCGGTTCTGGGCCCAGGCGGTCTCGTCATGACCATCCACCGCCGGGCGCTCCTTGCCGTAGCTGATGGTCTGGATCCGGTTCGCGTCGATGCCGAGCGCGACCAGGTAGTTCGCGACCGAGGCCGCGCGGCGCTCGCCGAGCGCCAGGTTGTATTCGCGGGTGCCGCGCTCGTCGCAGTGACCCTCGACCACAACCGTCGCCTGCGGGTAGGACTTCAGCCAGGCGGCCTGCTTCTGCAGGGTGGCCTGCGCCTCGGGCGTCAGGTCGTAGCGGTCATAGCTAAAGAACACGCGGTCGCCGACATTCTGCACGAAGTCCTGCAACGTGCCCGGCGTCACCGTGTTCGCGGTGGCCGAGTTCGTGGTCGAGGTGCCCGTCGTGCTGCTGCCATCCGTCGCCGAGCTCTGCTCGGGAGTCGAGGAGCAGGCGGCCAGCAGCAGAGCTGCGGCAGCCGCCGTCAGAATCTTGAACTTCATGGGGTAGCCCTTTCTTCGCCAGTCCCGGGGGGAACGCTTATCTGAGCCTGATGTGGTCTTTTTGCTTCATGTGAGTTGGCGCTTCCAGACGGCAATTTTCCCTTCCGAATCAGCACCAGCCGGCCATTTCGCGGCCGCAATATATAAAGAGTGCCGGAAGGGGAATCAAGCGAGCCTGCGTCGGCATTTGTCTCAAACTGTTCACCCATTTTAGCGATTGATCAAGGAATCAGCGGTGACCAGGCGGGGTCGGAGGCGTCCAGCGGGGTGATGAGCTGGCGCTCGTTCGTGCCAGTCAGATCAATCGTATAGAGCTTGGGCTGCCCCTGCTCGGACTCCCGGAAGAAGGAGAGCACGCGTCCGTTGGGAGACCAGGTCGGCCCCTCGACCAGGTACCCCTGCGTCAACATGCGCTCTCCCGAACCGTCGGGACGCATCACGCCGATATAGAAGGTGCCGCCCGAAATCCGGGTGAAGGCGATGAGATCGCCTCGCGGCGACCAGACCGGCGTGCCGTATTTGCCCTGGCCGTGGCTGATGCGCTGCACGTTCGAGCCGTCGGCGTTCATCGTGTAGATCTGCTGCGAGCCGCCGCGGTCGGAGTTGAAGGTGATCATGCTGCCGTCGGGCGCGTAGCTCGGCGAGGTGTCGATCGCGGGGTTGTTGGTGAGCCGCGTCACCTTCCGCGTGCGCAGATCCATCGTGTAGATCTCGGTGTTGCCGTTCTGCGCCATGCTCATGATGACGCGATTGCCGTCGGGCGCGAAGCGCGGCGCGAAGGTCATGCCCGGGAAGTCGCCGAGCACCTCCTGCTGGCCGGTGTCGATGTTGAAGAGATAAACGCGCGGCCGGTTGTTGTAGTAGGAGAGATAGGTGATCTCCTGCGTCGAGGGCGAGAAGCGCGGCGTCAGCACGATGTAGCTGCCGTCGGTGAGGTAACGATGGTTCTCGCCGTCCTGGTCCATGATCGCGAGCCGCTTCACGCGCCGGTCGTAGGGACCCGATTCCGCGACATAGACGATGCGGGAATCGAAATAGCCGTCCTCGCCGGTGAGCCGCTTGTAGATCGCGTCGGCGATGATATGGGCGACGCGACGCCAGTTCTCGGGCTGGGTGAAATAGGCGAGGCCCGTCATCTGCTGCTCGCCATAGACGTCCCAGAGGCGGAACTCGACCCGGAGCCTGCCGTCGGCCTGCGTCTCGGCGCCGCCCGAGACCAGCGCCTGCGCGTTGATCACGCGCCAGTCGCCGAAGCGCGGCTGCACCCGGAGCGATTCCGGCGTCTGGATGAAGGCCTTCGCATCGATCGGCTTGAACAGGCCCGAGCGTTCGAGATCGGCCGCGATCACGCGCGAGATGTTGGCGCCCGTGGTCTGGTCGTTCGGGTTGGCGCCGTAGAGATCGGTCACGGCGATCGGCATCGGCTTCATCGTGCCCTGCGTGATGTCGATCCGCAGGCCTTCCTGCGCCGAGGCGCGCGTGACCGCGATTCCAGCCGCGATCGCGAGCAGGAGGATCGTCAAGGCCGCGTGCCGGCCGAGCTTAAAGAGCGGATTCATTGGCCCAACATCTCCTTGGGATCGAAGTTCAGCGTCACAATCTTCCAGGTGTTGTATTTCTTCACGGGCATCCGCTGCAGCGGGCTGCAGGTCAGCACGGCACGATAGGCACTTTCCGCGGCAGTTCGATAAAAGGTGTCGGAGGCCATGCGCGAGGTGTCGACGATCTCCGCGCGCGCAACCGAGCCGTCCGGGTTGAACATGACCCGGATCTCGACCGCGAGATTCTCCGCGTCGCGCGCGCCGGCCGGAATGTTCCAGCATTGCGCGAGCTGACGCCTGATCTCGTCGATCTCGCTGATCGTCAGCGGCGCGTCCGACAGGTTCTGCTGCGGCTGCGGCTGGGCCGGCTGCTGCGTCGGCTGCGGTTGCGTCTGCGTCTGGTCGGGCTCCTCCTTGAGCTTCTCCACGTTCTTCAGGAGCGAGGCCAGCGCATCCTCCTGCGGCTTGGGCTGTTCGGCCGGCTTCTGCTGCGGCGGCTTGGGCTTCTGCTGCGGCAGGATCTTCGGCGGCTCGGGTTCCTGCACCGGCTGCTCTTCGGCCGGCTTGGGCTCGGGCATCGTCTCGTCCGGCACCGGCTCGGGCGGCGGCGGTGCCGGCTCGGGCTCGGGTTCCGGCGGGGTCGGCGGCGGCGGCTCGGGCGGCGGCGTCTCCGCCTGGGGTTGCGGCGGCGGGGGCGTGGGCTCGGGCTCCGGCGGTTTCGGCTTCTCGACCGGCGTCGGGGTCGGGTTGGGCTGCTCCTGCTTGGGCGGCGTGGTGATATCCGCGATGGTGGCGAGCTGCACCGGCACGGGTGTGGGAATCTCCTCAGGCTCGATCCAGTCGGGCAAGCCAAAATAGATCGCCGCCAGAATGGCGGCGTGGAACGCCACGCTCAGAAGCGCGCCGCGCCTCATGGAACGGTCAATTGCCAATCTGCGTTCCCGTCTGGGTCTCGGCCGGCTGCTCGACGATGAGGGCCACCTGGGTGAAGCCTGCGCTCTTCACCAGCCCCATCACCTCCATCACGCGGCCGTAATTGATGGCCTTGTCGCCGCGCACATAGATCTTGGTGTCGGGCTTGTTGGCGGTGATCGCCTGGAGCCGCGCCACCAGCGATTCCATCGGCACCTCGGTCTCTTGCAGGTAGATCTTGCCCTCGCCATTCACCGTGACGACCAGGGGCTCGGTCGGCTCGCTGAGCGCTTCGGCCTTGGTCTGCGGCAGGTTGACCGGGATGCCGGAGGTGAGCAGCGGCGCCGTGATCATGAAGATCACCAGCAGCACCAGCATGACGTCGACCATCGGCGTCACGTTGATCTCCGCCATCGGCCGCCAGCTTCCGCCGCGGCCACCGCCGCGACGGCGCGAGCGCCGCTTCGGGGCGGCGACAATCGCGCCGGCCATCTAGCGCTTCTCCTCGAGCTGGCGGGACAGGATCGCGCCGAACTCGCCCGAGAAGGCCTCGAGGCGGTGGCCGTAGCGGCTGATGTCGCCCGAAAGCTTGTTGTAGGCGAGCACGGCGGGGATCGCGGCCACGAGGCCCAGGGCCGTCGCGAACAGCGCCTCGGCGATGCCGGGCGCCACCACGGCCAGCGTGGTGTTCTTCGCCGCCGCGATCGAGGCGAAGCTGTTCATGATGCCCCAGACCGTGCCGAACAGGCCGATGAAGGGGGCGGAGGAGCCGACCGAGGCGAGATAGATCAGATGGCGCTCGAGTTGCTCCATCTCGCGGCCCAGCGTGATGTCCATGACGCGCTCGATGCGGTCCTGGAGGCTGGTGCGGAGCTGGTCGGTGCCGAGCAGGCCCTTTGCCGCGGAACGGCGCCACTCGCGCATGGCGGCGACGAAGATCGCCGACATCGGATCGGGCGGGCGGTTCGAGATGCGGTCGAACAGCTCCTCGAGCGAGCCGCCGGACCAGAAGGATTCCTCGAACTTGTCGGCCTGGCCGGTGAGCCTACGGATGCGGATCACCTTGTCGAAGATGATGGCCCAGGTCCAGAAGGAGGCCAGCAGCAGGATCAGGATCACGACCTTGACGATGATGTCGGCCTGCATGAACAGGCCGATGATCGTCAGATCGGCGGGCGGCGCCGAACCGGCTAGGTTGGCGGCATCAACAGCGGCGTTCTCCATCTCTAATCGACTCGCTTTTCGGATTGCTGGAAACGGGCAAGCGCGGCACGCACCACGGCGGGAATCCGCTTCGGCCGGCCGTCGCGGTTGAGGCAGGCGAGCCGGACCTTGAGGCGTGCGACGTCGTCCTCGTTGCGGCGGATCACCTGAAGGGCATCGAGCGTGGCTCCCCCCACCTCGACAACACGGGTCCGGACCTCGAGCAGATCGTCGAGCCGCGCCGACTTGAGGTAGTCCACCTCGCAGCGCGCCACGGCAAAGCTCAGCTCTTCGGTCCGGGTCATCTCGGAATGGCTGGTGCCGAGCTCGCGCATCATCTCGGTGCGCGCGCGCTCGGCGAATTTCAGATAGTTGGCGTAATAGACGATCCCGCCGGCATCCGTGTCCTCGTAATAGACGCGGATCGGCCAGCGATGGATGGCGGCGCCGGAGGCTTCGCGCTCAATCAACCGGAACCTCCGTCGGGTCGACCGGCTGGATCAGATCGAGCTGGCCGCTGCGCTCCGGCTCCGGCAAGCCCAGATGACGGTAGCCGTTGCCGGTCAGCATGCGCCCGCGCGGGGTGCGCTGAAGGAGGCCGCGCTGGATCAGGAAGGGCTCGATCACCTCCTCGATCACGTCGCGCTGTTCGGAGAGTGCCGCCGCCAGCGTCTCGACGCCCACCGGCCCGCCCGCATAGTTCTCGGCGATGCAGCGCAGATAGCGCCGGTCCATGGAATCGAGCCCCAGCCCGTCCACCTCGAGCCGGTTGAGCGCGGCGTCGGCCGCCTTCTCGTCGACCTCGTCGCGTCCCGCCACCGCCGCGAAATCGCGCACCCGCCTGAGCAGGCGCCCGGCGATGCGCGGCGTGCCGCGCGCGCGCCGCGCGATCTCGGCCGCACCCTTAGGCGTCAGGTTCATGCCGAGGAGCCCGGCACCGCGGCGCACGATCGCCTCGAGCTCGTCGGCCGCATAGAACTGCAGCCGCAGCGGAATGCCGAAGCGCTCGCGCAAGGGCGTGGTGATGAGGCCGGAGCGCGTGGTGGCGCCCACCAGCGTGAAGGGCGGCAGGTCGATCCGGACCGAGCGCGCGGCCGGTCCCTCGCCGATGATGAGATCGAGCTGCTGATCCTCCATCGCCGGATAGAGGATCTCCTCGACCGCGGGGTTGAGGCGATGGATCTCGTCGATGAAGAGCACGTCGCGCGGCTGCAGGTTGGTGAGGAGTGCCGCGAGATCGCCCGCGCGCGCGATCACGGGACCCGAGGTCGCACGGAATCCCACGCCCAGCTCGCGCGCCACGATCTGCGCCAGCGTGGTCTTGCCCAGGCCCGGCGGCCCGAACAGCAGCACATGGTCGAGCGCCTCGGCGCGGCCGCGTGCCGCCGTGATGAAGATGCGCAGGTTCTCGCGCAACTGCTTCTGCCCGACGAACTCGTCGAGCGTCAGCGGCCGGAGGCTCGATTCGGCCTGGTCCTCGCCGCGGCGCTCCGGCTGGATGACGCGCGTCTCGCTCAATGGCTGAGCTCCTTAAGCCCGGCGCGGATCAGCGCCTCGGCCGAGGCCTTGGCGCCCAGCGCGCGCGCCGCGCTGGAGACGGCGCCCAGCGCCTCCTGCGGGCGGTAGCCGAGATTGACCAGGGCCGACACGGCGTCAGCCATGGGGCCGGGGGCCTCCGTCTCGGCGGCGGCACTGGCGAGGCCCGCCAAAGGCGTACCGAGCGCGATGCCGCCCGCCTTGTCCTTGAGCTCGGTCACGATGCGCTGCGCCAGCTTCGGGCCGACGCCGCCGGCGCGGGTGAGCGCGGTCTTGTCCTGCGCCAGCACCGCCTGCAGCAGCTCCTCCGGCGACAGCGCGCTCAGAAGGGAGAGCCCGACCTTGGCGCCCACGCCCTGCACCGTCGTCAGCAGACGGAACCAGTCGCGCTCGGCCGCCGTCGCGAAGCCGTAGAGATGGATATGGTCCTCGCGCACATGGGTCTCGATCAGGAGGCTCGCGCGCTCGCCGGTGCGCGCGAGGCCGCCCAGCGTGCGGCTCGAGGCGAAGACGAGATAGCCCACGCCGTTGACGTCGATCACGGCGCTGTCGCCGCCGACCTGATCGACCAGGCCGCTGAGCTTGGCGATCATCGGCGCGCCTCCGCCGCGACGGGTGCCTGCCAGCGATCGAGCGTGTTGGCGTGATGGGCATGGCAGATGGCCACCGCCAGCGCGTCGGCCGCGTCGGGGCTTTCGATCAGGCAGCCCGGCAGCAAGAGCTTCACCATGCGCTGGATCTGCTGCTTCTCGGCATGGCCCGCGCCCACCACCGACTTCTTGACGAGGTTGGTGGAATATTCGGCGACCGGGATGCCGGCCAGCGCCGGCACCAGCAGCGCCACGCCGCGCGCCAATCCGAGCTTCAAGGTCGAGCTCGCGTTCTTGTTGACGAACGTCTCCTCGACCGCGGCGGCGTCGGGCCGGTAGCGATCGATGATCTGCGTCAGTCCCTCATGGAGCTGCACCAGGCGCTCCGCCATCGGCCGGGCGCCGTCCGAATGGACGGCGCCGTCGGCGACATGCGAGAGGCGGTTGCCCCGCACCTCGATCACGCCCCAGCCGGTATGGCGCAATCCGGGATCTAGCCCCAGGAGCCGCATAAACCTCTTGTCCCGTGTCCTTCTTTCCGGACGGATCGATCCGGCGCGTGGCTGTCGGCGCTCTCAGGCCGACAGACGCGCCAGGACATCGTCGGCGATTTCGTAATTGGCGAAGACGGTCTGGACGTCGTCATTGTCCTCGAGCGCTTCGATCAGCTTCAGCAGCGTCTCGGCCGCGGTCTCGTCGACCGGCACCGTGTTCTGCGGCTGCCAGGTCAGCTTCGCGAACTCCGGCACGCCGAACTTGGCTTCGAGCGCATCGCGCACCTGCGCGAAATCCTCGGTCTGGGTCGTGACGGTATGGCCGCCCTCGTCGCTCTCGACATTCTCGGCCCCCGCCTCCAGCGCCGCCTCGAACATGGCGTCGGGCGTGGCGACCGCGAGCGGGAAGCGGATCGTGCCCTTGCGCCCGAACATGAAGGAGACGCTGTTGGTCTCGCCCATGTTCCCGCCGCCCTTGGCGAAGACCGAGCGGATCTCGGAGGCGGTACGGTTGCGGTTGTCGGTCAGCGCCTCGACGATGATGGCGACCCCGCCGGGACCGTAGCCCTCGTAACGGATCTCCTCGAAATTCGCGTCGGCCCCGCCGCCGCTGCCGCGCTTGATCGCGCGCTCGATCGTGTCCTTGGGCATGTTGGCGTTGCGGGCGGCGGTGATGGCCGAGCGCAGGCGCGGGTTGGCCGCCGGGTCGGGCAGCCCGTTGCGGGCCGCCGTCGTCAGTTCCCGGATGAGCTTGGTAAAGAGCTTGCCGCGCCGGGCGTCCTGGGCGCCCTTGCGGACCATGATGTTCTTGAATTGCGAATGGCCGGCCATAGCCTCAAAATCCACATGCTGAGGGGGAGTTAGCGATACCCTACCATATTTTGTGGGGCTCATTCGCCTTATCGGCGCAGAGGTAGTCCGTCAATATGGCAAGAATGGGGCCGCCTTCTAGCAGGATTTCCTAGGCTTCCCAAGGGCTAGAGAGGCCGCGACTCGGGGGCCCCGTGTCCGAGCTTTGCCACCCAGACCGGTTTCAGCGCTTGTTAACCTTCGCGCACCCAAACTCGGCCCCGCGTCTTTCGAGGAGAGGCTTCATGGCGCAGCTCACGGATCCGATCCTTCCCGATCTGGAGAAGGCATTGAAGCGCCACGGCAGCGACGTTGCCGAGCTGGGCCGAGTCGCGCAGCGCGTGACCGAGATGGTCTCGGAAGCGGGCCTGAGCGCGCTCGATGCCTGCCTCGCCCTGGCCGAGACCGGCACGCCGGCGCTCGCCGCCTCCAAGCGCATCGCCGACGACCTCACCACCCGCGCCGCCACCATCGAACGCGAGGTCGGCCGCGCGATCCTGACTGCGAAACCGGTTTAAGGGCGCCCCTCCTCGTCATCCTCGCGAAAGCGGGGATCCAACCCAATCCAGCGACACCCGTCGAAAGATAGATTTCCGCTTCGAGAGGATGGCGCCGCGACGCAGGTTCACGGCCCCCTTCCTACTCGAAGCGAAACGGCACCGTGGATTTGACGAAGCGCATGTCGATTGACGATAGACATCAAATCCGGGTGCAACTATCCTAAAAAATCAACCTAAGGACGCACCGTGCGGGCATGTTTCGCAATAGCCTTGGCTGTGTTTTTGGCTGGTTGTGCGACCGAGCCGCCTAAGAACCCGGTACCAATTCAGGCGGCCGCCTATCAGACCGAGCCTCAGGGCGATTACGCAACTGTCGTTGTCATCAGAGACGGCGGCTATGGCGGAAGCTTCTGCTATGTGAACTTCTATGTAGACAGCCAGCTCATTGCCAATTTCGACGTTTCGCAAATGATCACGATCTATGTGCCTCCTGGTGAGCACATCTTCAGCATACGCCCTGTCAGCAGTTTCTCCTGCGGCGACACATCGGGTCTGATGCAAGAAATCGCCGTGAACCTGAAGAACGGCGAAACCAAAAAGTACCGTATTGGTTTCATCAACATGGTCTTCACCATCGCCCCAACAGCATTCTGACGCCCCCCTCGCTCTCGCCCCCCGGATAGGGCGGGTCGCCCGGCTTAGGGCCAGCTCTCCGCCAGCTTCCCTCCTACCCTGAGCGGCGCGCAGCGCTTCGCGAGCCCCGTCGCATCGTCCGTCTCGACGAAGAGCCCGCAGACCGTCGCGGGTCCTTCGGCCGCCGTCAGCCGCTCGGTCGGCATCTTGCGCACGAAGCGCTGGATGGGGAGCGTCTTCTGCATGCCGATCACGGAATCATAATCGCCGCACATGCCGGCATCGGTCAGGTAGGCCGTGCCCTTCTCCAGCAGCATCGCGTCCGCCGTGGGCACATGGGTGTGCGTGCCGACCACCGCCGAGACGCGGCCGTCGAAGGCGTGGCCGAAGGCCATCTTCTCGCTGGTCGCCTCGGCGTGGAAATCGAACAGAACCGCATCCGCGCCGCGACCGAGGCCCGTCTCGGCCAGGATCGCCTCGCCGGCGGCGAAGGGATCGTCGAGCGGATCCATGAAAAGCCGGCCCATCAGGTTGGCGACCAGCACCTTGCGGCCGCGGGGCGCCTCGTAGAGGGCATGCCCGCGCCCCGGCGTGTCCTTGGGGAAGTTCACGGGCCGCAGCAGGCGCGGCGCGCGGTCGATGAAGGCGGCCGTCTCCTTCTGGTCCCAGACATGGTTGCCGGTGGTGACGACATCGACGCCGGACCGGGTCAGCTCCGACAGGATGCGCTCGGTGATGCCGAAGCCGCCGGCCGCGTTCTCGCCGTTGGCCACCACGAAATCGAGCGCCAGGCGCTCGCGGATCGCGGGCATCCGCTCCGCCACCGCCTCGCGGCCGGCGCGCCCCACGATATCGCCCAGAAGCAGGATCCTCATGCCGTCACCGCCACCTCAATTCGCGCCTTCAGTTCGCCCCGACACGCTGCGCCCGCCGCTCGGTGACGACCCAGTCGAGCGGCTGGTCGAAATCCGCATGCGGCACATGGGCGACCTCCTGCCCGTCGAAGGCCGTGCCGACCGCGAGCGCCCCCGCCCGCGCCCGCAGCTTCTCCAGGGTACGGTCGTAGAAACCGCCGCCATAGCCCAGACGATAGCCCTCGCGGTCGAAGGCCAGCATCGGCACCAGCAGGAGCTGCGGCTCGAGGAGCAAGGCGTCGGGCGGGCAGGTCGGCACGCGGAAGGGCCCGGGCACCAGGGCGATGCCGGGCCGCCAGTCACGGAACTGCAAGGGCTGGTCGCGGCCGATCACCACCGGCAGGCCCACCGGATGGCCGAGCTCCACCAGCCGTTCCATCAACGGCCGCGGATCGAACTCGCCCTCGAGCGGCCAGTAGCCGGCGACCACGGTGCCGGGCTTGGGCCGGCAGGCCGCAAGGAAATGCTCTGCAGCGGCGGCACCCGCCGCCGCGGGCCCGATCGTGGCCGCCAATTGCCGCCGCCGCTCGGTCGCGAGCGCGCGCAGCGCGCGCTTGGCGTCGGCCAGGCGGTCGGGATTCGGGCTTTCGGTGGCCATGCTCAAGGCGCCCGCGTCGCAGGATCGCGGCCGGACTCGTCCCGGTGTCGCGAAGGAGGCCGGGCGGTTGCAGCCGGGGGATATGCCATGAGCGTCGAGAAGGTCGGACGGGGCCACGATGGCCGGTGAGCGTTTCTATCCTCTTGCGGCCTGCTCTCAGCAGGTGGGCGCCGTGTAATTGGGCCTAGACCCAACCAGGGACAGCTCCCAAGAGAATAATCATTGGCCCCAGGGATACGTAGCTCTGTCGCACCGCGCAGCGCCCGTCCGGCCTGAGAACTTAGGGTGCCGAGAGCCTCGTCGCAATGGCGTCCATGCGCCGCGCCATGGCCTCGACCGCATCCGCCGCCGCCGCGGCATCCCGCTCGGCCGCGCGCTGCACCGAGGCGTCGGCGGCCGCGCGGGCCGTTGCGAGCTCGTCGGCGATGACCAGCGCCGCCATGGCGAGCAGCCGGTTGTCGGCGACCGGCCCCAGGCGGCGCGCCATCTCGGAGACCCGGCGATCGAGATCGATGCCCAGCGTCTGCAGCCGTTCCTCCTGCCCGTCGTCGCAGGCGATCTCGTAAGGCCGTCCGTTGAGCGAAAGCGTCACGGTCGCCATGAGCGTCCTTTCCTTACTGCGAAGAAATCGAGATATCGACGGGAGCTGGCCACCGGCACGAGGCGCAAGGGCCACATTCCTTCGTCATCCCCGCGAAAACGGGGATCCATCCTGACCCAGATCGCCAAGCGTCGGCTTGGATCCCCGCTTTCGCGGGGATGACAATGAGGGGATGGCCGATGGAGGCTGACGGAGTCATCGAATGTCGTCAGACTTCGACGGCGGCTTTCAGCCGCGCGATGACCTGGTCGATGCGGCTATAGACGCTGCGGGCCTCGCCCTGCAGCGCCTGATAGGCGGCGCGGAGCGCCTGCAGCTCCGATTCGAGCTGGCTGCGGTCGGCCTGGGTCAGGCGCTCGCGCGAATCGATCGCGTGCTCCAGCCGTTGCAACGCGACGTCGAGATGATCCAGCGCCTGCGCGAGCTTGGTCATGCGGTCGATCCCGGAACCGTTCCCGAACAGCCGGATCGGTCGGCAACCCAGCCGGAAAAATGGCTTCCGATCCGTTCTTCACTCGGGAGCATAGGGGGCGGCGGATTGCCGCGTCAACGCCGCCCCTCCCGAGCGCCCGCCTCGCATCCCTGCGCCGCATTCCCGAAGGGGCTCCCAGGGTTGACGCAAGGTCGGACGGGCGGCATGTTCCGGGCGCGCCGCCCAAGCCAGGCCCTTCGATCGTGCCGGCGGCCCGCAGAAGCCCCGCTTCCACCCGTTGGCGATATCCCATTATGGACACGGCTGTGCCCCCCTCCTCCTCCGTCGCTCCGGCTTCCCTCGCCTCCCCTTCCCTCGCCCATCCCAGCTACAAGGCCAGCCCTCGCGACATGGCCAATGCCATCCGCGCCCTGGCGATGGACGCCGTGGAGAAGGCCGCCTCCGGCCATCCCGGCATGCCGATGGGCATGGCCGATGTCGCCACGGTGCTCTGGAGCCGGTTCCTGAAGTTCGACGCCGCCCATCCGCACTGGCCCGACCGCGACCGCTTCGTGCTGTCGGCCGGCCACGGCTCGATGCTGCTCTACAGCCTGCTGCATCTGACGGGCTTCGCCGACATGACGCTCGACGAGCTGCGCCGCTTCCGCCAGCTCGGCAGCCGCACGGCGGGCCATCCCGAATATGGTCATGCCGCCGGCATCGAGACCACGACCGGTCCCTTGGGCCAGGGCCTGGGCAACGCGGTCGGCATGGCGCTCGCCGAGCGCATGGCCGCCGCCCGCTTCGGCGCCGACCTCGTCGATCATTACACCTATGTGATCGCGGGCGATGGTTGCCTGATGGAAGGCATCAGTCACGAGGCGATCTCGCTCGCGGGCCATCTCAAGCTTGGCAAGCTGATCGTCCTCTTCGACGACAACAGCATCTCGATCGACGGACCGACCTCGCTCGCGGTCTCCGACGACCAGATCGGCCGCTTCAAGGCCAGCGGCTGGGCCACGGCCTCGGTCGACGGCCACGATCCGGAGGCGGTCGCCGCCGCGATCGAGGCGGCACGCACCAGCGACCGTCCCACGCTGATCGCCTGCAAGACCGTGATCGGCTTCGGCGCGCCGAAGAAGGCCGGCACCGCGGCGACGCACGGCGCGCCTCTCGGCGCCGACGAAGTGGCTGGCGCCCGCGAGAAGCTCGGCTGGTCCTTCCCGCCCTTCACGGTGCCCGAGACCATCCTCCAGTCCTGGCGCCAGGCGGGATCGCGCGGAAGCGAGGCCTACCAGGCCTGGACGCAGCGCCACGCCGCCCATAAGGACCGCGCCGAGTTCGATCGCCGCCAGGCGGGCGAGCTGCCGGCGCAATTCGCCGCCACCATCGAGGCCGCCAAGAAGGCGGTCTCGGCCGAGGCGCCGAAGCTCGCCACCCGCCAGTCCTCGCAGCGCGTGCTCGAGGCGCTGTCGCCGGTGATGCCCGAGCTCCTGGGCGGCTCGGCCGATCTCACCGGCTCCAACAACACCAAGGCCAAGGACATGGCGCCGGTGACGGCGCAGAACTATGGCGGCCGCTACGTCTACTGGGGCGTGCGCGAGCATGGCATGGCGGCGGCGATGAACGGCATCGCGCTGCATGGCGGCTTCGCGCCCTATGGCGGCACCTTCCTGGTCTTCACCGATTATTGCCGGCCCTCGATCCGCCTCTCGGCGCTGATGGGCCAGCGGGTCGTCTATGTGATGACGCATGATTCGATCGGGCTGGGCGAGGACGGCCCCACGCACCAGCCGGTCGAGCATCTGGCGAGCCTGCGCGCGATCCCGAACCTGCTGGTCTTCCGTCCCTGCGACACAGTCGAGACCGCGGAATGCTGGGCCCTGGCGCTGGCCGAGCGCCACACGCCGTCGGTCCTGGCCCTGACGCGCCAGGCGGTGCCGACCGTGCGCACCGCCCACACCGCCGAGAACCGCAGCGCGCGCGGCGGCTATGTGCTGCAGGACTCTCACCTGCCGCGCCAGGTGACGCTGATCGCCACCGGCTCCGAGGTCGCGCTGGCCGTCGAGGCCCGGGCCCGGCTCGAGGCCGACGGGATCGGCGCCGCCGTCGTCTCCATGCCGTCCTGGGAACTGTTCGACCGCCAGCCCGCTTCCTACCGCGAGGAGGTGCTGGGCGCGACCGCGGTGCGCGTCGCGATCGAGGCGGCCTCGGTGTTCGGCTGGGAACGCTATGTCGGCCCGCGCGGCGCCGTGATCGGCATGACGGGCTTCGGCGCGTCGGCTCCCGCCGGCGACCTCTACAAGCATTTCGGCATCACCGCCGACGCGGCCGTGAAGGCGGCGAAGGCGCGGCTCTAGAAGCAAGGTCCTTTTCTCCCCCACATCCTCGAGGGCAGGCACCTTCACTCTTTCTCATCCACTCACTCGTTCGTCATCCCCGTATCCTTGAGGGAGGCACGTTCACTCCATCCGTCATCCCCGCGAAAGCGGGGATCCATCCTGATCCAGATCACCAGGCTTTGAGTTGGATCCCCGCTTTCGCGGGGATGACGACAAGAGCGACGGCCAACCCCGGCAAGGGACGGCGAAAAAGACAGGGGGCCGCATCCGCGCCCCCGTTCCATCGGCTTCATCGAAGAAGACTCAACATAAGGAGTTCACCATGACCGTTCGCGTCGCCATCAACGGGTTCGGCCGGATCGGCCGGCTGGTGCTGCGCGCCGTCCTCGAGAGCGGCCGCAAGGATATCGAGGTCGTCGCCCTCAACGATCTGGGCCCGGTCGAGACCAACGCGCATCTGCTGCGCTACGACACCGTCCATGGCCGCTTCCCGGGCGAGGTGAAGGCCAAGGAAGGCGCCATCGATGCCGGTCGCGGCTGGATGACCGTGACCGCCGAACGCGATCCGGCGAAGCTGCCCTGGTCCAAGCTCGGCGTCGACATCGCGCTCGAATGCACCGGCATCTTCACCAGCAAGGAAGCAGCCTCGAAGCATCTCGAGGCCGGCGCCAAGCGCGTGCTGATCTCGGCCCCGGCCACCGGCGCCGATCTCACCGTCGTCTATGGCGTCAACCACGACAAGCTGCAGGCAGGCCACAAGATCGTCTCCAACGCCTCCTGCACCACGAACTGCCTGGCGCCGGTCGCGGCCGTGCTGCACAAGGCGATCGGCATCGAGCGCGGCTTCATGACCACGATCCACAGCTATACCGGCGACCAGCCGGTGCTCGACACGCTGCACAAGGATCTCCACCGCGCCCGTGCCGCCGCCCTCTCCATGATCCCGACCACGACGGGCGCGGCCAAGGCCGTGGGCCTCGTGCTGCCGGAGCTCAACGGCAAGCTCGACGGCACCTCGATCCGCGTGCCCACGCCCAACGTCTCGCTGGTCGATTTCAAGTTCACCACCGCCAAGGAAACCTCGGTCGAGGCGGTCAACAAAGCGATCATGGACGCGGCCCACGGCAACGGCCCGCTCAAGGGCATCCTCGCCACCAACGACCAGCCGCTGGTGAGCTCGGACTTCAACCACAATCCCGCGAGCTCGACCTTCGACCTCAAGCAGACCCAGGTGATCGAGGGCCGCTTCGTGCGCGTCCTCTCCTGGTACGACAACGAGTGGGGTTTCTCCAATCGCATGAGCGACACCGCCGTCGCGATGGGCAAGCTGGGGTGAGGCCGGCAGGCCACGCCCAACGATGACGGTTCGCGATCTCAGATCGCGATTCTGGTTTCGATCACGTCGTAATCAGCCTGCACGCCGCCATCGGAGATATCGAGAAGTCCTGCCGCCGCGAGCGCCTGAACGTCCGCGTGGACGTTGCTGTAGTCGCGCCCCAGCGCCTTCGCCAGCGCTCGCACGCTGCTCACCTTGTGCCGACGGACGTAGCGCAGCAACTCCATCCGCTTGCCTGTCATGACGCGGGCGAGAGCATCCCAACTCTCGAACGCGAGATGGCGCTCATGAAAGGCCTCCCCGCGTTCAGCTCTGTGCCAAGCATTCACGAACCGCCGTGAAGCGTCTTCCTCCATCGCCCCGCCGACCGTGATCTTCACCTTGCTCATTTGCTGCCTCGCAAGGTCCGTATGTCGGACCAGAAATCAGCCACCAGCTGTTCGACGCTGGTGAACGCATAGGCGGTCTCTACGCCCTGAAAATGCCGATGATCGCCTTTGCCGCGTTCGTTGTCGTAACCCACCTCCCGAACGCCCGGCCGGCCGTAGAACAGCGAATATTTCAGCCCATGGACGGACGGCGGCACCGGCGACGGCACGCGCCATAACACCATCTCCACGATCGCACCGTCGTCGTAATCGATGCGCTGGTGAAAGAGCAGATCGGCCCTCACTTCAGGAGCCGATTATGGTATTAATTACCATATGGTATCAATAGCCATAATGGATGGTATAAGTTTACGGATTCGCCTGAGAACAGGGGGTTTGCAAGATTCCGCCAGCGTCAGGATTTCCCAAACCATTGGAATAAAGTCGTTTTTCAAACAATAGTTGGTTTATGGGGCGCTCGAAAAACAGGCTCGGAACAGGGGCCTATCAGGCCAATATCAAGCGCCTGACGATGGTTACGACGGGCGCGCTCGGGGCCCTCGCGATGTTGTTGTATCTAGAACAAAAAGGGAACAATGTCAAGCGGATATTGCCCTGCGCCTCCCGATCCAGAGCCGGCCGGGGGCGAAGCGGAACAGCGACGTCATCCCCGACCGCGGCCTCGAGCGCGGTCTCATCCCTCTTGATCGGACAGCGGCTCTAGCGCTTGCCGAGCGAGGAGAGATCGCGCACCGCACCACGCGAGGCGCTGGTGGCGAGCGCCGCGTAAGCGCGCAGCGCCGTCGAGACCCGGCGCTCGCGCGGCTGCGCCGGTTGCCAGCCCTTGGCGTCCATCGCCGCGCGCCGCTTCGCGAGCTCCGCTTCCGGCACGAGCAGGTCGATCTTCCGGTTGGGAATGTCGATCGAAATCCGGTCGCCCTCCTGCACCAGCCCGATCAGGCCGCCCTCGGCCGCTTCGGGCGAGACATGGCCGATCGAGAGGCCCGAGGTGCCGCCCGAGAAGCGGCCGTCGGTGACGAGCGCGCAGGATTTGCCGAGACCCTTCGCCTTGAGATAGCTGGTCGGGTAGAGCATCTCCTGCATGCCGGGCCCGCCACGCGGGCCCTCGTAGCGGATGACGACCACGTCGCCGGCCTTGATCTGGTCGCCGAGGATGCCCGCGACCGCCGCATCCTGGCTCTCGAACACGCGGGCGGGACCGGTGAAGGTCAGCGCCGAGGCATCGACGCCGGCCGTCTTCACGATGCAGCCTTCCTTCGCGATGTTGCCGTAGAGCACGGCCAAGCCCCCATCGGCGCTGTAGGCATGGCCGAGGTCGCGGATGGCGCCCTTGGCGCGATCGAGATCGAGCTGCGCATAGCGCTTGTTCTGGCTGAAGGGCTCGATGGTGCGCACATTGCCCGGGGCCGCGCGATAGAACTCGAGCACCGCGGGGTCCTGGCTGCGCCGCACGTCCCAGCGCTCGAGCGCCTCCGACAGCGACAACGCATGGACCATGCCGACCTCGTTATGCAGCAGCCCGGCCCGGTCGAGCTCGCCCAGGATCGCCATCACGCCGCCCGCGCGATGGACATCCTCCAGATGCACGTTGGGCGTCGAGGGCGCCACCTTGCAGAGATGGGGCACGCGGCGCGACAGCCGGTCGATGTCGCGCATGGTGAAATCGACCTCCGCCTCGTGGGCCGCGGCCAGGAGATGGAGCACGGTGTTGGTCGAGCCGCCCATGGCGATGTCGAGCGTCATGGCGTTCTCGAAGGCCTCGAAGGTCGCGATCGAGCGCGGCAGGACGCTGTCATCATCCGCCTCGTAATAGCGCCGCGTGATCTCGACGATCAGCGGCCCCACGTCGCAGAAGAGCTTGCGGCGATCCGCGTGGGTCGCCAGCACCGAGCCGTTGCCCGGAAGCCCCAGCCCCAGCGCCTCGACCAGGCAGTTCATCGAGTTCGCCGTGAACATGCCCGAGCAGGAGCCGCAGGTCGGGCAGGCGGAGCGCTCCACCACCTGCAGCTCCGTGTCGGAGACGCGGCGATCGGCGGCGGCGACCATGGCATCGACCAGATCGAGCGAGCGGGCCTGGTGATCGATCGTCGCCTTGCCGGCTTCCATCGGGCCGCCCGAGACGAACACGGTCGGGATGTTGAGACGGAGGGCCGCCATCAGCATGCCGGGCGTGATCTTGTCGCAATTCGAGATGCAGACCAGCGCGTCGGCGCAATGCGCGTTGACCATGTATTCGACGCTGTCCGCGATCAGGTCGCGCGAGGGCAGGCTGTAGAGCATGCCGTCATGGCCCATGGCGATGCCGTCATCGACCGCGATCGAGTGGAACTCGCGCGCGACGGCGCCCGCCTTCTCGATCTCGGCGGCGACGATCTTGCCGAGATCGCGCAGATGCACATGGCCCGGCACGAACTGGGTGAAGGAATTGGCGATGGCGATGATCGGCTTGCCGAAATCCTCGTCCTTCATGCCGGTGGCGCGCCAGAGACCGCGGGCGCCGGCCATGTTGCGGCCATGGGTGGTGGTGCGGGACCGATAAGCGGGCATGGGGAACTCCTTTGGGACGGCCGCAATGTCCGCCCGATCGGCCGCCTGATCAAGGGGCCGATGCCCGCGAGCCATGCTCCGGTCGCAAGGCAGTTCTGGTTAAAATCCCTTCAGACAGAAGGGCTGAAGGGACATTGCCGCCAAGCGGAACGGGTCAGGCGCGCCGGATCTCGATCGCGGGCGGGGTGCGCAGGGTCTGATAGACGACGCAGTAGCGCTCGGTGAGCTTCATCAGCGTCGCGAGCTTCTCCTCGTCCGCATCGCTGTCGAGCGCGAAGGCGACGCGGATCGCACGGAAGCCCACCGGCGCCTCCTTCGAGACGCCGAGCGTACCGCGGAAATCGAGATCGCCTTCGACCCTGACCGAGCCGCCGCGGATCTCGATCCCGAGCGCTGTCGCCACCGCCTTGAGCGTGACGCCGGCGCAGGCCGCCAGCGCCTCGAGCAGCATGTCGCCCGAGCAGGCCTGAAGCCCCGTGCCGCCGGTCGCGGGATGGAGGCCCGCCTCGACCAGGCCGCGGCCGGTCTCGACCTTGCAGGCGATACCCAGCTCGTCGAGCCGGCCCACGGCCTTGAGCGTGATCACCGCCGCCTCGGGCGCCTCGCGATAGCGCTCCTTGATCGGCGCCTGGATCGCCTTCAGTTCCTCTGCGCGCATGGGACATCCTCCAAGGAATAAGGTCTGCCATTTAGCGACGGTTCGGCACCCGCCGCCATCGAATCGAACCACGGCATCGCGAGCGTCGCGGGCCGGCGCGCGCTCGGTCCCGGCTCTGCTAGCATGCGCCTTGTCATGACGGTGTCCAAACCGCCCTCCCCGCTGCCCCCCGCCGTTCTCGTGCGCCATCTCGACGATGCCACGGTGACGCTCGAGGTGGCGCGCGCGCTGAAGCGTCCTGTGACATTGCTCAGCCCCGACGCGGCGGCGCTCTGGCTCGGGCCCGGCTGGCTGGTCGCGGTCGCGAAGGAAGCCGCAAAAACGGCGCCCGGCGCCAAATGCCGCATGCTGCTCGACTGCGCCGACCGCGCCGACCTCGCCCAGGCGGCGTTGCGCGACGGCACGGACGCCATCCTCTTCACCGGCAGCGCTCGGATCGCGGCGAAACTGGCGGATATCGCAACCTCTTACCGCGCGACCCTGCTGCGCAAACGGCCCCCGGCCCTGGAGCTGGCCAGGGTCCGCAGCCCCTCGGACGCCTTGCGTCAATGGTTGGGCGGGAATTGAAAAAGCGGCCTCGCTCGGCTATGACGGCCCCCGCGAAAGCCTGACTTTCGCTTCAGTTTCCGCCCGATTCCCGATGCTCCGCCGTTCCAGACCCCATCAACCGGGAGCCCGCCGCCCATGAAGATGACCCCGAAGGTCCGCAAGATCCTCTCGAACTACGAGAGCGACAATCCGGGGACCAAGGCCAACCTCGCCCGCATCCTGATGCAGGGCCGCCTGGGCGGCACCGGCCGGCTGGTGATCCTGCCGGTGGACCAGGGCTTCGAGCATGGGCCGGCGCGCAGCTTCGCTCCCAACCCCGCGGCCTACGATCCGCATTACCACTACCAGCTCGCCATCGATGCCGGGCTCTCGGCCTATGCCGCCCCGCTCGGCATGATCGAGGCGGGCGCCGACAGCTTCGCCGGCCAGATCCCGACCATCCTGAAAGTGAACAGCTCGAACAGCCTCGCCGGCGCCAAGGACCAGGCCGTCACCGGCTCGGTCGGCGATGCGCTCAAGCTCGGCTGCTCGGCCATCGGCTTCACCATCTATCCGGGCTCCGAATATTGCTTCGAGATGATGGAGGAGATCCGCGAGCTCGCCGAGGAGGCGAAGTCGGTGGGCCTCGCCGTCGTGATCTGGTCCTATCCGCGCGGCGGCGGACTCTCCAAGGACGGCGAGACCGCGATCGACATCACCGCCTATGCCGCCCATATGGCGGCGCTCCTGGGCGCGCACATCATCAAGGTGAAGCCGCCCACCGCCCATCTCGAGCAGGCCGAGGCCAAGAAGGTCTATGAGAAGGAGAAGATCCCGGTGGGCACCCTGGCCCAGCGCATCGCCCATGTGGTGCAGTCCTCCTTCAACGGAAGGCGCATCGTGGTCTTCTCGGGCGGTGCCGCGAAGGACGCGGCCGGGATCGTCGAGGAGGCGCGCGCCATCCGCGACGGCGGCGGCACCGGCTCGATCATCGGCCGCAACACCTTCCAGCGCCCGCGCGAGGAAGCGCTGAAGCTGCTCGACCAGATCATCCGCATCTACAAGGGCGAAGAGTAACCGTCCCTGGCCGCGCAAGACGCATCCGAGCCTCTCTGCCGGCTCTATCTTCCGGGCCCGTCCGTGTCACTCGACGCGGGCGGGCTCGCCGCTTTCGAGCCCCGTCTCGACCGGGCGCTGGCCGCGGGCATCGACATCGCCTGCCTCCGGCTCTCGGTCGCCGGCCTCGATGACGGCGCCGCGCGCGGGCTGCTGAAGCGCATCGCGGCCCGCGTCCAGCCCCAGGGCATCGCCCTTCTGGTCGAGGATCGCCCCGACCTGGTGGCCGCGACCGGGATCGACGGCGTCCACCTGACCGCCCTGCCGGCGAAGCCCGACCGGCTGCGCCGCGAGCTCGGGCCCGAGCGCATCCTCGGCATCGCCTGCAACCTCTCGCGCCATGACGCCATGGTCGCGGGCGAAGCCGAGGCCGACTATGTGAGCTTTGCGGGCGAGGCGGAGGACCTGATGGATCTCACCGGCTGGTGGGCCGCCCTCATGACGGTGCCTTGCGTGGCCGAAGGTGTCGCCTCGCCCGAAGAGGCCCGGAGCCTCGCCGAGGCCGGCGCCGATTTCGTTCTGCCGGCCGCCTCGCTCTGGACCCCGGACGACCCCGCCCCGGCCCTGCGGGCGCTGGCTGCGGCGATCCGCCCGCAGGCTTGAAAACCCAGCCAAACCCGCCATTTGCAGAGCGGTGGCGGCGGCGGTTTCGGGGCCTCGGGCGCGGCAATTGCGCGCCTTCCCCGGCCATTTACTCGGGGCGGGCGAGTTTGGTAGGGTCCGCGCCTCATTTTGACCCCCCATACATCTTTTAAGAACGCAAGAACGGGCGACCGACGATGAAGCTCAAGGGCAACGAAATTCGTGGCGGCAACGTCATCGAGTATAACGGCCGGCTGTGGCGGGTCGCGAAGATCCATATCGTGCAGATGGGCAATTGGCGCTCCTACCTGCAGGCCGAGCTGCGCGACATCCGCGACGGCACCAAGGTCAATGAGCGCTTCGGCTCGGGCGACGTGGTCGAGAAGGTCCAGCTCGAGGAGAAGGAGTATCAGTTCCTCTTTCAGGACGGCTCCGACTACACCTTCATGGACAACGAGACCTTCGAGCAGATCACCCTCAACGAAGAGGCGATCGGCGAACCGCATGTGTTCCTGCAGGAGAACATGACGGTCACGATCCAGAGCTATGAAGGCCAGCCTCTGAGCGTGGCGCTGCCCGGCACCGTGACCATGACCATCACCGAGGCCGATCCCGTCGTGAAGGGCCAGACCGCCTCCTCCTCCTACAAGCCCGCCAAGCTCGAGAACGGCGTGCGCATCCTGGTGCCGCCGCATATCGGCGCGGGCACGCGCGTCGTGGTCAACACCGCCGACTCCAGCTACGTCGAACGCGCCAAGGACTGAACCCCGGCTTTTCCTTTCCTCGCGGGCCTTCGGGCCCGCGATTGCTTTCGGAGCGACGGCGAATGGCGACGCGCTCGCCCATCATCAACGTCATGATCAAGGCGGTGGACCGCGCGGCGCGCGGCCTCAAGCGCGATTTCGGCGAGGTCGAGCAGCTCCAGGTCTCGCCCAAGGGGCCCAGCGACTTCGTCTCGACCGCCGATCTCAAGTCCGAGCGCGCGCTGCGCGAGGAGCTCGGCAAGGCGCGCCCGACCTATGGCTTCCTGATGGAGGAGAGCGGCGCCACGCCCGGCACCGACGGCCAGCATCGCTGGATCGTCGATCCCCTCGACGGCACCAGCAACTTCCTCCATGGGCTGCCGCATTTCTGCATCTCGGTGGCGCTGGAGCGCGCCGGCGAGATCGTGGCGGGCGTGATCCTCGATCCGGTCAAGGACGAGCTCTACTGGGCCGAGCGCGGCGTCGGCGCCTATCTCAACGATCGGCGCATCCGCGTCTCCTCGCGCCGCAACCTGGGCGAGGCGCTGCTCGCCACCGGCATCCCGTTCCAGGCCCATGGCGACCATTCGGCCTTCGCGACGGAGCTGACCGCGGTCATGCCCAAGGTCGCGGGCGTCCGGCGCTTCGGCGCGGCGGCGCTCGACCTCGCCTATGTGGCAGCCGGGCGCTATGAGGGCTTCTGGGAGAACGGGCTCAACGCCTGGGACATGGCGGCCGGGATTCTCCTGGTGCGCGAAGCCGGCGGCTATGTGACGGAGATCGACGGCGGCGAGAAGATGCTGGCTTCGGGCAGCGTGCTGGCCGCCAACGATCATCTCCATGCCACGATCCAGCGCCTGCTCTCGCCCGGCGACGCGCGGCCGCGCGGCCGCTCCTGATGCCGGCGCCGGCCCGAGTCGCGGCCCCTCTTCACGAGTCGGCAACCCTTATTTCGGCCTTATTTGCTTCACAGGATCGGCGGAAACTCCCCCGCCACTGCCGCCAAGACCCGGGCATATCGGTTGTTCGCCCGCAGGCCCTTGGCTATAGTCTTGAATCTCCAGGGGGAATAACAGCAGGCGGCCCATGCTCGGAACTCGGCGCGACGCGATGATCGATTCTGTCATTCCGGGATACGGCCTCATGCGACGGATCCGATTGGCGAGCGGGGTTGCCGCCCTGGCGCTGGGCGCCGCGCTGCCGGTCCAGGCGCAGCAATATGGCGGCGGCACCAGCGTGGTGGTGGATTACGGCGTGCTCGACCAGCTGAGCGCGGCGCCGGCATCGCCCCAGGCCCCGGGCAGCGTCCCCTCGGTCCCGGTCTATACCCAGCCCTATGGCAGCCTTCAGCCTTACGGCACGCAGCTTCAACCCTTGGGGGCGCCGCAAGCGGCGCCGGTCACGCCGGTCCAGACCGCGAGTCCCGCCGGCAGCCCCTATGACAGCGGCCAGTTGCTCCCGCCGCCGAGCACGGCACCGGTGAGCCGGCTGACGGTCCCCTACAAGCCGTCGCCCTCGGTCGCGGACAACGTGGCGACCAAGCCCAGCAGCGTGGCGGCGGCGGTCGTGAAGCCCGTGGCCTTCGTCACGCCGGCCCTGAAGCCGGCCGAGCCCGAGACCAAGCTGGCCGCGTCCGTGCCCGCATCGCCCCCGGAAACCGTCGCCGAAGCGGCGCCGGCCTCGACCGTCAGCGACAGCGGCGCCGGCGACACCGCGACCGGCAGCAGCGCCGTTCCGGTCGTGGAAGCCACGGCGACCAGCACCACCGTCGCCAGCAACGACGCGGCGACCACGACCGAGGTCTCCACAACCCAGACCGCGGCCGCCTCGACCGCCGGCACCGCGAGCTCCGCGGATGCGCCGGCCATCGCCACGGCCGCGGTGACGACCGCCAGCACGGCGGGCGCTGCCGCGGCCACCGCCGCGACCGATACGGGGGCCAGCGATACAGGCGAGGCGGCGACCACGGTCGCCCAGAACGACACCAGCACGACCGCACCCTCCGGCAGCGAGGCGCCGGCCGCCACGACGGCACCCGCGACCCAACCCTCGGGCGACGCGACCGCGCCGGCCGCGGATTCCTCGCAGACCGGCAGCACCGAGACGCCGGCGGCGGAGCCCGCCCAGGACAAGACCCAGATCCTGTTCCCCGAAGGGTCGGCCGAGCTGCCGCCCGAGGCGACGCAGCAGCTCGACACGATCGCCCAGAAGATGGACGAGAACCAGGCCCTGCGCCTCCAGCTCATGGCCTATGCCAGCGGCACCGAGGACACGGCGAGCCGCGCGCGGCGCATCTCGCTTTCGCGCGCGCTGGCCGTGCGCGCCTACCTGATCGACAAGGGAATTCGCAGCACGCGCATGGATGTGCGCGCGCTGGGCAACAAGGTCGAGGGCGACCCCGCCGACCGCGTCGATATCGTGACCCTGACTCCCGGAGGCTGAGGTTGCGCCGCCGAGCCTGCCGCGGCGCGACAGGCCGCCCCCGAAGCCACCCCACCATGCCAGCCGAGCGCGAGGTGTAGAGGCCGCCCATGACCCCACCCCGGCGATATCTCCTCCTGATGGCTTTCAGCGTGCTCGCCGTCGCCGTGGTGGCAGGCCTGCTGGCGGGGCCCCTCGCCCGCGCCTTCTCCTACAATCCGGGCCTCAACAGCGGCATCCTGCTGGTACTCCTGACCGGCATCGGCTTCATCTTCTGGCAGGTGATCGCGCTCTACCGCGAGATCGAATGGATCGAGCTCTATAAGCGCGGCAACGTCATCACCTCCTCGATGCATCCGCGGCTGCTGGCGCCGATGGCGGCGATGATCGGCGACCGGCAGGGAAGGCTGCGGCTCAACGCGCAGGGGCTGCGATCGCTCCTCGACGGCATCCAGTCGCGCCTGTCGGAATCGCACGACATCTCGCGCTACATGATCGGGCTCCTGGTGTTCTTAGGATTGCTCGGCACCTTCTGGGGCCTCCTGGGCACGATCCGCGCCGTGGCCGACGCCATCACCGCGATCAGCGTCAATCCCGGGGCCGATGTCGGCGTGCTCTTCAACCAGCTCAAGGCCAACCTGCAGGCCCCGCTCTCGGGCATGGGCACCGCCTTCAGCGCCTCGATGTTCGGCCTCGCCGGCTCGCTCCTGCTGGGCTTCCTCGAGCTGCAGGCGAGCCAGGCGCAGAACCGCTTCTATAACGAGCTCGAGGACTGGCTCGCCGGCCAGACGCGGCTCTCGACCGGCGGCCCGCTCGCCGATGGCGAGCAGCCGGTGCCGGCCTATATCCAGGCCCTGCTCGAGCAGACGGCCGAAGGCCTCGACAATTTCCAGCGGCTGCTGAGCCAGTCCGAGGATGCGCGCCAGCAATCGAACAACGTGACCAAGACGCTGGTCGACCGCCTGTCGCTGCTGGCCGAGCAGATGCGCACCGAGCAGCAGCTCATGGTCAAGATCGCCGAGAGCCAGTCGGCGCTGCAGCCGGTGCTGACTGCGCTTTCCGACAACCTGAAGCGCGGTTCCTTCGGCATCGACGACCAGAGCCGCACGCATCTGCGCAATCTCGATCACAATTTCGGCCGGCTGATCGAGGAAGTGTCCAAGGGCCGGCAGACGGCGGTGGGCGAGATCCGCAGCGAGATCAAGCTGCTCGCCCGCACCATCGCGGCGCTCGCCGAGCAGGGCCAGTAGCCCCGCGATGGCCGGCCTCGCCCGCAGCCAAAGGCGGCCTTTCGAGCCCTGGCCCGCCTATGTGGACGTCCTCAGCACCCTGCTGATGGTCGTCATCTTCGTGCTGATGGTCTTCGTCGTCGCGCAGTTCTTCCTCTCCGACGCGCTCTCGGGCCGCAACAAGGCCTTGGAGCAGATGAGCCAGCAGCTCTCGGAGCTTTCCGACCTGCTGGCGATGGAGCGCAAGACCACGGCCGACCTCCGGCTCAACCTCGCCGAGATCTCGACTCAGCTCCAGACCTCGGTGCAGGATCGCGACACGCTGGCCCAGCAGCTCGCGGCCGTCACCGGCGAGCGCGACGCGCTCAAGGCCGGCGGGGCCGCGGCCGACGACAAGCTCGCCGACGCCTACAAGACGATCGAGGCCGACAAGCAGAAGATCGAAGCGCTCCTGGGCGACATCGCCGCGCTGCAGAGCCTGCGCGACGATCTGATGAGGAAGCTCGACGCAGGCCAGGCCGAGAACCAGCAGAAGCTCGCCGATGCCGAGAAGCTGACCGACGACCAGCAACGCGAGATCGAGATCATGAACCGGCAGCTCACGGCCCTGCGCCAGCAGCTGGCGCGGCTCTCCGTGGCGCTCGACGTCTCGCAGGCCAATGTCGAGCAGCAGAACGTCCAGATCGCCGATCTCGGCAAGAAGCTCAATGTGGCGCTCGCCGGCAAGGTCGAGGAGCTGGCGCGCTACCGCTCCGAGTTCTTCGGCAAGCTGCGCGAGGTGCTGGGCGACCGGCCCGACGTGCGCATCGTCGGCGACCGTTTCGTGTTCCAGTCGGAGGTGCTCTTCGCCAGCGGCTCGGCCGATCTGGGCGATCCCGGCCGCGACCAGCTCGCCAAGTTCGCGGCGACGCTCATCGACATCACCGCCAAGATCCCGACCGACATCAACTGGGTGCTACGGGTCGACGGCCACACCGACAAGCGCCCGATCAGCAACCCGCAATTCGCCTCGAACTGGGAGCTCTCGACCGCGCGCGCCATCGCCGTGGTGAAATTCATGATCTCCCAGGGCGTCCCGCCCGAGCGCCTCGTCGCCGCCGGCTATGGCGAGTTCCAGCCGCTCGACGCCGGCGAGAACGGGGACGCCTACGCCCGCAACCGCCGCATCGAGCTCAAGCTCGATCAGCGGTAGGAGCGGGCGACCGCACAGCGAGCATCGGGACGGCAACGAACGGCCGCCGTCCGTCCGCCAGACTTTCGCCGCCGATCAGATAGCCTCGATGCTCAACCGTCCCTGCCGTCGGGCGCGGGGCTTGCGGATCACGATCTCGACATCCCGGCCGAGAGATGTGAGAAGGCGCAGCAGGCGCTCCACGGAGTAATCGCGGAAATTGCCTCGCAGCAGGCGCGAGACGTCGGGCTGAGAGATACCCAGGATTTCCGCGACACGCACCTGGGTCAGGCGACGCTCGCGGATGATCTGGTCAATCCGGCTGACAAGCCCGGCCTTCAGAAGGTGCAGATCGGGATCCGGCCGGCCAAGATCTGCAAAGACATTGCCGGAGCTGCGCTCGATACGGGTGTCGCCTTTCCCGCTCATCGCTTCAAACCCTTTCCGTAAGTCGCTTGGTAGTGCTGTTCCGCCGCCTTGAGCCTTCGCTTCACCAGGTCGATCTCGGCCTTTGGTGTAGCGATGCCTCGCTTTGACTTCTTCTGGAAGGCATGAAGCACATAAACCGCATCACGGAACCTGACCAGGTAAACGGCCCGATAGCTGTTCGCATCGAAGTCCGATACGACTTCCAAGATGCCCGAACCAAGGCCCGTCAGCGGCTTGGCATCGCGGTGTTTCGATCCGAGTTGCGCTTGATAGAGGGCAAAGCCGATATGATCCTGAACGTCGTCAGGAAACCCTCTTAAATCGTCCCTGCTCGACCCGACCCATTCCAAAGGCCGTGCCGGTCCGTCTTCCATGGTTTATTATGGTGCTTCCACCATAATATTACAAGGAGCAAATACCCGCGCGCTTCGGGCTAGCCCACGATAGGACCCGGCGTGGGTGATGACGGGAGAAACTACCCCCGCGCCGCCTGGGCGGCCGCGAGGGGCTGGTCGAACTGGAGCGTGGCCAGGCGCTTATAGAGGCCGTCCATGCGCATGAGGTCGGCATGGCTGCCGGTGGCCACCACGCGGCCCTGGTCGAGCACGACGATGCGGTCGGCCTTGAGCACGGTGGCGAGGCGATGCGCGATGACGAGGGTGGTGCGACGCGTCATGAGTTTTTCCAGCGCCTCCTGCACGCGGCGCTCGCTTTCGGCATCGAGCGCGCTGGTCGCCTCGTCGAGCAGCAGCACGGCGGGATCGCGCAGGATCGCGCGGGCGATGGCGACACGCTGGCGCTGGCCGCCCGAGAGCCGCACGCCGCGCTCGCCGAGCTCGGTATCGAGCCCCTGCGGCAGCTGGCGCGCGAATTCCAGCACGTAGGCCGCCTCGGCCGCCGCCTCGACCTCCTCGTCGCTGGCGCCGGGCCGGCCATAGCGGATGTTCTCGCGCATCGAGCCCGAGAAGATCACCGGCTCCTGCGGCACCAGCCCGAGACGCGCGCGCACCGCGGCCGGGTCGGCTTGGCGCAGATCGATGCCGTCGAGCCGGACGGCGCCTTCCTGCGGGTCGTAGAAGCGCAAGAGCAGCTGGAACAGCGTGGTCTTGCCCGCCCCGGAAGGGCCGACCAGCGCCACGGTCTCGCCCTTCTCGACCGTGAAGCTCACATGATCGAGCGCCGCGCGATCGGGCCGGCTGGGATAGAAGAAGCGCAGATTCTCGAAGGCGAGCCTGCCCTGCGGCGGCTCGGGCAGCGCCACCGGCATCGAGGGCGCCCGGATTTCGGGCTCGGCCTGCAGCAGCTCGGAGAGGCGCTCCATGGCGCCGGCCGCGCGCTGGAGATCGCCATAGACCTCGCTGATGGAGCCGACCGAGCCCGCCACCACCACCGCATAGAACACGAAGGCCGAGAGCTGGCCGGCGCTGATGCGCCCCGCCAGCACGTCATGGCCGCCGATCCAGAGGATCACGCTGATGGCGCCGAAGACCAGGAAGATCACCAGCGCCGTCAGGAGCGCGCGGGCCCGGATATAGGAGAGCGCCGTCTGGAAGGTGGCCTCGACCCGGCCGCCGAAGCGCCGGCGATCCTCCGCCTCGTGGTTGAAGGCCTGCACGATGCGGATCTCCTGCAGCACCTCGTTCGCCTCGGCGCTGATGGCGGCGATCTGGTCCTGCGTGGCACGCGAGCGCTTGCGCACCATGCGGCCGAACACCACGATCGGCAGGATCACCAGCGGCACCACGAGGAAGACGAGGCCGGTGAGCTTGGCGCTGGTGATCGCCAGCATCGCCGCTCCGCCCAGGAACATGAGGCCGTTGCGCAGCGCCACCGAGACCGAGGATCCCACCACCACCTGCAGCAAGGTCGTGTCGGTGGTGAGCCGCGAGAGCACCTCGCCCGCGCGCGTGGTCTCGAAATAGGTCGGGCTCAGCGTCACCACATGGTCGAACACCGCGCGGCGCACATCGGCGACCACGCGCTCGCCGACCCAGGAGACCAGCGAGTAGCGCGCATAGGTCGCGACCGCGAGCAGCGCCGTCACGCCGATCATGAGGATCACGGCCTTGTCGAGCAGGGTCGTGTCGCCGGTGCCGAAGCCGCTGTCGATCAGGCTGCGCAGCCCCTGCCCCAGCCCCAGCACGGTGAAGGCGGCGACGATGAGCGCGATCGAGGCGCCCACGAGCTGCAGCTTGTAGGGCCTGAGGAAGCGGGCGAGCTGCCAGAGCGTGCCGAGCTTGCGGCTGCCGGGCCGGCCGGCATCGCGGGCACGGGTGCTGGTGCTGGTCTGATAGGTCATGCTGTCGCTCGCGTCCCTGCCCGTCTTTCAGTCGAAGGCCAGCGTGGTGTTCAGCTCGCGCGCCAGGAGGTCCTGCAGCCGCTCGCCGCCCTTGGTCGCGACCCATTGTCCGGGCGCTCGCGGATCGGCATCGAAATGCCAGGCGCCGCTCCTGGGCGAGGAAAGCCAGATCTGCCGGTTCGGCCGGTGCATGTTGAAGAGGTAGGTGCCGCCCGTCTCGAGCTCGACCGTCAGGATCCCGCCCTGGAGATCCACCTCGGCCTCGTCGCCGAGCGCCTCCTCCAGCGCCGTCATCAATTGCTGCAGCGTCTTCTCGGCGGCGCGCTCGAAGCTGGTTTCGTCCATCGGCGGCATGTGCAAAAGAGGAGTTCCCGGAGACCCAGTCCCGGGCGCCTGTCGGCCGGCTCCCGGGCGCTCCTGATTAGGCCTCCCGGGCGCCCTTGGCAAGGCGGCGCCGGGTCACGGGGCCGTGAGCCAAGCCCATGAAGGACAATGCGTTTTTTGGCCGCAGGCCGGACTTCCCGCAGAACTGTTGCGTTCCGGGCGGGGCTTGGCCTATAACCCGCCCCTCTCGCGACGGAGCGCCAGGATCATGAAGAAGGACATCCATCCCGATTATCACGAGATCACCATCGTGATGACCGACGGCACGAGCTACAAGACGCGTTCGACCTACGGCAAGGCCGGGGACACGCTGCGGCTCGACATCGATCCGAAGTCGCATCCGGCCTGGACCGGCATCCATCGCCTGGTGGATAGCGGCGGCCAGCTCGCCAAGTTCAAGAAGCGGTTCTCGGGCCTCGGCATCAAGAACTGACGCCGATCCTCTTCCGGCTGCAAGTTTCCGGGGCGCCCTCCGATGGAGCGGCGTCCCGTTTCGTTTCAGGCCCGGATCGAGGCGCTCAGTGCCGCGTCGCCGGCAACCCCGGGCCGGTCGCGAGGCCGGCGGCCATGTCGTCGAGCCGCGCGACGCGGTTATAGAGGCTGAGGCTGCGCGACAGCAGCGCCTGGAGCCGCTGCGGCAAGCCCAACTCGCTCCACGGCCCTTCGATCTCGCAGACATTCCGCCCGCCGAGCCGGTGCTCGGGCTTCACCGCGTCGTCGCGGGTGAGCTCGCCGGCATGGACCGCCTTCTGCACCAGGAGCCAGGCCATGATCTGGGTGAGCCGCGCCGTGAGCCGCATGGATTCGCAGCTCGTCACCAGCTCGACCGCGGCCCGGCTCACGCTCGCCGACTGGCCTTGGCGCTCGGCGAAATATTCGCGGGCCTCGCGGATCAGCAGGAGGGTCTCGTCATAGGTGCGGTCGAAAAAGGCGACCGGCGTCGGGCTTTTCGTCATTGGCAGGCGTTGTCCTGATTTTCCGCCGAACGGGCAGATCGAGGCCGGCGCGTTTGTCCCGCGCTCTTTCGTCGGCGTTCCCCTGGTAGGCCGGCGGGCGTGCTCGCCCAGCCTGACCCGCCGGCATTAAGAAACTCTTTGACGCGGGATGCAAGATGAAAGCTTCGTGACGGGGTGCCTTAAATCTCGGCATTTCAAGCCCTTCGCCCCCCTTGCAGTCGGATAAACCCTTCCTATATCGGGGTTGTCGGGCGCCGATGACCGGGCCCGGCGGACGACCGTAACGGCCGAGGATCGACTCTCCAGAGTGACCCTCGGGATCGGAACCCATATGGCTCAAAGGAGAATATGGCCATGCGTACTTTCGATTTTTCCCCGCTCTACCGCTCCACTGTCGGCTTCGACAGCATGACGCGTCTGCTCGAATCGGCGCTGCGCGCCGATGAGGGCCAGAGTTCCTATCCGCCCTACAATATCGAGAAGACCGGCGAGAACGCCTACCGCATCACCATGGCGGTGGCGGGCTTCGGCGAGAACGACATCACCATCACGGCCCAGGACAACAGCCTGGTCGTGACCGGCAAGATCGCCAAGACCGAGGAGAACACGAAGTTCCTCCATCGCGGCATCGCCGGCCGGGCCTTCGAGCGGCGCTTCGAGCTCGCGGAACATATCCGCGTCGCCGGGGCCAGCCTCGTGAACGGCCTGCTCCATGTCGATCTCGTCAAGGAAGTGCCGGAGGCGAAGAAGCCCCGCACCGTCAAGATCGAGACCACGGCGCCGAAGTCGGCGACCGTGCTCGAGAACCAGGCGGCCTGACGCCATTCTCGACCGAGACCGCGCTCGCTTGATCGGGCGCGAATGAAGGAGAGCCGGACGAGCGATCGTCCGGCTCTTTTCGTTTGGGCCGGAGGAGCACGGCCGCCATCACATATTTCTTCGTCACCCCCGCGAAAGCGGGGGCCCAAGTCGATGCCCTGCTTTGGCCCACCCATGGATCCCCGCTTTCGCGGGGATGACGGGGGCCGTGCGGTGATGACGACGAAGACGCGGCGAGAGCGATACAGCAGCCGCGCGGCCTCGCCTCGCCCCTACCCTAGCAGCGTCTTCAGCGCCGCGATCGTCTCGTTCGCGCGTTCGGTCTGCATCATGTGGCCCGTCTCGGGCAGCACGATCTGGCGGGCATCGGCGAGGGCTTCCTTCAGCGGTGCCGCGCCCTTGATCGGCGTCATGCGGTCTTCGGCGCCAAGGATCAGCAGTGTCGGGCAGCGGACCTTGGCGGCGGCCGCGAGCGCGCCCTGATAGGCGTCGCAGGCGGCGAGATCGTTCGCGAGCGCGCCCTTGGGCCCGCGTTCCAGCACGCGCACCCCGCCGCCCAGGGTCCAGAGACCCGGCGCGCGCTGGCCGCCGATGGTGCCGACCGGCCCATGGGCCCAGGAGACGATCATGTCGATCGCGCGGTGGTCGTTGGCGCGCGCCGCCGACAGAAGATCGGGATGGACCGGCATGCGCGTGGCCGCGCCCAGGAGCGCCAGGCTCTTCACCCGCTCCGGCGCCTGGGCCGCCGCCTCGAGCGCGATCAGCGCCCCCATGCTGTGGCCCGCGAGCGCCAGCGACTGGAGCTTCGCGGCTTCGGCCAGCTTCAGCACCCATTCGCCCATGGCCGGAATCGTCTCCAGCAAGGGCCCCTCGCTGCCGCCATGGCCCGGCAGATCCGGCACCAGCACGGCACGGCCGTGATTGGCGAAATAACGCGCGAGCGTGCTCCAAACGCTGTGATCCATGCCGGCGCCATGGATGAAGATCAGTCCCGGCTGCGCCGGATCGAACTCATGCCCGCCGGTCGAGGCCTCGACCTTGCGGCCGTTCACCGTGAAATGGAGTGCCATGGTGCCCGCCTCACGCCTTCTGCGAGGCGCGCAGCGCCTGGGCGATGTCGGCCACGATGTCGGCCGGATCCTCGAGCCCGACCGAGAGCCGAATCATGTCTTCGCCCACGCCGGCCTTCGCCAGCGCCTCGGCATCCATCTGGCGATGGGTGGTCGAGGCCGGGTGCAGGATCAGGGTCTTGGCATCGCCCACATTGGCGAGATGCGAGGCGAGGCTCAGCGCTTCGATGAAGCGCCGCCCGGCCTCGCGCCCGCCCTTGACGCCGAAGCTCACCATCGAGCCGCAGCCCTTGGGCAGGAGGCGCTGGGTCAGCGCGTGATCGGGATGATCGGGCAGGCCCGGATAGTTGATCCAGGCGACGGCCGGGTTGGATTTGAGCGCGGCCACCACCTTCTGCGTGTTCGCGACATGGCGTTCCATGCGCAAGGGCAGCGTCTCGATGCCCTGCAGGATGTAGAAGGCGTTGGCCGGGCTCATGCAGGCGCCGAAATCGCGCAGGCCCTCGAGCCGCGCGCGCAGCACGAAGGCCTGCGGCCCGAACTCCTCGGCAAAATCGACGCCGTGATAGCCGGCATAGGGCTCGGTCAGGGTCGGGAACTTGCCCGATTTCTCCCAGTCGAACTGGCCGCTGTCGACCAGCACGCCGCCGATGGCGACGCCATGGCCGCCCAGCCATTTCGTCGCCGAATGCAGGACCAGGTCGGCGCCATGCTCGAAGGGACGGTTGAGATAGGGCGTCGAGAAGGTGGAATCGATCAGCAGCGGAATGCCCGCCTCATGCGCGATCGCGGCGACCTTCTCCAGATCGAGCAGCTCGAGACCCGGATTGCCGATGGTCTCGCCGAAGACGAGACGCGTCTCGGGCCGGATCGCCTTGCGGAACCCGTCGATGTCGCGCGGTTTGACGAAAGTGGTCTCGATGCCGAAGCGCGGCAGCGTCAGCTTCAGCAGGTTGACGCTGCCGCCATAGAGCGAGGCCGAGGCGACGATATGCCCGCCCGAACCCATGAGCGTGGTGATGGCGAGCACGAAGGCCGCATGGCCGCTCGCCGTGGCGACGGCGCCCACGCCGCCCTCGAGGGCCGCGATGCGCTCCTCGAGCACCGCCACCGTCGGGTTCGAGATGCGCGAATAGATATGGCCGGTGCGCTCCAGATTGAACAGCGAGGCCGCGTGATCGACATCGTCGAAGACATAGGAGGTCGTCTGATAGATCGGCACCGCGCGCGCACCCGTGACGGGATCGGGCCGCTGGCCGGCATGCAGGCTGAGGCTGTCGAACTTGAGCGATTTGGGATCGGCCATGGCGTCGCTGCTTTCGAAGGAGAGACGGCGTTCGCGGGCGAACGCGGGAACTCCGCGCGTTCTCACCACAGACGGCCGGCGGCGGCAAGCGCGATATCGGCGAAGCGCGTCGGCGGCCGAGCGCCGTGATCGAAATCGAGCCCGGCCCCAAAGAAGAAGGCCGCTCGATCCGTCTCCGGACCGGCGGCCTATTTTTTATCTGAGCCTCAACCTGTCTAACTTGCTTCAGCGCGGGGAACGTTAGGTGGCAGAAGGCCGCATCGTCAAGACGAGATTGTGGTTGACTTGTAACGATCTCCCGCTTCCACCCGCGAAACGCGCAGCGGAATATTGATATATGTTGGCGATGCGCCCGAGGGGCCGCGCTGCGATCGTCAATCTCCTACGTCGGCTGTCGGATGTGGTGTTGTTCCGGCAACAGATGCAGCGGCGCCACAGATGCCGAGCCTCGCGATGTCGCCGCAGCGACGCTGTTATTAACCTTGCGTCGCGTCCAGAAAATAGTTCCTCGATGGGAATGCTGCCCTGGACATAAAAAAGAGCCGCCGAGCGATGCTGGGCGGCTCAAGTCAGACAGGGAGGCGCAAACATGGATCCGAGGGACCCAAGAGAGAGGTTCGCTGAACGAACCTGTCTGACGATCATCATTACCGAGAGTTGTTGAAGATTCGTTAACGTCACGGCGGAATATAAATCATTTAATATCAATAATTTATTGGAAAGGCTCCGGGCTGGGCGAGCCATCGCCGGCCGCTGCCGCAAGCCCGCGCCCGCGGCTCGCGGGCCACGAGGGACGGTGAACCGGCCGATCGTCAGGGCGCTTTGAAGAACGCCGCGGCGGCGCCCAGATGGCTGCGCTTGGCGGCGATCTTGGCCTCGACCCGTTTGATCTCGGTCTTGAGCTCTTCGATGTAGCCCTCGAGCTCGGCGATCGAGAGCGGTTCCAGATCGCGCAGGGTTGCGGGCTTCTTGCGGGGTTCGAGCTCTTCCGGATCCATCACGTCCTCCGCGGTAGGGTTTGCCCTCATGGCTTGCGCCGCTTTCCGGCGCCCGTGTAAATGAGCCGACTCTAGAAGCCCCGCCGCCCGCAAGAGAAGCCCCGTCTCCCGGGGTTCCCCGATCACCCCCTGTCCGAGGCCCCCATGACCGTCGCGCCGCCCGCCGAGATGACCGCCATCGCCATTCCCACACCCGGCGGCCCCGAGGCGCTGGTGCCGCAGCGCCGGGCCGTTCCCAAGCCGGGCCCGGGCGAGCTGCTGGTCAAGGTTGCCGCCGCCGGCATCAACCGGCCGGACGTGCTGCAGCGCCAGGGCAACTACGCGCCGCCGCCCGGCGCCACCGACATCCCGGGGCTCGAGGTCGCAGGCGAAGTGGCGGCGAGCGGCGGCGAGACCGGCGCCTGGAGGATCGGCGACAAGCTCTGCGCGCTCGTCGCGGGCGGCGGCTATGCCGAATATTGCCTGGTGCCGGCGCCGCAGGCGCTGCCCGTCCCGCGCGGCCTCGATCTGATCCAGGCCGCCGCCCTGCCGGAAACCTTCTTCACAGTCTGGACCAACGTGTTCGAACGCGGCGCGCTCAAGGCCGGCGAGAGCTTCCTCGTCCATGGCGGCACCAGCGGCATCGGCACGACGGCGATCCAGCTCGCGGCCCAGCTCGGCGCGCGCGTCTTCGCGACCGCCGGTGGCCCCGACAAGGTCGCGGCCTGCCGCTCGCTGGGCGCGGAGCGCGCCATCGACTATCGCAGCGAGGATTTCGTCACCGCGGTGCTGGACGCGACCGGCGGCAAGGGTGTCGATGTCATCCTCGACATGGTCGGCGGCGACTACTTCGCGCGGAACATGAAATGCCTGGCGCTCGAGGGCCGCATCGTCCAGATCGCCTTCCTCAAGGGCAGCAAGGTCGAGCTCGATCTGGCGCCGCTGATGGTGAAGCGCCAGACCCTCACCGGTTCGACGCTCCGCCCGCGCTCGGTCGCCGAGAAGGGCGCCATCGCCAAGGCGCTCAAGGACCGCGTCTGGCCGCTGATCGAGGCGGGCCGGGTGCAGCCGGTCATCCACAAGACCTTCCCGCTGGCCCAGGCCGCCGCGGCCCATCGCCTCATGGAGTCGAGCGCCCATATCGGCAAGATCGTGCTGACCGTCTGAGCCGGCGGCTTCCTCCTACAGGACTGGCCTGAAAGGGTTTTCCGGATCCTTGCCGGGGGCGGGCCCGGGCCGTTGTCGCGGCGCAATTTCCTGTGGCGGCGGCGGCCTCCAAATGCTATTTCCGCCCGGTCCGGACCGCCTTGGGCGGCCGGCGCCGCGATCCCATATAAACCAAGCCGGCTCGCGGCCGTCTTTCCGGGTTTCCCGTGAAGGACGGCGCCCGCTGGAGCCGCATCCGGACGTCCGGTTCCGACAAGTCCGCCGATCGAATTCCTGAGGAGAGATGACATGGCCCGATTGCTGATGCCGAAGGCGACCGCCGTATGGCTGGTGGAGAACACCACGCTCAGCTTCGAGCAGATCGCCGATTTCTGCGGCCTGCATCCGCTCGAGGTCCAGGGCATCGCCGATGGCGAGGTCGCGATCGGGATCGTCGGCCTCGACCCCGTCGCCAACGGCCAGGTCTCGATGGACGAGATCGAGCGCGCGCAGAAGGACCCGAGCCTGCGCCTCAAGCTCCTGCGCCAGAACATCCCGCAGCCGCTGCCGCGCACCAAGGGCCCGCGCTACACGCCGGTCTCCAAGCGCCAGGACAAGCCGGACGCGGTGGCCTGGCTGGTGCGCCATCATCCCGAGCTGGGCGACGCGGCGATCGCGCGCCTGATCGGCACGACCAAGAGCACCATCGCCGCCGTGCGCGACCGCACTCACTGGAACTCGTCGAACCTGAAGCCGCGCGATCCGGTGCTGCTGGGCCTCTGCACCCAGACCGATCTCAACGCCGCCGTGGCCCGCGCCCGCAAGGCGCTCGGCAAGTCGGGCGAGGGCGACGCGCCGGTCGCCGCACCGGAAACGCCGGCCGAGCCCGCCGCCGACACCAAGAGCTCGCTCCCCGGCGGCTTCGACATCGCCGCCTTCATGCAGAAGTCGAGCGGCTCGTCGAACAGCTAAGCGCTCGATCAGCGAGAACGAGCCCGCATCACCCCTCCCCCAACCCCCTCCCGCAAGGGGAGGGGGCGAAGTTTTCTGCGCCGTACCGATCCTGAAAGAGGGATGAGATTTTTCCAGCCCCCTCCCCTTGCGGGAGGGGGTAGGGGGAGGGGCTTGCACGCGATGTTTCCGGCAATGCCCGATCGGCGTCTCTCCTGGTTTGCCCCGAAATCCGGGCCGTTCTAACGTCGCGCCGCGTCGCGCGGTCGCGCGCGCCGATGCGAGGGTGATGCGGAGGGGATGGCGTTGACCGATTTGGCCCTGAGCCCGGCGCGGCGGCGCTTGAGCCTCTTCATCGCGATGGTCTGCATCGCCTCGGTCGGCACCACCATGGGACTGACCTGGCCGCTTCTGTCGCTCATCCTCGACAGCCGCGGCGTCAGCAGTGGCCTGATCGGCCTGAGCGCCGCGAGCCAGGCCCTCTCGGTCTTCGCGGTGGCGCCCCTCGCCCCCGCCGTGATCGCGCGGTTCGGCGTGCTGCGCGTCGTGACGGGGGCCATCGTCGCGACGGCGGCGATGTTCGCCCTGCTGCCGCTCCATATCGATCCCTATGTCTGGATGCCGATCCGCTTCCTGCTCGGCGGCAGCGTCGGGCTCCTCTTCATCGCCGGCCAGACCTGGATCAACCAGACCGCGATCGACGAGAGCCGCGGCCTGGTCGGCGGCGTGCTGGGCTTCCTCTGGTCGGCGGGCTTCGCCTTCGGCCCCGTCATCATCACGCTGGCCGGCATCGAAGGCTGGGCGCCCTTCCTCTGCGGCATCGCGCTGGTGCTGGCCTCGGCGCTGCCGCTGCTCTTCGCCGGCGGCCTCGCCCCGCCGATCGCGACGGACGGCCCGCGGCGCGGCTATTGGCGCCTCTTCCCGGTCGCCGCCCTCGCCTTGCTGGCCGCGCCCATGCTCGCCACGACCGATTCGATCAACGATTCCTTCCTGTCGCTCTATGCGATGCGCCACGGGTTCACCCGGCCGGATGCCGTGCTGCTGCTGACCACGCTCTTCGTCGGCACGACGGTCGGCCATCTGCCGGTCGGCTGGCTCGCCGACCGGATCGACCGGCGCAAGGTGCTCACCGCTACGGTCGCCCTGTCGCTCCTGCTGGCCCTGGCAATGATCGCCGCCATGCCGGCCGGCTGGCCGGCCTGGCCGGTGGCGTTCTTCTGGGGTGCGGCCATGGGCGGTGTGTGGACCGTGGCCTTCGCCATGGTCGGCGACCGCTTCCGCGGCACCGAGCTCGCCGCGGCCACGACGCTCAGCAGCCTCCTCTATGGCATCGGCAGCAGCCTCGGACCGGTGGTCGCAGGCCATGCGATGGAACTCTGGGGGCCGGCGGCGACGCTCGTGGTGTCGGCGCTGGCGCTCGCGGCTTATCTCGCCGTCTGCGTCGCGCTGGGGCGGCGCAGCGCCACTCAATCCACCCGCCGCACCATCACATAATAGGTCGGATGGTCGAAGCCCGGATGAGGTCGGGCCGCGGCGCGCTCGAAGCCGAGGCTCTCGAAGAACGCGACATTGTCCGGCAGCAGGATGCGCACATTGAGCGTCACCTGCGCCCGCCGCGCGATCCGCGCCGCCTCGATCGCGCTCTCCACCAGCGCGCGGGCGATGCCGCGCCGCTGCCAGCCCGGCTTGACGGCGAGCCGGCCCAGATAGAACCCGTCGCCTTCCGGATGCCAGAGCACCGAGCCGACGAGAAGGCCGCCCGCCTCGGCGACGCTGCCGGCACCGTTCTCGAGGGCCGCCGCGATGCTGGCGCCGGTTTCCGATAGGGCGCCCGGACGGGGCTGGATCTTGCCGTCATAGGGCGCGAAGGCCTCCCGCAGCAGGGCCGCGATCGCCTCGCCATCCTCGGGCGAAGCAGCGCGCAACCGGAAGGCGGTCTCGGGGCGGGCTGCGACGGTGGCGTTCGGCATCGCCCCGCTCAGCCCTTGTCCGGCTCCTTGCCGTAGCCGACGCCGCGCAGCGCTTCGCCGATCTCCGGCAGGATCGCGGGATCGTCGATCGTGGCGGGCGTCTTGTACTCCTCGCCATCGGCGATCTTCTGCATGGTGCCGCGTAGGATCTTGCCCGAGCGCGTCTTGGGCAGGCGCTTCACGACGGCCGCGGTCCGGAAGGCGGCGACCGGGCCGATGCGCTCGCGCACCAGCGCCACCGCCTCCTCGGCGATCTTGTGCTCGTCGCGCGACACGCCGGCCTTGAGCACGAGGAAGCCCAGCGGCACCTGTCCCTTGAGGTCGTCGGCAGCACCGATGACGGCGCATTCGGCGACGTCGGGATGGGAGGCCAGCACCTCCTCCATGGCGCCGGTCGAGAGCCGGTGGCCCGCGACGTTGATCACGTCGTCGGTGCGCGCCATCACATAGACATAGCCCTCCTCGTCGATGAAGCCCGCATCGCCCGTGTTGTAGAAGCCGGGATAGGCGCGCAGATAGGAATCGAAGAAGCGCTGCTCGGCGTTCCACAGCGTCGGAAAGGTGCCGGGCGGCAAAGGCAGCTTGCAGACGAGCGCGCCGATATCGCCGCGCTTGACCTCGTGGCCTTCGCCATCGAGCACCCGCACGTCCCAGCCCGGCACCGCCTTGGTCGGCGATCCATGCTTGACCGGGAAGGGCTCGATGCCCATGCAATCGGCCACGATCGGCCAGCCGGTCTCGGTCTGCCACCAGTGATCGATCACCGGCACCTTGAGATGGGCCTCGGCCCATTCGAGCGTCGCGGGGTCGGAGCGCTCGCCGGCGAGGAAGAGCGTGCGGAAGCTGCGGATGTCGTAGTTGCGCAGGAGCTTCGCGTCGGGATCGTCGCGCTTGATCGCGCGGAAGGCGGTGGGCGCGGTGAAGAGGGCCGAGACCTTGTGCTGCTGGATCACGCGCCAATAGGTGCCGGCATCGGGCGTTCCCACCGGCTTGCCTTCGAACAGCACGCTCGTGCAGCCATGCATCAGCGGCGCATAGACGATGTAGGAATGGCCGACCACCCAGCCCACATCCGAAGCCGCCCACCAGACCTCGCCCGGCTCGACGCCGTAGATGTTCTTCATGGTCCATTTGAGCGCGACGGCGTGGCCGCCATTGTCGCGCACGACACCCTTGGGCTGGCCGGTCGTGCCGGAGGTGTAGAGGACATAGAGCGGATCGGTCGCCGCCACCGGCACGCAGGCCGCGGGCTTCGCGGCGGCCACCGCCTCCTGCCAATCGAGATCGCGACCGGGCTTCATCTCGGCCTTGACCTGCGGGCGCTGCAGGATGATGCAGCGATCGGGCTTGGCGGTCGCGAGCTCGATCGCCTGGTCGAGCAGCGGCTTGTAGGCCAGCACGCGGCCGGGCTCGAGCCCGCAGGAGGCCGAGATCATCAGCTTCGGCTTGGCGTCGTTGATGCGGGTCGCGAGCTCGGCCGGCGCGAAACCGCCGAACACGACCGAATGGACGGCGCCCAGCCGCGCGCAGGCCAGCATCGCGATCGCCGCTTCGGGCACCATCGGCATATAGATGATGACGCGGTCGCCCTTGGCGACGCCTTGCGCGGCGATGGCGCCCGCGAAGCGCGCGACCAGGTCGGTCAGCTCGGTATAGCTGAAGCTCTGCGTCTGGCCGGTCATGGCGCTGTCATAGATCAGCGCCGCCTGCTGGCCCCGTCCCTCCGCCACATGGCGATCGAGGCAGTTGTAGCAGGTGTTGAGGACGCCGCCGGCAAACCAGCGATAGAAGGGCGGCCGGCTGTCGTCGAGCAGCCTGTCCCAGCGCTTCTCCCAATGGATCGCCGACGCGGCCTCGCTCCAGAATCCTTCCGGATCCTCGAGCGAACGGCGATGGATCTCGGCATAGCGGCCAGCCATGGCGTCCCCCGTCTGTGGGTCGGGCCGTTCTTGTTGTGTTGCCCTTGGACGGTAAGTCTGCCCAAGGAAAAGAGGATGGTAAAGCTGGTGGCGAAGAAAGCGAGTCAATCAGGGCCCGGTCATGAATCCAGCCGCGCTCTTAATCTTTTTTCCTCTCCTCCACGAGCGTGGGGGAGAGGATAGGGTGAGGCGGCTGCTGCAGAACGGAACGGGTTTTTCGACACCTCGCCCGGTTCGAAGCCCCCTCACCCTACCCTCTCCCCGCTTCGCGGGTGGAGAGGCAGAGAACAACCGCAGCACTGCGCGGTTCGAGATCGTGATCTCTTCGCGCGCCCTGCGTTCGGCGCCTCAGCTTTCCTTGATCCAGCTCTCATACTCGGCCGCCATGCCCACGATGGCGGCCTCGAGCAGGCGCTGGCCGGCTTCCACCGAGGCCAGGCCCGGATTGGAGCCGATGCGGCCGTCGGGGAAGCGGCGGCGATAGTCGGCGGCGTCGGTGAAGCCGCCAGTCGGCGCGATCTCGGGATCGAGCGTCATCGGCTTGGCGGCTTCGGGATAGGCGGCCCAGGTGAGCGAGACCTCGGAGGGCGTGGCGTGGCTGCCCTCGGCGCGGCCATAGAGCTCGCGCGACAGGGCGCCCACCTGCTTCGCCTCCCACCAGTTCTTGAGGAGGCAGCGGACCGCCGGCATGTTGGCGGGCCGGCCGCTCGCCGGCGCCAGGCTGGCGCCGGCATAGATCTCGGAGAAGGCCGCGGTCAGCGTCGCGATGTTGCCGCCATGGCCGTTGATGAAGAAGAAGCGGCGGAAGCCGTGCACGGCGAGGGATTCCACCATGTCGCGCACCACCGCGATCAGGGTCGAGGGCCGCAAGGTCATCGAGCCCGGGAAGCCCATATGATGCTGCGCCATGCCGACCGATATGGTGGGCGCCACCATGGCGCCGGTGCGGTCGCCGATGCCCTTCGCTACCTGCTCCGCGCAGATCGCATCGGTGCCGACGAGCCCGTTCGGCCCATGCTGCTCGGTCGAGCCGATCGGCATGACGATGCCCTGGCTGCGGGTCAGGTAGGATTCGACCTCGGGCCAGGTGACGAGCTGAAGCTGCATGGGGCGGGCACTCCTTTGACCTGAAACGAACCGGCCGGCATGATGCGAGAGCGCCGCCCCCAGGGGCAAGGCGCTTTCATTCTCATGAGTCCCCTCCCCCGAACCCGCAAGGCATCATCGATGGCCCATATCGGCGTCTTCGCCACCATCCTCGACGCGGCCGGCCATCTCCTGCTGGTGCACCAGAACTATGCCGGCCGTCTCTGGACGCAGCCGGGCGGCCGCGTCGAGCCGAACGAATCGCCGCTCGACGCGCTGCATCGCGAGGTGCGCGAGGAGACCGGCCATCGCATCGCGGTCGAGCGTTTCGTCGGCGCCTATTCGCGCACCTACGACGACGATCTGGTGCTGGCCTTCATCGGCCGCACGATCGGCAGCGATCCCTGGGCGCCCGATGGCGAGATCGCGGCGATCGGATTCTTCGCGCCCGACCGCCTGCCCGATCCGATGAACCTGCGCACGCGAACCCGCATCGCCGATGCGCTGGCCGGACGCTCGGGGCTGGTGCGCGTCTATGACGCGCCCGAAAATCAGCAGGCGAGCTTCCCGGAAGGGCTCTGAGCCGCCGCGACGCGTGAACACCGCCGACGCTGTCGGTCCGGACAGATTGTGGATAAGCGGGAAATCGGAAACGCAACCGTCGGACGCGATCCTTGCTCGGACACCCGACGCAAGGATGCGGGCGAAACTTACTGCCTCGGTCCCTCGAAGCAGCCGGCTCAGACGCGCGTCAGAGCGGCGTCAGTGAGGAGCCAAATGGTTGATTTCGTCTTTGATTTTGAGCTTTTGCCGCTTAAGTTCGGTGATCCGGATATCGTCCGGATGCGGCCGGGACTCTTCTTCGGCGATCAGTTTATCGAGGTCGGAATGCTTGGCTTTGAGTGCTTCGACATGTTCCGTTGCGGACATGCGAGTACCTCCTTTCCGGGTTCCGAGGCCGATAACGAATGTCATGCTAACGCCGCTCCGAGGCGCTTGTAAACGAGATCGGCATGGCCCGACGAAACCTCAAGGAATCTGCGGTGGAAAACCCGACGGCACGACTGATCGTCGGCATGAGCGGCGCGTCGGGCGCGATCCTCGGGATCCGTCTGCTGCAGGCGCTGCGGCCACTGCCGGTTGAGACCCATCTGGTGATCTCGCGCTCGGCCGAGCTCACCATCGCCTACGAGACCGACATGAAGGTGCCGGAGGTACGCGCGCTCGCGGACGCCACCCACGGCATCGCCGAGCTCGCGGCGCCGATATCGAGCGGTTCCTTCCCGACGCTGGGCATGGTGATCGCGCCCTGCTCGATCAAGACCATGTCGGAGATCGCGACCGGCGTGACCTCGTCGCTGCTCACGCGCGCCGCCGACGTGACCCTGAAGGAACGCCGCCGCCTCGTGCTGATGCTGCGCGAGACGCCGCTCCATACCGGCCATCTGCGCAACCTCACGGCGCTCTCCGAGATGGGTGCCATCATCGCGCCGCCGGTGCCGGCCTTCTATGCGCGGCCGCGGACGATCGAGGAGATGGTCGACCACAGCGTCGGCCGCGTCTGCGATCTCTTCGGCCTCGAGACGGGATTGGTGAAGCGCTGGAGAGGCCCGCCGCTGAGCGGACGCTCGCGCCGCGCGCGCGAGGCGGAGGAGGAGGAGAGTGCGGAGGATTAGGACAAGCGCCGTACTGCTGTCCCCTCCCCCTTCAAGGGGGAGGGTGAGGGAGGGGGCCGACGGGATTTAGCAACCGCGCGTCTATCCTTCCTCAAGCCTTCGACAACGCGTCTTCCCCCTCCCCAACCCTCCCCCGGAAGACGGGGGAGGGGGCAGTCATTTTCATCTCACCCAAAGCACCCCCTGATCAGCGTCTCCACCGCCGCCTGATCCTCGGGCCCCAGCGGCTTCGCCAGCCGCGCGAGGTAGATCTCGACATGCCGCCGCGCCGCCGCCGCGGGATTGCCGGCGGCCTTCGCCGCCGGCAGCAGCGCCGCCAGCGCATGCTGCGCCAGCTCCTCGCCGGCGATCTCGGCATCGAGCACGCGCTTGCGCAGGGTCATGCTGGCTTCAGCCGAGACCGGCGCCACGCCCGGCTTCAGGCGATTGCGCACCTCGCGCAGCGGCTCCACCACCTGCTCGCGCCAGAGCTGGATGGTCGCATCGGCCTGGGCGATGTCGGTCTCGCCGAGCGAGCGGCCCTGCGCCGCCGCCCAGCAGCCATAGAGCAGGAGATTGACGTCGGCACCGAGCCGGTTCTGCAGCCCGATGACCGCCGGCGGCAGGCCCGGCTTGCCGTAATGTTCCAGGCTGAAATTCCAGAAGGCCCGCCCCGCTTCCTCGCTCATGCTTCGTCTCCGTTTCCCGGCCTCAATCCCCGAACGAGATGCCGAGGCCGCGCGCCGTCTGCACCAGCGTGCCGTCCGGATCGACCGCCTGATAGCGCTCGATCGCCTCGAGGATCGGCACGTCGATGACGCGCCGGTTCTGCCAGGCCACCATACGGTCGAACTTGCCGGCATCGATCAGATCGACCGCATGCACGCCGAAGGCCTGGGCGATGACGCGGTCGCGCGGATCGGGCGGGGCGCCGCGCTGCAGATGGCCCAGCACCGTGACGCGGGTCTCGGCGCCGGTGAGCGTCGCCAGCCGGTCGCTCACATAATGCCCGATGCCGCCATAGGTCGCCTTGCCGCCGACATGCGTCACCGTCACCGGCTCGCCATGCTCGGTCGTCACCGCCTCCGCCACGATGACCAGCGCGAAATTGCGGCCCTGCCGCTTGATGTCGTCGATCTTCTGCGCCACGCGCTCCATGCTGTAGGGGATCTCGGGGATCAGGATCGCGTCGGCGCCGCCGGCGATGCCGGCCGAGAGCGCGATATGGCCGGCATCGCGCCCCATCACCTCCAGCACCATGACGCGGTCGTGGCTCGCCGCCGTCGGCTGCAGCCGGTCGAGCGCCTCGGTCGCGATCCAGACCGCCGTGTCATGCCCGATCGAGATCTCGGTCAGCCCCAGATCGTTGTCGATGGTCTTGGGAATGCCCACGAGATTGAGGCCACCCTGCTGCGCCAGCCGGCGCAGGATGCGGAACGAGCCGTCGCCGCCGATGCCGATGAGCGCGTCGAGACCGAGCTGCCGGTAGCCCTCGATCACCTCCTCGGAGCGGTCGAGCAGATGGCCGTCCGCCATCGGAAAGGCGAAGGGATCGCCGCGGTTGGTGGTGCCCAGCACCGTCCCGCCCTGGCGCAGCAGCACCGAGGACATGGCGTAGGGATCGAGCAGCTCCGCCTCGACCGGCCGCGCCATCAGGCCGGCCGTGCCCTGGCGCAGGCCCAGCACCTCCCACCCCTTGTTGCTGGTGGCATGCAGCACCACGGCGCGCAGGACCGCATTGAGCCCGGCACAGTCGCCGCCGCTGGTGAGAATCCCGATTCGCTTGATCATGCGCGCGCCTTCTTCCGATTCGCGAGGACTCGAATCCCGGGCGGTCGCGGCGCCTCGCCGAACGGGCAGCCCCGCCACCAAGATTGGTTAATGTCGGAGACCTATCGGCGCCGTGCAAGGCGCAAAGAATGGCGAAGAATCGGGCATCCGCCTGACGGGACCGGAGTCCGGGCACATGGCATTGCCGCGAGGGCTCGACTATAATCCGCGCCCATCCCGTCTGCCGCCGGAGAGCCTGGATGTTGGGGCAAGAGGATTTGCGCCGCCGGCTCGAAGAGCTGCGCAGCGAGCATCGCGACCTGGACGATGTGATCGCCCGGTTGCAGGAGACTGCGCCCTTCAACCAGCTGCAGGTGCAACGGCTGAAGAAGCGCAAGCTGGCGCTGAAGGACCAGATCATCAAGCTGGAAAGCCAGCTCCTGCCCGACATCATCGCCTGACGGCCCCCCGAGTCGGGCCCGCGAAAGCCCCGCGGCCCTCGCCTTGCCACCCCACCCCTCCCCCCTATAATCTCGCGCTCCCGCCGGGGCGGGCCTGGTCCGAAACGGGGATCGGGAGCTGGGGAGCGAGGCGAAACGGGCATGGCCAAATCGGCGCCGTCGGTCGGCATCATCATGGGAAGCCAGAGCGACTGGGAGACCATGCGCCACGCCGCGGCCACGCTCGAGGAGCTGGGCGTGCCGCACGAGGTGCGCATCGTCTCGGCCCACCGCACGCCCAAGCGCCTCTACAGCTACGCCCACGGCGCCAAGAAGCGCGGCCTCAAGGCGATCGTCGCCGGCGCCGGCGGGGCGGCCCATCTGCCGGGCATGACTGCTTCCATGACGACGCTGCCCGTGTTCGGCGTGCCGATCGAAAGCCAGGCGCTGAAGGGGCTCGACAGCCTGCTGTCGATCGTCCAGATGCCGGCCGGCGTGCCGGTCGGCACGCTTGCGATCGGCAAGGCCGGCGCCGTCAATGCCGCGCTCCTCGCCGCCGCCGTGGTGGCGCTCGCCGACAAGCGGCTCGACAAGCGGCTCGAGGCCTGGCGCGAGGCGCGCACGGCCGCGGTCGCCGAGACGCCCGTCACGGAAAACCCGGCCGGCCGATGAGCAGCGCGACGCCAGCCGCAGCCGCCGACCAGGGCCAGGTGATCGCGCCCGGCTCGACCATCGGCATCCTCGGCGGCGGCCAGCTCGGCCGCATGGCGGCGATGGCGGCGGCGCGGCTGGGATTCAAGACCCACATCTATTGCCCGCCCGGCGACAATCCCGCGACCCAGGTCGCGAGCGCCGCGACCATCGCGCCCTACGAGGACGATGGGGCGCTGGCGCGCTTCGCCGGGGCGATCGACGTCGTCACCTTCGAGTTCGAGAACGTGCCGAGCCGGACCGCCGAGACGCTGGCGCGGCTGAAGCCGACGCGGCCCAGCCCCCGCGTGCTCCATATCTGCCAGGAGCGGCTGCGCGAGAAGGACTTTCTCGCCTCGATCAAGGTGCCGACCACGCGCTACATGGAGGTGGCGCGGCCCGAGAGCCTGGAGCGCGCGCTGCGCGAGATCGGCCATCCCGCGATCCTGAAATCGGCGCAGTTCGGCTATGACGGCAAGGGCCAGGTGCGGATCGACGCCGACAGCAAGCTCGAGGAAGCCTGGGCCCGCATGGGCGCCTCGATCGGCATCCTCGAGGCCTTCGTCGATTTCCGGCTCGAGATCTCGGTCATCGTCGCGCGCACGCTCGACGGCAACGTGGTGGCCTACGAGCCGGTCGAGAATCAGCACCGCCATCACATTCTGGATACGACCATCGTGCCGGCCCGCGTGACCGAAGCGGTCGCGATGCGCGCCGAAGCGATCGGCCGCCACATCGCCGAGGAACTGGGGCTCATCGGCCTCATCGCGGTCGAGATGTTCGTGACCAACGCGGGTGAGGTGCTGGTGAACGAGCTGGCGCCGCGCCCGCACAATTCCGGCCACTGGTCGATCGACGGCTGCGTGACGAGCCAGTTCGAACAGTTCGTGCGCGCCGTCTGCGGCCTGCCCTTAGGCTCGGTCGAGCGCCATTCGGACGCCGTGATGAAGAACCTGCTGGGCGACGACGTGCTGGCCTGGAAGGAGATCCTCGCCGAGCCCGGCGCCAAGCTCCATCTCTACGGCAAGGCCGAGCCGCGGCCGGGCCGCAAGATGGGCCATGTCACGCGGCTGACGGCGAAGCGGTAGGCCTTCTCCCGCCGCTCTCGCGACCCCCCTTTGTCGTCATCCCCGCGCGTCGTCATCCCCGCGAAAGCGGGGATCCACTTCAAAGCCTGGTGACCTGGATCAGGATGGATCCGCTGAGTTTTCAAACGAAGTGCAACACCAGATTAGGGTGTTGCCATGGGGAAGCACTACGAGCAGCTCTCGTCCGAAGAGCGCGCCATCATTGCCGACCTTCGTTCCAAAGGTCGCTCGATCCGCCAAATCGCTGCAGCTCTGGATCGCCCGGCATCGACGGTTAGTCGGGAACTGAAGCGCAACCGTGGCCGGCAGATCGGCTACCGGGCGGCTTACGCCCAGCAGCAGACCCGGGCCCGGCGCTGGCGCGGCTCGCGCCTGGAGCGCGACGCGCACCTGCGCCGGCAGGTGCTGGAGGGCTTGAGGAAAGGCTGGTCGCCCGAGCAGGTCTGCGGCCGGCTCGAGCGCCAGTCGGGCCGTCATCTCATCAGCCCCGAGAGCATCTATCGCTTCATCCAGGCCCAGATCACCCGCCGCCAGGACTACAGCTGGCGCCACTACCTGCCGCGCGCCAAATCCAAGCGCGGCTTTCGCGGGCGCAAGGGCGGCAGCTCCGCCCTCCACATCCAAGCCCGTGTTTCCATTGAGGAAAGGCCACCCGACGTCGAGGACCGCTCAAGTCCCGGTCACTGGGAGGCCGACCTCATGATGTTCGCTCGCTACGGCCAGGCACTCCTCACCCTGCATGAGCGATCCTCCCGCCTGCTCCTCGCCGTCAGGCCCCACGGCAAGCAGGCCGCACCGATCGCCGCCGCCATCGCCGGCCTGCTCGAACCCCTGCCCGCGACCCTGCGCCAGACCATCACCTTCGACAACGGCACCGAGTTCGCCCGCCACTACGAGCTCCATCGCCTCCACATCCAGACCTTCTTCTGCGATCCCCACGCCCCCTGGCAGAAGGGCGGCATCGAGAACGCCATCGGAAGGATGCGCCGCCGGATCCCCAGGAAAACCGATCTCGCCGCGCTCACTTCGCGCCAGATCTCAGACTTGCTCCGGGCCTACAACAACACCCCGCGCAAGTGCCTTGACTGGCGCTCCCCCGCCGAACTCTTCTGGCAGCAGCTGTTGCACTTGGAGTGTGAATCCACCTCCCCGCTTTCGCGGGGATGACGATGGAGTGCAGGCGCCGTCATGAGGGCGAGGGGAACATGTTGGCCCCTACGCCGCCCCGCGCCGCACACGCCGCAGGAACCGCACCGGGTCCGGCAGCTTCGCCGCGAGCTTCTTCACCCGCGCGATCTGCTGCGGGACCTTGAGCACGTCGGCGATGCGACGGTCGAGGAAGGCCCATGTATCGGCGCAGCCCTCGGACTTGTCCTCGAGCCAGTAGAGCGCGGTGCTGCTGACCACGCCCGCGAGGAGCGCGCGCTTGGTGTAGAAGTTATAATCGGTCGAGCGGTCGCCGATGCCGTGCCAGATGGCATCGACGGTGCGGTAGAGGAGCTTGGCCGCGCGCGGCGCCTCCTGCGGCTGCGCCAGGAAGCCCAGGAGCCGGCGGACCGCCTCGCGGTCGCCGTTCCAGGGGGCGAGCCTGAGCCGCACCGCGAGCGCGATGCGCTCGCGGATCTTGAGCGCCTCGAGGTCGTATTGCGCCAGCGCCTCCAGCATCTGCCGGTCGGCCTCGGCATGGAACCGTTCGGCGAGCTCGGCCATGCCGCCCGGCAGCAGCAGCAGCGCCTTGGGCAGATCGAGCCCCAGATCGGCCGCACCCGCCTTGAGCGAAGCGGGACTCCAGCCGTCGAAGGGCACGTGCCGCAGCACGGCCTTGAGCAGCGCCAGATAGACGTCGCGGTTGGCCTCGTCCCGTTTCATCGTTCAATCCTCCCCGGGCTTGCCGGTCGCCTGGATCGGCGGTGCGCCATGCTTCATCTCCTCCACGAAGGAGAGCAGCGACAGGTCGGTCATGCGCTGCGGATAGAGCGTGCCGTCGAGATGATCGCATTCATGCTGCACCACGCGGGCGTGGAAATCATGGGCCTCGCGCTCGACGGTCTCGCCTTCGGGCGTGGTGCCCCGATAGCGGATATGGCGCCAGCGCGGCACCACGCCGGTCAGGCCCGGCACCGAGAGACAGGCCTCCCAGCCCAGCAGCTTCTCCTCGTCGAGCGGCTCGATCACCGGATTGACGAGATGGGTCATCGGCACCGGCCCGCTTTCGCCCGCGCGATGGGGCGGCACCTCGAAGATGACGACGCGCAAGGGAACATGGACCTGGGGTGCGGCCAGCCCGACGCCGCCGGCATCGGCCAGCGTCTCCAGCATGTCGGCGACGAGCCGCTTGATCTCGGGCGCCGTCGGATCGGCGACCGGATCGGCGGGCCGGCGCAGCACCGGGTGTCCCATGCGGGCGATCTTGAGAATGGCCATGGCTTCAATATGGGGGATGAGGCGGACGCGAGGAAGAGCGGGAGCGGCGGACGCGCAGCGACCGGATGTCCTCTTGCCCCCGCCCTGTCATCGCCGGACTTGATCCGGCAATCCAGGGACCGGCCCTGGATGCCCGGGTCAAGCCCGGGCACGACAAGAGAGAGGCGGCAGGACGCGGGTTGGAGGAGCAACCGCAAGAACCGGATATCGCCGAGCTCACAGCGTCTCTAGTCTTAAGGCCTCTCCGCCACCGCCGGGCCCGACGCCATGCTCCGCCTCTATGACTATCTTCCCTCGCAGAATGGCTGGAAGGCGCGCCAGCTCCTGGCGCATCTGGAGCTGCCCTACGAGCACCGGCTCGTCCGGATCTTCCAGGGCGAGCAGCATGATCCCGCGTTCCTGGCGCTCAATCCGGGCGGCACGGTGCCGGTGCTGGAGATCGAGCCCGGCCGCGCCATCGCCGAATCGAACGCGATCCTGGCCTATCTCGCGGAAGGCACGCCCTACCTGCCCGCGGATCGCTTCGGGCGGGCCAAGGTCCTGCAGTGGCTGTTCTTCGAGCAGAACTATGTCGAGCCGGTGATCGGCAGCCTGCGCTACTGGACCCTCACCGGAAAGCTCGAGCGCAACGCGGCCGGCGTGCCGGCGCGCCGCCAGCGGGGCCAACGCTCGCTGGAAGCCCTCGATCGCCATCTGCAGACCCACGACTTCCTGGCCGGGACCTACTCGATCGCCGATATCGCGGTCTACGCCTATGGCGCCTGGGCCGAAGAGGCCGGATTCGACCTGGCGCCCTTCCCCGCCTTCCGGGCCTGGGCGGCGCGAGTCGCCTCCCAGCCCAGCCATCTCGCGACCCGTCACCCCTACTCGATCGACCCCGACGCCAGCCGCGACCTCTAGGGGGCTTGCGCCGGCCTTACCGCAACCTATTGTGATTCAAGGGCTTCCGGGATCAGCTGGAGCGTCCCCGGGCTGCGCCAAAGCGCGCTAAGGCCTTGTGCGATAAAGGTTCACAGCCGCCGGAAACTCTGTTATACACCCGGCCCTCGGCTGGTTCGGATTCGGCCCGGCCTCCCACAATTTGTCCCCGTTTGGAGAGCAGAGGCGTCCTTTGCAAGTTCTGGTTCGTGACAACAACGTCGATCAGGCCCTGCGCGCGCTCAAGAAGAAGATGCAGCGCGAGGGTATCTTCCGCGAGATGAAGATGCGCCGGAACTACGAGAAGCCCTCCGAGCGCCGCGCCCGCGAGAAGGCCGAGGCGGTCCGCCGCCACCGCAAGCTGCTCCGCAAGCGCATGGAGCGCGAGGGCTACTAAGCCCGCCGCCGCACCCGCTCGCGGCATCCAGAGATACAGAACGGCGCTGCCCTCACGGGCAGCGCCGTTTTTGATTCGGGTTGGCAGTGATCGGCGCAAGCGTCTCACCGCCCCGGCACCTTCTCAACCGTCATCCCCGCGAAAGCGGGGATCCATCCCGATCCAGGTCGCCAAGCTTGGAGTTGGATCCCCGCTTTCGCGGGGATGACGATGGGCGCTGAGCGAGGAAGAGCGTTCGAGCGCCCGTCCTTCTCGTTAGCGAACCTTATCCCAGCGCCTTCACGATGCCCTCCGTCACCTTCTTCGCGTCGCCGAAGAGCATCATGGTGTTGTCGCGGAAGAAGAGCTCGTTCTCGACGCCGGCATAGCCCGAGGCCATCGAACGCTTGATGAAGAGCACGGTCTTGGCCTGCTCGACCTCGAGGATCGGCATGCCGTAGATCGGGCTCTTGGGGTCGTTCTTGGCGGCGGGGTTGGTGACGTCGTTGGCGCCGATCACGAAGGCGACGTCGGCGGTCGAGAACTCGCGGTTGATGTCCTCGAGCTCGAACACCTCGTCATAGGGCACGTTGGCTTCCGCCAGCAGCACGTTCATGTGGCCCGGCATGCGGCCCGCCACCGGATGGATGGCATAGGAGATCTTGACGCCCTCTTTCTTGAGGATGTCGGCCATCTCGCGCAAGGCATGCTGCGCCTGGGCCACCGCCATGCCGTAGCCCGGCACGATGATGACCGAGGAGGCGTTCTTGAGGATGAAGGCCGCGTCGTCGGCCGAGCCCGACTTCACCGGCCGGTCCTGCGCCTTGGCGCTCCCCGCCGCGGCCGAGCCCGAATCGGTGCCGAACCCGCCCAGGATCACGTTGAAGATCGAGCGGTTCATCCCCTTGCACATGATGTAGCTGAGGATGGCGCCGGAGGAACCCACGAGGGCGCCGGTCACGATCAGGAGGCTGTTGCCGAGGGTGAAGCCGATGCCGCAGGCGGCCCAGCCCGAATAGGAGTTGAGCATCGACACGACCACCGGCATGTCGGCGCCGCCGATGGGCAGGATCAGGAGGAAGCCCACCAGCAGCGACAGCGCGATCAGCAGCCAGAACACGACCGGGCTCTCTGTGATCATCAGCGCCACGATCAGGGCGACGATGGCAATGCCGATGGCGGCGTTGAGGAGATGCTGCCCCTTGAAGACCAGCGGCGCCCCCGAGAGCAGCGCCTGCAGCTTGGCGAAGGCGATGATCGAGCCCGTGAAGGTGATGGCGCCGATGGCGAGGCCGAGGCCCATCTCGACCAGGCTCTGGGTCTTGATGTCGCCCACCACGCCGATGCCGAATTCCTGCGGCGAGTAGTAGGCCGCGACCGCGACGCAGACCGCCGCGAGGCCCACCAGGCTGTGGAAGGCCGCGACCAGCTGCGGCAGCGCCGTCATCTGGATCTTGCGGGCGATGAAGGTGCCGATGGCGCCGCCGATCACGATGCCGGCGATGATAATCGGATAGGAGAGCACGCCCGGCGAGGCCAGGGTGGTGACGATGGCGATCGCCATGCCGACCATGCCGAAGCGGTTGCCGCCGCGCGAGCTCTCGGGACTCGAGAGGCCGCGCAGCGCCATGATGAAGCAGATGGCGGCGGCGAGATAGGCGTAGGCCGAAAGTTCTTCCGTCACGATGTCGCTCCCGGTCCCGCCTTACTTCTTCGTTTCTTTCTTCTTGAACATGGACAGCATCCGCTGGGTGACGATGAAGCCCCCGAAGATGTTGACCGAGGCGAGCGCCACCGCGATGAAGCCCATCGCTTGCGAGAAGTTGAACTCCGCGGGGCCGGCGGCGATGAGGGCGCCGACGATGATCACGCTCGAGATCGCGTTGGTGACGGCCATGAGCGGCGAATGCAGCGCCGGCGTCACCCGCCAGACCACGTAATAGCCGACGAAGCAGGCCAGCACGAAGACGGTGAAGAGCTGGACGAAGGGCGCGTGGGAATGGGTGGCGAGCGTGTCTTCCATCGGTCAGGCCTCGATGCCGCGTCTGAAGGCTCCACCCCCTCCCTCACCCTCCCCCATCAAGGGGGAGGGGATGGAGTCCGAGGGCGTCGCGTTTTCGAATCCCCTCCCCCCTTGTGGGGGAGGGTAAGGGAGGGGGGTGCCGCAGACGACCATCGCCATCACCCCACCAGCGCCGGATGCACGACCTTGCCGTCGCGCGTGAGGCCGGTGCCCTTCATGATCTCGTCTTCCCAATCGATCTTCAGGCCCTTGGTCTCCTTGTCGATCATGAGGGAGACGAAGGCGAGGAGATTGCGGGCATAGAGCGAGGTGGCGTCGGCCGCGAGCCGCGAAGGCAGGTTGAGATGGCCCACGATCTTGACGCCATGCTTGACCACGACCTTGCCGGGCTCGGCGAGCGGGCAGTTGCCGCCCTGCTCGACCGCGAGATCGACGATCACGGAGCCGGGCTTCATCGTCTTGACCATCTCCTCGCTCACCAGCACCGGCGCCTTGCGGCCGGGGATGAGGGCGGTGGTGATGACCACATCCTGCTTCTTGATGGTCTCGGCCGTCAGCGCCGCCTGCTTCGCCTTGTAGGCGTCGCTCATCTCCTTGGCATAGCCGCCGGCGGTCTCGGCCTGCTTGAACTCCTCGTCCATCACAGCGACGAAGGTGGCGCCGAGGCTCTCCACCTGCTCCTTGGCGGCGGGCCGCACGTCGGTCGCCGAGACGATGGCGCCCAGGCGCCGCGCGGTCGCGATCGCCTGCAGGCCCGCCACACCGGCACCCATCACCAGCACGCGGGCCGGCGCGATCGTGCCGGCCGCCGTCATCATCATCGGGAAGGCACGGCCGAACTCGGCCGCCGCGTCGATCACGGCTTTGTAGCCCGCGAGGTTCGATTGCGAGGAGAGCACGTCCATCACCTGGGCGCGGGTGATGCGCGGCATGAGCTCCATGGCGAAGGCGGTGACGCCCTTCGCCGCATATTGCTGCACCTGGTCCTTGGCGCCGTGCGGCGAGAGGATGCCCACCAGCACCGCGCCGGGCTTGAGCAGCGTCAGCTCGTCGGGTCCGCCCTCGGCCGCGGTCAGAGGCCGCTGCACCTTGAGCACGAGGTCGGCATCCTTCAGCGCCGCCGCCTCGTCCGGCGCGATCTCGGCACCCGCGGCCTTGAAGACCTCGTCCGGGATGTTCGCGCCGGCGCCGGCGCCGGTCTCGATCGCGACGCTGGCGCCCAGCCCGACATATTTCTTGACGGTGTCGGGCGACACCGCCACACGCGCCTCATGAGGGCGCCGCTCCTTGGCCACGCCAATCTTCATAGAAATCCGTCCCGCTCACCGCCCCCTTTGGGATCGGGGGCCCCCTTCTTTGGGCGACAACAATGCCGAAGCCGCCCGCGAATCACAAGCGGCGCGGCCGGGGGAAAGCGCGGGATTGGCCTGATTCTGGTGGGGGTTACCCCTCGGCTCCGCGAAAGGAGCAACCAGCATTCAAGCCCCCTCCCCTTGTGGGAGGGGGTTGGGGGAGGGGTGCCACAGGCACGATGACGGCATCGTTGCGATCAATCGCCGCTCCGAAGGCGGAAGGCCTGGGCATGACATTGAGCGAGCGAGCACAGAGCAGATTGGGCTCTACTTTTTGCCAGGACCTCGCACGGCATCGCCCCTCCCCCTACCCCCTCCCGCAAGGGGAGGGGGCGAGAGAGTTCTTCGGCTTCGCCGACTTCTTCACGGGCTCTTTCACGGGCATGACGAAGGAGAGGGCGTGAGCGGGCCCGGGCGCTACTCGGCTGCGGTGAGCCCCGCGGCCTTGAGCGCCTGGCGCTGACGCTGGCCGAGCTTCTTCACGTCGAAATCCGCGATCAGCCCGTGGAACAGGCGGTGCCAATTCACCTCGGCCTTGAGATGGAGGAAGACCGAGCCCAGCCCCACCGCGGCGCGATCCATCAGCAGGAACTCGCGCGGCGGCTTGACCGGCCCCAGGCGCCTGAGCTCGGCATGGACCTCTTCCGCCACCTCGCGGCCATAGCTGCCCGAGCCCGCCTCCTGGATCAGGCGGCTGCGATCCTCGAGCAGCGGGCCATAGACGAAGGCGGCCCAGCGGTTGAGCACGTCGATGATCTCGGCCGTCAGCCCCTCGAAGCCCCAGTTCTCGTAGGCCTCGACCGCCAGCGCGCGATTGCCGGTCTCGAGCGCGTTGTAGAGGTCGATCACGCCCGCGACGAATTTCGGCGGGAAGACGCGGATGCAGCCGAAATCGAGCAGGTTGACGCTGCCGTCGGCCCGCACCGTGTAGTTGCCGAGATGCGGATCGCCATGGATGACGCCGAAGCCGTAGAAGGGCGCGTACCAGGCGCGGAACATGGCGAGCGCCACCTTGTTGCGCATGGCGATGTCCGGCTTTTCGGCGAGGAAGGCCTTGAGCGGCTTGCCCTCGAGCCAGCTCATGGTCAGGAGCCGCTCGGTCGAGAGCGCCGGCACGGGGACCGGCACATGCACGGACTTCTCCGTGCCCAGCATCTCGCCATAAAGGCGCATGTGCTTGGCCTCGCGCCGGTAATCGAGCTCCTCGCGCAGTCTGGCCGCGATCTCAGCATGGATGTTGGCGGAATCGATGGCGCGGTCGTAGCGGCCATAGATCGCCAGGATCAGCTTGAGCTGGCCGATATCGGCCTCGACCGCGCTCGCCATGTCGGGATATTGCAGCTTGCAGGCCAGACGATGACCATCCAGCGACAGCGCGCGATGCACCTGGCCCAGCGAGGCCGCGGCGGCCGCTTCCTGCTCGAAGCTCCTGAAATGCTTCTGCCAGTCGGGCCCGAGCTCGGCCGCCATGCGCCGCTTGACGAAGTTCCAGCCCATCGAGGGCGCGTTCGACTGCAGCCCCGCGAGCTCCGCCGCATATTCGTCGGGCAGCGCGTCGGGGATGGTCGAGAGCAGCTGCGCCACCTTCATGAGCGGGCCCTTGAGCCCGCCCAGCGCCGCCTTGAGATCGGCCGCGTGGCGCGCGCGGTCGAGGGGCAGGCCCAGGAACCGCTCGCCCGCGAGCCGTGCCGCCGCCCCGCCCACGGCGGTGCCGACCTTGGCATAGCGGCGCACGCGCCCGGTCAGGCGGTTGCGCTCAGGGCTCTTCGATTTGCGTTCGGCCATGATGGATCGAATCCACTCCCGATGCGAATGAACCCCGAAACCCCTCCGACCGGCAAGCCGCTTGTCGGCCGCAGGCCGGCATGCCAGCCTGCCGCGCATAACGACCGCAGCTCCGGATTCCCATGACCGAGCCATCGAGCTTCTCCGCCGCGCCGAACCTTACGGCGCCGACAGACTCCGGACGCACCCGTGCGATCGATCTGCTCTGGATCCTTCTTGTCGTCATTGCCGGGCTCCTGGCCGCCGCCGCCGTGTCGGTGGCCACCGGCCTCGCGGCCGGTTATGTCGCGCACCAGCTCCGGATCGACGTGAGCTCCTTTCAGCTCGAGCTGATGCAGGGCGCGGTGGTGCTGAGCATCCTCGTCACCGCCGTGATCTTCGGCTTTGGCGGACGCTGGCTGGCGCGGCGGCGCGGCATCGATCGGCAAAGCTTCGGGTTCTGCGGCGCCCGGTGGATCTGGTTCGCGGCCGCGATCGTGCTGGCCGCCCTCTTCTATCTCGCCGACGGCTGGCTGGAGCAATGGGTCGATCCCAATGGCGAGATCGGCCGCCAGATGAGCGGCAACTACCTGCTGCTGCCCAGCTCGCCCTTCTGGCTGACGGCCGTGGTGGCCGCCATCGGACCCATCACCGCCACGGCCGAGGAGACCCTGTTCCGCGGCATGCTCTATCGCTGGTTCCGCGAGCGCATCGGATTCCTGCTGGCCGCGATCCTGAGCGCCGCCCTCTTCTCCGCCACGCATTTCTATTTCGTGATGCCCGGCGGTTTCGTGGGCCAGATCATGACGATCGAGATCGTGGTGTTCGGCATGATCGCGGCCGCGCTCTATCAGGCAAGCGGCTCGCTCTGGCCCTCGATCCTGTTCCACGCGCTCAATAACGGCGCCGTGGTTCTGGCGGCCGCCCTCTCGCCCAGCATCTAGAAGGCGGGCCTCAGGCCTTCTCCAGCTCGTCGATGAAGCCGGCGACGACGCTGAGCCCCTTGCTCCAGAAGGCGGGGTCGGCGGCATCGAGGCCGAAGGGCGCCAGCAGCTCGCGATGGCGCTTGGTCCCGCCCGCCGCCAGCAGCTCCAGATATTTCTTCGGGAAACCCTCGGGCCGCTCGCGATAGACCGCGTAGAGCGAGTTCACCAGGCAGTCGCCGAAGGCATAGGCGTAGACATAGAACGGCGAATGGATGAAGTGCGGGATATAGGCCCAGAACACGCCATAGTCCGAATCGGCCTCCAGCTTGATGCCCGGCCCCAGCGCCTCGATCTGGGTGTCGAGCCAGATCTTGCCGATCTCGTCGGCCGTGAGCTCGCCCTGGCGGCGCGTGTCATGCAGCCGGCGCTCATATTCATGCATCGCGATCTGGCGCACGACCGTGTTCAGCATGTCCTCGACCTTGGAGGCGAGCAGGATGCGCCGCACCTGCGGGTCGCTCTCGCGCTTCAAGAGCGCCTGGAAGGTCAGCATCTCGCCGAAGACCGAGGCCGTCTCGGCCAGCGTCAGGGGCGTATCGGCCAGAAGATGGCCCTGCGGCCCCGCCAGGAGCTGGTGCACGCCATGGCCCAGCTCGTGGGCAAGCGTCATCACGTCGCGCGTGCGGCCGCGATAGTTCATCAGCAGATAGGGATGGGCCGAGGGCACGGTCGGATGGGCGAAGGCACCGGGCGCCTTGCCGGCCCGTGGGCCCGCATCGATCCAGGGCCGCTCGAAGAAGCGCCGGCCGAGCGCGCCCAGCTCGGGCGAGAAGGCGCTATAGGCCTCGAGCACCAGCTTCTCGGCATCGGGCCAGCTCACGCCGCGATCCTGGTCCTGCGGCAGCGGCGCGTTGCGGTCCCAATAATCCAGCGCTGCCACGCCGAACCATTTCGCCTTGAGCTTGTAATAGCGGTGGGAGAGCTTCGGATAGGCGTCCTTGACCGCCTTCACCAGCGCGTCGACGACCTCGTCCTCGACCTGGTTGGCGAGGTTGCGCGCCGAGACCGGTCGCGGGAACTTGCGCCAGCGGTCCTCGATCTCCTTGTCCTTGGCGAGCGTGTTGGTGACGAGCGAGAAGGTCTTGAGCCGCGAGCGGAAGCCCGCCGCCAGCCCCTCGGCCGCGGCCTTGCGCTTCCGGGGATCGCGATCGACCAGCAGGGTCAAGGCACCCTCGGAGGTCAATTCCTTGCCGTCGACGGCGAAGCGCATCTCGGCGATGGTCTCGTCGAACAGGCGGTTCCAGGCCGAGGCGCCGGTGATCCGCTTCTCATGCAGCAGCCGCTCGACCTCGTCGGAAAGCTGGTGCGGCCGGAAGGAGCGCACCATCTCGAGCCAGGGCCGATAGCGCGCCAGCGCCGGGGCCGCGAGCTGCCGGGCGAAGGTCGCGTCGTCGATCTTGTTGATCTCGAGCGTGACGAAGAGGAGATCGGCCGAGATGTCGGTGGTGCGCTCGTCGATCGTCTGATGGAAGCGCGCGATCTCGGGATCGCTCATGTTGCCGGCATAGCGGAGCTGCGCGTAGGAGGCGAGACGCCCGAGCCGTTCCTGGATCGCCTCGTACTCGACCACGAGCGCGCCCAGCGCCATCCCGTCGAGCCGCGCGATCTGACCCTCGAAGCGCTGGCGCAGATCCTTGGCCTGCCGGGCCGCTTCCTCGAGATCCCGGGTCAGCGCGGGCGCATCGGGTGCGGGATAAAGATCCGCCAGGTCCCAGACCGGGAGTGCCGCCTTCTCGTCGATCTTCGCGCTGTCGTCCGCCATCACGCCTCTCCGGTCTCGCCAATCCCTTGAAACAGCCCGGTCTCCGCCGCGCCGATTCGGCATCGAACCGGTTCCCGGGCGGCTTGGCGCGGGCTTCGCCCCGTGGGATATAAGGCGTCGGCCGGGCCCCGCCAAGCACCGCCGAAAAAGGCCCGGCATTCTGTCAACTCATCAAGGGGGCTGGAGCGGTTACATATCCTCGTTTTGCCCGTGCGCCTGTGCGGTACCCCTCCATCGTCATCCCCGCGAAAGCGGGGATCCATCTTGATCCAGCGCGCCGAGCGTGACGTTGGATCCCCGCTGGAGTTTACGCTTGGGCCGGCCTACGGCCGGACCCGGGCGCGGGGATGACGATGGGGGAAGCCCCGGAGAAGGGCCGCGAAGATATGCATACGCCCTGGATCGAAGAGGGGGAGAGGCGGATTTGACGGACACGCGGCTGGTGACCGCGCCCGGCGATTACGACCGCTGGAACAGCCTGCCGCAGATGTTCTTCGAACAGGCGAGGCGCACGCCCGGCGTGCCCTTTCTCTGGCACAAGCTGGGCGGCGCGTGGGTCCCCACGCGCTACGGCCAGGCCGCCGACCAGATCCGCCGGCTCGCGCGCGGGCTGGCCGCCTTCGGGCTGAAGCCCGGCGAGCGCGTCGTGCTCCTGGCCGAAAGCCGGCCGGAATGGGCCATCGCCGATCTCGCCATCATGGCCGCGGGCGGCATCACCGTGCCGGCCTACACCACCAACACCGTCGCCGACCATCACCACATCCTGACCCACAGCGGGGCCGCGGCCGTCATCGTCTCGACCAAGGCGCTCGCGAGCCGGCTGCTACCGGCGGCGATCACGGCCCCGGAGCTGCGCTGGATCGTGGCGATCGAGGATCTGGGCCTGGCGCAGCGGCCGGCCAAATCCGTGTTCGCCTGGAGCCAGGTGATGACCACGGGCGATGCCGCGCCCGACCTGGTCGACGAGCGCGTCGCCTCGCTCAAGCGCAGCGACACCGCCTGCTTCATCTATACCTCGGGGACCGGCGGCACGCCCAAGGGCGTGATGCTGAGCCATGGCGCGATCGTCGCCAATTGCCGCGGCGCCTTCGGCGTGCTCTCCGAGCTCAACCTCACCCACGAGGTCTTCCTCTCCTTCCTGCCGCTGTCGCACGCCTATGAGCACACGGCCGGGCTCTATTTCCCGATCTCCATCGGCGCCGAGATCTACTACGCCGAGAGCGTCGAGAAGCTGGTCGAGAACATCGCCGAGGTCCGGCCGACCATCATGACGGCGGTGCCGCGCCTCTATGAGGTCATGTATCGGCGCATCGTGACCGGCTTGGCCAGGGCCAGCGCCTCGAAGCGCCGCTGGTTCGAGCGGACACTGGCGCTGGGGCGACGCAAGGCGCTGGGGCTGGCGCCGCTCTCCTTCCTCGAGCGGCTGCTGGACCGGGCCTGCGAGCTCCTGGTGCGGCGCAAGGTGCGCCAACGCTTCGGCGGCCGGCTCAAGGCCTTCGTCTCCGGCGGCGCGGCGCTCAACCCCGAGATCGGCGCCTTCTTCCTGGCGCTGGGCCTGCGCATCCTCCAGGGCTACGGCCAGACCGAGGCCGGGCCGGTGATCTCGGTCAACCGCCTGGGCCGCGTGCGGATCGACACGGTGGGACCGGCGATCGACGGCGTCGAGATCCGCCTCGCCGAGGATGGCGAGATCCTGGTGCGGGGCGAGGTGGTGATGCAGGGCTACTGGCGCGACGAGGAAGCGACCGCCAAGACTGTCATCGACGGCTGGCTCCATACCGGCGATATCGGCACCCTCGACAAGGACGGCTATCTCAAGATCACCGACCGCAAGAAGGACCTGATCAAGCTCTCCGGCGGCGACAATATCTCGCCCGCCCGCATCGAGGGCTTCCTCGTGGCGCAGCCCGAGATCGCCCAGGCGATGGTCTGGGGCGACCGGCGGCCGCATCTGGTGGGGCTGCTGGTGCCGGACAACGACTTCCTCGCGCAATGGGCCGAGCGGCACCAGAAGCCCAACGAGCTGGCGCAGCTGCGCGACAATCCCGAGCTGGTCAGGACGCTGGCCGAGGTCGTCGATCGCGTGAACGCGCATCTCTCGGCGGTGGAGCGCGTGCGGCGCATCGCCCTGGCGCCCGAGGGCTTCACCATCGAGAACGGCATGCTGACGCCTTCGCTCAAGATCCGCCGACACAAGATCCGCGAGCGCTTCGGCACCTTGATCGACGCGCTCTACGAGCGCTGATCGGGACCGGCCAGCGGGTCCAGATGCCGGATCGCGAGCGGCGCCAGCGCCGCAAGGCGGACTGCCACCTCGGAGCGATGACATTGGGCCGGATCGTGCTCGTAGCAGAGCAGGCAGAGGCCGCCCTGTCGCGCCAGGGCCGCCGCCTCGGCCAAAGCCTCCTGGCCTTCCGCGCTGTCGAGCTGCTCACCCAGAATCTTCTCGAAGCTTTCCCGATCGCCGGCCTTCGCGGCCTCGCGGCCCGGCTTCGGCGTGCCCAGGGCCTTGCGATGGAGATAGGCGATGCCGCGCTCGGCCAGCGCCTGGCCCAGTCGGCTCTTGGCGAAATCCGTGCGGCGCGACCAGGGCACCTCCCGGATATCGAGAACGGCCGTGACCCCGGCCGCCTGGAGCGCCGCGAGGAAACGCTCCGTCGAGACGCCTTCATAGCCGATCGTGGCCAGGACCTGGCGCCGCTCTCCATCCGGTTCCGGGGATTCAGCCATCCAGTTCACGATCCCGTTTCCCGGCCGGCTTTCGCTTGTTCGAGACCGGCCGCTTCCCTCAGGATAGCCGAACCCGTTACCGCCCGAGGGAGGACAATGATGCGACGCCGCGAGATGCTGGCCTTGTCGCTGGCCTTGTCGCTGGCCTCGATCCTGGCCGCGATCGCCGGCCCCGTCGCGGCCGCGACAGCGCTCACGCTCCACAAGGACCCCACTTGCGGCTGCTGCGTGGGCCATGCCGACTATCTGCGGGCGGAGGGCTTTGCCGTCACGGTGATCGAGACGACCGATCTCGAGAGCCTGAAGCGCCAGCATGGCGTGCCGCCGGCGCTCGCCGGCTGCCATACCATTCTGGCCGAGGGCTACGTGATCGAAGGCCATGTGCCGGCCGGGCCGATCCGGCGTCTCCTGGCGGAACGCCCCGACATCGTCGGCATCTCGCTCGCCGGCATGCCGCCGGGCTCGCCCGGCATGGGCGGCGAGAAGACGGAGCCCTTCGTCATCCACCAGATCGAGCGCAGCCCCGGAACGGAGACGCCCGCGATCTTCGCCGTCGAGTGAGCGCCCCGCGGCGCCCGGCTCAGATCGCCGCCAGCGCGCGGTCGAGCGCCTCGATCGCGATATCCGCATGCTCGCGCCGGAAGCAGAGCGGCGGCCGGATCTTCAGCACGTTGTGCCGCGGGCCTTCGGTGCCGATGAGGACGCCCTGCTCGCGCATCAGGTTGGCGACCCGCCGCGTCCAGTCCGGCGCCGGTTCCTGCGTCTTGCGGTCGCGCACCAGCTCCACGCCCATGACCAGGCCGGTGCCGCGCACGTCGCCGATCGCCGCATGGCGGGCCATCAGCGCCTCGACGCCCTGACGGAAATAGGCCCCGGTCGCCCGCGCGTTCTCCTGCAGGCCCTCGCGCTCCAGCACCTCGAGCACCGCGAGGCCGGCGGCGGCCGAGACCGGATTGCCGCCGAAGGTCGAGAAGTAATCGGTGCGGTCGGTGAAGGATTTGAGGATCTCCCGGCGAGTCACCACCACGCCCAGCGGATGGCCGTTGCCGACCGGCTTGCCCATGGTGACGATGTCGGGCACCGCGCCCTGGAAATCGAAGCCCCAGAAATGGCTGCCGGACCGGCCGAAGCCATACTGCACCTCGTCGGCGATGAAGAGCCCGCCCGCCGCCCGCACCTTCTCGGCGACGGCCTGGAGATAGCCATTCGGCAGGTCGAGGATGCCGCTGGAGATGAAGGCGGAATCGATCATCGCGGCAGCCGGCCGGTGCCCCGCCGCCATCAGCGAGGCGAGCGCTCGGTCGGCCGCCTCGGCATAGCCGCTGGCCGCACCGGGATCGGACGCGCGGAAACGGCCGCGATAGAGATCGGGCGCCTCCAGCGTGCGGACATGAGGGGCCACGTCGCTGGCCGACACGCCATAGGGCGAGAGCGCCGCGACGGCTTCGGTGCCGCCGTGATAGGCGTTCTCCATCACCAGCGCGCCCGTGCCGCCGGTATGGGCCTTGGCGATGCGCCAGGCGATGTCGTTCGCCTCGCTGCCGCAATTGACGAAGGCGCAGACCTCGAGCCCGGCCGGCATCCCGGCGCAGAGACGTTCCGCGAAGTCGAGCACGGTCTCGTGCAGGTAGCGCGTGTTGGTGTTGAGAAGCGCCGACTGGCGGGCGACCGCCTCCACCACATGCGGGTGGGCATGGCCCACATTCGGCACGTTGTTGTAGGCGTCGAGATAGCGCCTTCCGTCGGCGTCCCAGAGCCAGACTCCCTCGCCGCGCAGCAGATGGACCGGACGCTCGTAGGACAGCTCCAGCCCCGATCCCAGCAGCCGGCGCCGGCGCGCGATCAGGGCTTCGGAAGAAGCGCCGGGCATCTGCGCCGGCGGTTTGGGGGTCGCAGCGACCGGCAGGCTTGACGACAAGCCCGCGGCCTTGCGGAAGGCGTTTGCGGCCGCTTGGGGACCGGCCGACAAGAGCTGCTCGAAGACCGGCAGCTCCGAGCGCTCGAAACGCTCGAGCTTGTCGGCCCCGCGCCGATCGTGGCGCTGCCGCCAGGCGAAGATGGCGAAGGTGGAGGCAAAGCGCGCCGCGATCGCGTCGAAGAGAAGCGCGATCTCGTCCTCCTGCAGGGGCAGCACGGCGCTGTAGCCCGCGATCACCTCCTGGGCGGATTCGATCGCCCCCATCCCCTCGCCGGCCGCCTCCGCGGCGGCGAGAGCCAGATCGAACATGAGCGGCCCGTGGATCATGTCGCCGAAATCGATGATGCCGGCCACGGCCGGCGCGCCCGCCGCATCGACCAGGACATTGCCGGGATTGCAGTCATTATGGATGACCTGGCCGCGCAGGGCCGCGAAAGCCGGCAGGCGCTCCACGGTGCGCTCCAGCACGCGCGCCACGGCCGCCGCGACGGCCGGATCGCCGATCAGCGCCGCGAAGGGGCGCAGCTCGCCGGCACGGCGGATGTCCCAGGCGATCTTCTGGCCCGCCGCCGGATGAAAGAAGCCGCGCAGGGCCTTGTCGAGCCGCGCGACCGTGCGGCCGATGTCGCGAAGCAGCGCCGCATCCGGCTGCACGTCCTCGAGCAGCTTTCCCGGCAGGAAGGTGATCGCGCAGGCGATGTGGCCGGCGCCGTCCGGCCCCTCGATCCGCGCCGAGCGCTCTCCCGCCCGCGTGGCCAGCAGGCGCGGCACCGGCAGGCCCGGATCCTGCAGCGCCAGGTGATCGAGCGCCTTGATCTGGAAATCGACGATCGCCGGATCTTCGTGCGCGTTATAGAGCTTCAGCACCGCGCCGGGGCCTTGCGCCGGCCGCAGACGGAAATTCTGGTCGCGCTCGCCGAACAACAGGGTCGCCCCGGCGTCGATCCCGTAGAGCTCGCGGGCGATCCGTTCGGCATCGGCCGTGGTGAAGCCCGGCGGGTTCGTCTTGAGCGCGGTCAGGCCGCCGGCCGGCGAGGCATTCGACATGATGATGGTTCCGAGGTTGAAAGCTTAGTTCAGGCCGTAATGGCGCTTGTACCAGGCGACCGTGAGCGGGATGCCCTGCTCGATCGGCGTGCGCGGCACATAGCCCAGGTCGCGCGTGGAGGCGCTGATATCGGCATAGGTCACATGCACGTCGCCCGGCTGCATCGGCGCTTCCTCGATCAAGGCCTTCCGGCCGCAGGCCTTCTCGATGACCTTGACGAAATCGCGCACATCGACGGTGCGGTGGTTGCCGAGATTGTAGACCGCGTAGCGCAGCCCTTCGGAATCGGGCGCCGGCGGCCGGTCGAGCGCCGCCAGCACGCCGGCCACGATGTCGTCGATATAGGTGAAGTCGCGCTTGAGCGCGCCGCCATTGAAGAGGAAGAGCTTGTTGCCGCGCAGGACCGCGTCGATGAAGAGGAAGGAGGCCATGTCGGGCCGGCCCCAGGGGCCATAGACGGTGAAGAAGCGCAGGGCCGTGATCGGCGTGCCGTAGAGATGGCTGTAGGCGGCGGCGATATGCTCGGCCGCGCGTTTGGACGCGGCATAGAGCGAGCGCGGCCGGTCGGCGGGGTTGTCGAGGGCGAAGGGCACGTCCTTGCTGTCGCCATAGACCGAGGAGCTGCTGGCGAAGACCAGATGCTTGAAGCCGGGCCGCTTGCGCACCGCCTCGACCATGGCGAGCTGGCCGTCGATGTTGCTGCGCTGGAACTCCCAGGGCTTCTCGATCGAGTGGCGCACGCCGGGCTGTCCCGCCATATGCAGCACCCGGTCGATCTCGGGATAGCGCTCGAGGAGGGCCTCCAGCCCCGCCGCGTCCGCCACGTCGAGCTCGTGGAAGACGAAGCCGTCGCGCGTCTGCAGCTCGGCCGCGCGCGCCCGCTTGAGCGCGGGCTCGTAGAAATGGATGAAGTTGTCGACGCCCACGACTCGCTCGCCGCGGTCGAGCAGCGTGGAGGCGAGGTGAAAGCCGATGAAGCCGGCGGCGCCGGTGACGAGGACGGTCATGAAATGTCCGCAAATCCGGGAATTATGGAAAGGATATAGCCGAGGCGGCGCCAGAAATCACCCAACGTTACCGAGGCGCCGAAACCGGCGGATCGCCGCGCCCTTTCATTGCAGCCCGGCGGGCGCTCGGCTAGCTTCACGCCCAATGAACAAGGCCTGGAAGGCCCGCCCGGTCCGGCGGTCCGATCCGGCGCCGCCCCGGGAGAGACATGGCCCAGCCTGCCATCATCACCGTCGCCATCACGGGCAGCCAGCCGACCAAGGCGCAGAACCCGGCCGTGCCCCTGGCACCGCCCGAGCAGGTCGAGAGCACGCATCAGGCCTTCGAGGCCGGTGCCGCCCTGGTCCATATCCATGTGCGCGACGACGAGGGCCGCTCCTCCTCGGACGCCGACCGCTTCGCCCGGGTGCAGGAAGGCATCCGCAAGCATTGCCCGGGCATGATCATCCAGTTCTCGACCGGCGGGCGCGGGCGCGATCCGGCCGAACGCGGCTCGGCGCTCAAGCACCGGCCGGACATGGCCTCGCTCGCGACGGGATCGGTCAATTTCGCCACCATCGTCTATGAGAACCCGCCGCCCCTGATCGACGATCTGGCGCGCTCGATGATCGAGCACGAGGTCAAGCCCGAGATCGAGATCTTCGATCTCGCCATGCTCTATAACGCGCGGGAGCTGGTTGATCGCGGCCTGCTGAAGGCCCCGGTCCATGTCCAGTTCGTCATGGGCATTCCGGGCGCGCTGCCGGCCCGCGAGAAGGTCCTCGATTTCCTGATCGGCGAGCTCGAGACCTTCCTGCCCGGCGCCACCTGGACCGCCGCCGCCACCGGCCGCCACCAGCTCGAGGCCAACCGCTGGGCGCTCGCCAAGGGCGGTCACTTGCGCACCGGGCTGGAAGACAACATCTATTTCGAGAAGGGCCGGCTGGCGGCGAGCAATGCCGAGCTGGTGGCTCGCGCCGCGGCCCTCTGCCACGAGATGGGCCGCAAGCCCGCCAGCCCCGCCGAAGCACGGAACCTTCTGGGCCTGAGGCCCGCTTCATGAGGCTCCCATGAAACTCGCGCCCGCCAGCAAACTCGCGACCGTCAGCCTCGACGACAAATATGCGGCCGAAACCGGCCGGGTCTTCCTGACGGGCACGCAGGCGCTGGTGCGCCTGCCGATGATGCAGCGCCGCCGCGACGAGGCGGCGGGCCTCAACACCGCGGCCTTCATCACCGGCTATCGCGGCTCGCCCTTGGGCGGGCTCGACCTCGCCATGGGCCAGGCGAAGAAGTTCCTCGACCGCCACCATATCCGCTTCCAGGCGGGCGTGAACGAGGACCTGGCGGCGACCGCGGTCTGGGGCTCGCAGCAGCTCGATCTCTTCGGCGATTCCAACTATGACGGCGTCTTCGCGCTCTGGTACGGCAAGGGCCCCGGCGTGGACCGCTCGGGCGACGCGCTGCGCCACGCCAATCTCGCCGGCACCGCCAAGCATGGCGGCGTGCTGGCGCTGGCCGGCGACGACCATACCTGCAAATCCTCCACCACCGCGCACCAGACCGAATATGCCTTCGTCGATGCGCAGATCCCGGTGCTGAACCCGGCGGGCGTCCAGGAATTCCTCGATCTGGGACTCCACGGCGTCGCCCTCTCGCGCTATTCGGGCTGCTGGGTGGCGCTCAAATGCGTCGCCGATACGGTCGAGAGCTCGGCCTCGGTCTCGGTCGATCCGCATCGCGTCCAGATCGCGACGCCGACCGATTTCGAGATGCCGGCCGGCGGGCTCAATATCCGCTTCCCCTCCTCGCCCTTCGCCTCGATCCAGGCGCTCGAGCAGGAGATGCGGCTCCACCGCTACAAGCTGAAGGCGGTGCTGGCCTATGCCCGGGCCAACAAGCTCGACCGCGCCGTGATCGACGGGCCCCGGCGCCGGCTCGGCATCGTCACCACCGGCAAGTCCTATCTCGACCTGCGCCAGGCGCTGGACGATCTCGGCATCGACGAGGCGCATGCCGAGGAAGTGGGCTTGAGCGTCTACAAGGTCGGGCTGGTCTGGCCGCTCGAGCCGGAAGGGCTCAAGAAATTCGCCGAGGGGCTGGAAGAGATCCTGGTGGTCGAGGAGAAGCGGCCGCTGATCGAGGACCAGATCAAGACCATCCTCTATGACGCGCCGGCCGGCCGCCGGCCGCGCGTGATCGGCAAGTTCGACGAAAAGGGCGAATGGATCCTGCCCTCGGCCGACGAGCTCACGCCGGCCATGATCGCGCGCGTGCTGGCCCGGCGCATCAAGCGCTTCTATGACAGCCCGCGCATCGAGGAGCGGCTGGCCTTCCTCGAGACCAAGGAGAAGGCGCTCGAGGGCTACAAGCCTGCCATAAGGCGCATCGCCTATTTCTGTTCCGGCTGCCCCCACAACACCTCGACCCGGGTGCCCGAGGGCAGCCGCGCGCTCGCCGGCATCGGCTGCCACTACATGGCGCAGTGGATGGACCGCGACACCCAGACCTTCACCCAGATGGGTGGCGAGGGCGCCACCTGGATCGGCCAGGCGCCCTTCTCCAAGACGCCCCATGTGTTCCAGAACCTGGGCGACGGCACCTATTTCCATTCGGGCTCGCTCGCGATCCGCGCCGCGATCGGCGCCGGCGTCAATATCACCTACAAGCTTCTCTATAACGACGCGGTGGCGATGACCGGCGGCCAGCATGTGGACGGGCCGCTCGACGTGCCGCAGGTGACGCGCCAGCTCGCGGCCGAAGGCGTCGGCCGCATCTGCCTGGTGACCGACCAGCCCGAGCTCTATGAGGGCGATTCCGCGCTGGCGCCGGGCACCGAGGTCCATCACCGCGACCAGCTCGACGCCGTGCAGCGCTCGCTGCGCGAGACGCCGGGCGTGACCGCCCTCGTCTATGCCCAGACCTGCGCCGCCGAGAAGCGCCGGCGGCGCAAGCGCGGCCTGATGGAGGACCCGGCCAAGCGCGTCGTCATCAACGAGCGCGTCTGCGAGGGCTGCGGCGATTGCGGCAAGCAGTCGAATTGCCTGTCGGTGGTGCCGGTCGAGACCGAGTTCGGCCGCAAGCGCGCGATCGACCAGTCCTCCTGCAATAAGGACTTCTCCTGCGTGAAGGGCTTCTGCCCGAGCTTCGTCACGGTCAAGGGCGGCAAGCTCCGCAAGCGCCGCGGCATCGGCGGCAAGGAAAGCGGGGGCGGTAAGACGGGCGATCTGCCGCCGCTGCCCGAGCCGCAGCTTCCGGGCACGGCCGAGCCCTACGGCATCCTCGTCACGGGCGTGGGCGGCACCGGCGTGGTCACGGTGGGCGCCCTCATCGGCATGGCGGCGCATATCGAAGGCAAGGGCTGCAGCATCCTCGACATGACCGGCCTCGCCCAGAAGGGCGGCGCCGTGATCAGCCATCTGCGCATCGCCGACCGGCCCGAGGATATCCACGCCGTGCGCATCGCGGCCGGCGGGGCCCGGGTGCTGCTGGCCTGCGACATCGTCGTGGGTGCCAGCTACGACGCGCTGGCCAAGCTCCACAAGGGCGTCAGCCGCGCCCTCATCAATGTCGAGGAGAGCATCACCGGCGACTTCACCCGCAACCCCGACCTCGGATTCCCGGTGGCCGACCTGAAGCGCGCCATCACCGACGCGGTCGGCCGCGACGAAGCCGATTTCGTCGACGCCACGCGCCTCGCCACCGCCCTGCTCGGCGATTCCATCGCCAGCAACCTCTTCATGCTGGGCTATGCCTATCAGAAAGGCCTGGTGCCGGTGTCGGGCGAGGCGCTGGAGCGCGCGATCGAGCTCAACGGCGCCGCGGTCGAGCAGAACCGCCAGGCCTTCCGCTGGGGCCGGCGCGCCGCTCATGACCTGGCATCCGTGGAGGCGGCGGCCAAGGCGGCCGATCCGACCTCGGCGCCGCGGCCGCTCGCGACCACGCTCGAGGAGATCGTGGCGCTGCGGTCCCGCGATCTCGCCGCCTACCAGAACGAGGCACTGGCGCGGCGCTACAAGGATCTGGTCGCCGCCGTGGAGGTCGCCGAGGCCGAGCGCACGCCCGGCCGGCGCGGCCTCGCCGAAGCGGTCGCGCGCAACTACTATAAGCTCCTCGCCTACAAGGACGAGTATGAGGTGGCGCGGCTGTTCTCGGATCCCGCCTTCCGCCAGTCGCTGGAGAACCATTTCGAAGGCAACTGGAAGCTCTCGCTCAATCTGGCGCCACCGCTCATCGCCAAACGCGACCCCGACACGGGTCATCTCCTCAAGCGCGAGTTCGGGTCGTGGCTGCTCGGGGCCTTCCGCGTCCTGCCCCATTTCCGCTTCCTGCGCGGCACGGCGCTCGACCCCTTCGGCCGGACGCCTGAGCGCAAGCGCGAGCGCGCGCTGATCGCGGAATACGAGGCGCTGCTGCGGGAGATCCTCGGCAAGCTCGATCACGAGAACCATCGCGTGGCCGTGGCGCTGGCAGCATTGCCCGAGCAGATCCGCGGCTATGGCCATGTCAAGGACGCCGCGATCGAGAAGGCCAAGGCGCGCGAGGCCGAGCTCCTCGCCGACTTCCGCGCTGCTCCTGCGGCGACGGCAGCGGCGGCGGAGTAGCCCACTTCCCTCTGCGTCCGCGTCCGAATCGCTCGTCACCCCCGCGAAAGTGGGGGGCCAATTCTAGGCTCGACGCGTTGGATCAAGATGGATCCCCGCTGGAGTTTACGCTTGGGCCGGCCTACGGCCGGGCGCGGGGATGACGGTCAGCGTCTCCTCGCGATTACCACGCCGGCGAAGATCATGACCGTGGCGACGATCAGCACCGCGGTCGGCCGCTCGCCCAGCCAGAAGAAGGCCAGCACCAGGCCTGAGAGCGGCTGCAGGAACTGGATCGTGCCCATGCGCGCGATGCCGCCATGGGCGAGCGCCCAGTACCAGCCGATATAGCCGACGATCGCGGTGATCCAGGCCATCGTCGCGATCGAGCCCCAGGCGATCCAGCTCGCCTCCGGCAGGCGGAAGCCGCCCAGCGCGAAAGGCAGGAACGGCAGGAAAACGATCGCCGCGAAGGTGGCGCCCCAAAGCGTGGTGCCGAGGCTGGCATAGCCCGACTGCAGGAGCCGTGCGCCGGCGACATAGCCCATGGAGGCGAAGAGGCTCGCGAACAGGATCAGCAGGTCGCCCAGGACCGAGGCTTCGCCCGCCGAGCTCGGCAGGCGGCCGAGGATCAGCAGGATCTCGCCGCCGAAGGCGACGGCGCAACCGGCCCACCAGACCGGGTTCGGCCGGCGCCGCTCGATCGCCGCGGCATAGAGGCCGGTGAAGATCGGCAACGCCGCCAGGATCAACCCGCCATGCATCGCCGACGTCATGCGCTGGCCGATGGTATAGAGGATCGGGAAGGCGACGAAGCCGCAGAAGCCGGAGAGCAGCAGCGGCCAGACCTGGCCGGCGCGGCGCGGCGGGCTGATGCGCAAGGTCAGCGCCAAGGGCAATGCGGCCATGCCGCCCAAACCCGTGCGGATCATCGCCGTCACCACGGGATCGATCTCGCGCGTGGCGAGCTTGGTGAAGACCGGCGTGGCGCCCCACAGCACCACCACGGCGAGCGCGATCAGGACCGGTATCCAGCTCGTGCTTCTGGGCGCCGTCAGGGGGCTGGTCGTCGTCATGGCGAGGGCGATCCGTTTTCGAATGTTGCGCGTTCGCCTAACGCAACGCCGCGCCGGCTGCAATGGGCATGGTGTCCCGGTAAGGATTGTTACCCGGACATCAAGGGTCAGGCCGGAACGCCCCGGCAACGCGCCGCGCGCGACAAGCCCACGCCGCGTCTCGCTTTTGCCGCCGCCATGAAGAGCGCCCGCCGTTCGCTTGTCACCGGGACATCGGCTTGAACGCCCCCGCAGATTGAAGGACACTTCCCGTCACGAACCCCGGCCGACCCCACGAAAGCCTCCCGCGCATCGCCTCCTCTCGCGATCGCTCCCCAAAGGCCAAGGCTCCGGGGCGTCAAGGACAAGGAGGACATCCCATGATGCATCGGCGAACGACGTTGAAACTGGCGGCCTTCGCGATCGCGGCACTGCTGGCGGGCACCGCGGCGGCGAACGCGGAATCGGTCCTGCGACGCGGCAATGGCGCGGAACCGGAGACGATCGATCCGCACAAATCGACCGGCGTGCCCGAGAACGCGATCGAGAACGACCTGTTCGAGGGCCTGGTGGCGTGGGGACCCGACGGCAAGGAAGTGCCCGGCGTCGCCAAGAGCTGGGACATCAGCGACGACGGCACCGTCTATACCTTCCATCTGCGCGACGACGCGAAATGGTCGAACGGCGATGCCGTGACCGCGGCCGATTTCGTCTATTCCTTCCAGCGCGCGGTCGATCCCAAGACGGCCTCCGACTACGCGCCGATCCTCTCGCCGATCAAGAACGCCGACGCCATCATCGCCGGCAAGATCACCGATCTCAGCCAGCTCGGCGTCACCGCGCCCGACGCGCACACGGTCGTGATCAGCCTCAACGCATCCACGCCCTATCTGCTGGGCCTCCTGACCCACAACATCGCCATGCCCGTGCACAAGGCCACGGTCGAGAAGTTCGGCGACCAGTGGACGCGGCCGGGCAACATGGTCTCGAACGGCCCCTTCATGCTGGCGGACTGGGTGCCGCAGTCGCAGCTCACCATCGTGAAGAACCCGAACTTCCACGACGCCGCCAGCGTCAAGCTCGACAAGATCATCTATTACCCGACCGAGGACATCGCCGAGGAGCTGAAACGCTACCGGGCAGGCGAGCTGGACATCACCTACGACGTGCCGTCGGATCAGGTGAAGTGGGTCGAAGCCAACATGAAGGACGAGTTCCACAACACCCCTTATTTCGGCACCTACTACTACGTCATCAACCTGACCCGCGACACGTTGGGCAAGGCACAGCAGATCCGCAAGGCGCTGGCGCTGGGCATCGATCGCGAGATCCTCGTCGACAAGATCACGCAGGCCGGCGAGCTCCCCGCCTATAGCTGGGTGCCGCCCGACGTTCCCGGCTACCAGCAGCAGTTCCTCGACTTCAAGAACGAATCCAAGGCGCAGCGCCTGGAAGAGGCCAAGAAGCTGCTGGCCGACGCAGGCTACGGGCCCGACAAGCCGCTCAAGATCCAGCTCCTCTACAACACCAGCGAGAACCACAAGAAGATCGCGGTCGCCATCGCCGCGATGTGGAAGCCCTTGGGCGTGCAGCTCGAGCTGGTGAACCAGGAATGGAAGGTCTATCTCGAGACCCGCGACAAGAAGGATTTCGACATCGCCCGCGCCGCCTGGATCGGCGACTATCCCGATCCGATCAACTTCCTCGACATGTTCAAGTCGGATGCCGGCGCGCGCAACGATGCCGGCTACAACAACCCGAAGTTCGACGAGCTGCTCACGACCGCGGGCGCGACCGTCGATCCGAAGAAGCGGCTGGCGATCCTGGCGCAGGCCGAGAAGGTCTTCCTCGACGACTACGCCATGATCCCGATCTATCACTACACCACCAAGCATATGCTGAAGCCGAATCTGGTGGGCTGGGAGGCGAACGTCCTGGACATCCATCCCGGCCGCTATCTCTCGCTGAAGTCCTGAGGACCGCGGCGCCAGCCTATGGGACAGTGTTTGAATCCCCTCCCCCGACTTTCGGGGGAGGGTTGGGGAGGGGGCTGCTCGGTATCGGCTCCTTCGCACTCCGACGAGATCGTGGACCGAGTCATCCCCCTCCCTGCCCTCCCCCGAAGACGGGGGAGGGGATTCAGGTGCCGTCCCGCCTGCGGCCGCCCCGCCGACGGCGCCCGGCTCCGATAATCCGGCCATGCTCAGCTATGCGATCAAGCGACTGATCGGCGCGGTCCCGACGCTGCTGCTGATCGTCGCCATCACCTTCTTCATGGTGCATCTCGCACCCGGCGGACCCTTCGACAAGGAACGCAAGCTCTCGGCCGAGGTCGAGGCCAATCTGCGCAAGGCCTACCACCTGGACGAGCCGGTCCCGGTCCAGTTCGGCCGCTATGTCGGGAACCTGCTGCAGGGCGATTTCGGCCCCTCCTTCCAATACAAGGATTACAGCGTCACCGAGCTGATCCTCGGCGGCTTCCCCACCTCGCTGACGCTGGGCGCCATCGCCATGACGGCGGCGCTCCTGCTGGGCATCGGCGCCGGCATGATCGCGGCCTTGCGCCAGAACAGCCTGCTCGATCACGCGCTGATGGGCGGCGCCGTTCTGGGCGTGGCGGTCCCCAATTTCGTCGTGGCGCCGCTGCTCACGCTCGTCATCGGCCTGCAGCTCCGCTGGCTGCCGGTGGGCGGCTGGGGCGAGGGCGGCTTCTCGATCCGCCACATGGTCCTGCCGGTGATAGCGCTGGCCCTCCCGCAGATCGCCACCATCGCGCGGCTCATGCGCGGCAGCATGCTCGAGGTGTTGCGCACCAACTATATCCGCACCGCGCGCGCCAAGGGCCTGCCGGAGCGCCTGCTGCTGCTGCGCCACGGCGTCAAGGCGGCCCTGCCGCCGATCGTCTCCTATCTGGGGCCCGCGATCGCCAACATCATCACCGGCTCGATCGTGATCGAGCAGATCTTCGGCATCCCCGGCATCGGCCGCTATTTCGTGCAGGCCGCGCTCAACCGCGACTACACCCTCGTCATGGGCGTGGTCGTGTTCTATGGCGCCCTCATCATCCTGCTGAACCTGCTGGCCGACCTCGCCTACGGGCTGCTCGATCCGCAGGTCCGCTATGACTGAGCCCCGATCCCTTGAGGCCCGCCCATGACCGACCTCGCCCTCGATGCCGCCCCCGCCCCCTCGCGCAGCCTCTGGGCCGATGCGCGCCGCCGCCTGTTCCGCAACCGCGCGGCGGTGGCGAGCCTCGTCTTGCTGGGCCTCATCACGCTCGCCTGTATCTTCGCGCCGCTTCTCGCCCCCCATCCGATGGACGATGTGAACTGGGACCGGATCATGGCGCCGCCGGACTGGTCGCTGGGCTACTATTTCGGCACCGACGAGAACGGTCGCGACCTCTTCGCGCGCGCGCTCTATGGCGGCCGGGTGTCGCTCTCGATCGGCTTGGTCGCGACCCTGGTGAGCCTCGTGATCGGCGTGGCCTGGGGCGCCGTCGCCGGCTTCGTCGGCGGCCGCGTCGATGCGGTGATGATGCGCATCGTCGACATCCTCTATGCGCTGCCCTTCGTCTTCTTCGTGATCCTGCTGACGGTGGTGTTCGGACGCGACGTGATCCTGATGTATATCGCGATCGGCGCCGTTTCCTGGCTCGACATGGCGCGCATCGTCCGCGGCCAGACCCTGAGCCTCAAGCGCAAGGAGTTCATCGAGGCGGCCCATGCCTCAGGCGTCGGCACGCTCGCCATCCTGCGCCGGCATATCGTCCCCAACACGCTGGGGCCGGTCATCATCTACACGACGCTGACCGTGCCGCAGGTGATCCTGATCGAATCCTTCGTGAGCTTCCTGGGCTTGGGCGTGCAGGAGCCCGATGCGAGCTGGGGCACGATGGTGAACGAGGGGGCGCGGGTGATGGAGCATTCCTACTGGGTCCTGGTCTATCCCGCGGCGATGCTGGTCGTGACGCTGCTCTGCCTCAACTTCATCGGCGACGGCCTGCGCGATGCGCTCGACCCGAAGGATCGCTGAGATGAGCGCGCAACCCGCCCTCCGGCCCGGCACGGCCCCGGTCTTCGAGATCGAGAACCTCCATGTGCGCTTCAAGATGGAGGGCGGCGGCGAGATCGCGGCGCTCGACGGCATCAGCTTCGCGATCGCGCCCGGCGAGACCGTCGGCATCGTCGGCGAATCGGGCTCGGGCAAGACCCAGACCTTTCTCGCGGCCATGGGGCTGCTCGCGCGCAACGGGCGCGCCAGCGGTCATGTGCGCTTCGCCGGCACCGAGATCCTGGGCCTGCCGCCGGCCGAGCTCAACCGGCTGCGCGGCGCCCGCTTCGCCATGGTGTTCCAGGACCCGATGACCTCGCTCAATCCCTTCCTGACGGTGGAGCGGCAGCTGACCGAGGTGCTGGTGACCCATCGCGGCTTCGACGGCGCCCAGGCGCGCAAGGCGGCGATCGCGATGCTGGAGCGGGTGCAGATCCCCGAGCCCGAGCGGCGCATCGGCATGTATCCGTTCGAGTTTTCGGGCGGGATGCGCCAGCGGGTGATGATCGCGATGGCGCTGCTCTGCGGGCCCGAGTTCCTCATCGCCGACGAGCCGACCACGGCGCTCGACGTCACGATCCAGGCGCAGATCCTGACGCTCCTGGCCGAGCTCAAGCGCGACAGCGGCATGGCGCTCGCCCTCATCACCCACGATCTGGGCGTGGTCGCCGGCCTCTGCGACCGGGTGCTCGTCCTGTATGCGGGCCGGATCGTCGAGGAAGCGCCGGTGCACGAGCTCTTCCGCGACCCGCGCCATCCCTACAGCGCGGGCCTGCTGGCCTCGGTCCCGCGCGCCGACCCCGCGGCGGACGACGCCGACGAGCCGCCGCTGATCGCGATCCCCGGCCAGCCGCCCAACCTGCAGCATCTGCCCTCGGGCTGCGCCTTCCGCACGCGCTGCCCTCATGCCTTCGAGCGTTGCGTGCGCGAGACGCCCCCGCTCCGCGCCGTGGGTCCTGGGCGCACCAAGGCCTGCCATCTCGAGGTCTCGCCCGCCGAGGCGGAGCGCCGGCCATGACCGCGCTCGCGCATGCGCTCTGGACCCGGCGCGCGCCGATCCTGTCGGTGCGAGATCTCCATGTGACCTTCCGCATCCGCCGCGGCCTCTTCAGGCCCGAGGCCGTGTTGACGGCGGTCGACGACGTGAGCTTCGAGCTGAGGCCGGGCGAGACGCTGGGGCTGGTCGGCGAATCGGGATCGGGAAAATCGACGCTGGGCCGCGCGGTGTTGCGGCTTCTGCCGCATGTCAAAGGCCGCGTCACCTGGCTCGGCCAGGACCTGGCGAAGCTGACGCCCGAGGCGCTGCGGCGCCTGCGCGCCGACATGCAGATCGTGTTCCAGGACCCGCTGGCCTCGCTCGATCCGCGCATGACGGTGGGCGAGATCGTGGCCGAGCCCTTGCGCACCTTCCAGCCGGACCTGCCGAAGAAGGAGCTGCGCTCGCGCGTCGTCGGCATGCTGACCCGCGTCGGGCTCGGCCCTGAGCATCTCGACCGCTATCCGCACGAATTCTCGGGCGGTCAGTGCCAGCGCATCGGCATCGCGCGCGCCATGATCAACCGGCCGAAGCTCGTCGTCTGCGACGAGCCGGTCTCGGCCCTCGACGTCTCGATCCAGGCGCAGATCATCAATCTCCTGATGAAGCTGCAGCGCGAGGACGGGCTCGCCCTCATCTTCATCTCGCACAACCTGTCGGTGGTCCGACATATCAGCCACCGCATCATGGTGCTCTATCTGGGCCGTGTGGCGGAGGTGGCCGAGCGGCGCGCCCTCTTCCGCGAGCCGCGCCATCCCTATACCCAGGCGCTGATCTCGGCGGTGCCGCTGCCCGATCCCGAGCTCGAGCGCGCGCGCCGGCATCTGGTCCTCAAGGGCGAGCTGCCCTCGCCGCTCAACCCGCCCTCGGGCTGCGCCTTCCGCACCCGCTGCCCCAAGGCGACCGCGATCTGCGCCGCCGAGCGCCCGGCGCTCGAGATCACCGAGGACGGCCACAGCGTGGCTTGCCATCACTGGCGCGGCTAGCGGCCCTGGATTGCCGGATCAAGTCCGGCAATGACGGAAGAAGAAGGAGCGCCCCGTATTTTCAGCCTGTCATCGCCGGGCCTGACCCGGCGACCCAGGACCAGGGACGCGCCTACTCCAGATCGAGCGCGCGCTTGTAGAGCGCGAGCAGCTCTTCCTGTTCCTGGCGGTCGGCCTTGTCCATGCGGCGGATGCGGATGATCTGGCGCATGATCTTGGTGTCGAAGCCGGTGCCCTTGGCTTCGGCATAGACCTCGCGAATATCGGCCGCCAGCGCCGCCTTCTCCTCCTCGAGCCGCTCGATGCGCTCGATGAAGGATTTGAGCCGGTCGGCCGCAATCCCGCCTTTCGCCATTCGCAGAAACTCCCCGTCGGATCAGCCTGTTCTTGAAGCAGCCCGCGGGCCTTCGGGGGCCTGCGGAGCCCGCGGACGATAAAGGGCGCCGTTGGGGCCGGCAAGACCGTCGAGAACGGCGACGGGAGCGGCGGAACAATTGACGCAGGGAGCGGGAATGATTCGGCGTCAAATCCATTGAGTCGGCGAGGGGAGCGGGTATCGGGCTTCCCCGGATCTCCGCTCCCCATGATCGAATCAGCAGGAGATCACGCATGATCGCCGATCTTTCACGGAACTTTTCGCGCCGAGCCGCAACGGCTCCACGGTTCCGGCCGGCGTTTCGTCTCGGAGTCGCGGCGCTGGTCGCATGGCTGCTGCCGATCGCGTGCGGCGGATGGCTCGCGGTCGCCCAGGCCCAGACCAACAACGGCACGACGATGCCCCAGGGTCAGACGCCCAGCACGGCCATCCCCGAGATTCCAGGCCCGGGTTCGACGCCCGGCGTTCCCGGAACGAATGGCGCCGGCGTCACCAACCCGGGGACCCAGGGCAACCCCGGCGGCCTGATTAACCCGGGCACGACAGGCACGCCCGGCGGCATCACCAATCCCGGAACGACCAACGCGCCGGGCGGCCTCACGAGCCCGGCCACCCCGGGCACTCTCCCGACACCCGGAACCCTGCCCAGCCCGAGCGGCACCGGCGGCTCGACCAAGCCGTAATGCGCGCCGCCCCGGCGGCAGAAAGGGCGTCTCCCTCGAGGGAAGCGCCCTTTCCCGTTGTCACCGGAACGGTGAGCGGCCGTTCAGTGCGAATGCGGCTTGGCCTGCGCCGCCAGTTCCTTCAGGGCCGGAATTCCATCGCCCTTCTGGTGCTTCGCCTTCCATTCGTCATAGGACATGCCATAGACGATCTCGCGGGCTTCAGGATCGCTGAGCGCGATCCCGCGCTCCTCGGCCGCCGCGCGGTACCATTTCGACAGGCAGTTGCGGCAGAAGCCCGCCAGGTTCATCAGGTCGACATTCTGCACGTCCTTGCGCTCGCGCAGATGCTCGACCAGCTTGCGGAACGCGGCGGCTTCGAGCTCGGTCCGGGTCTTGTCGTTCATGAGGCCAACTCCTTCTCTTGGACCCAAATATGCGACCGCCGCTGCCGCGGCACCAGGGGGCAGGCTTTTCAATATCCCCTCCCCCGGAACGGGGGAGGGTTGGGGAGGGGGCTGCTCGGTATCGGCCGCTTCGCACCCCGACGAGATCGCAGACCGAGCCATCCCCCTCCCTGCCCTCCCCCAAAAGTCGGGGGAGGGGATTGAAGGCCCGACGGATTGACCCGGCCCGGAGGACGGGCCTAAAACCGGGCCCGACACCCCATTTCCCGCGTCGAGGAACCGAGCTCTTGGCCACCCATACCTTCTTCTGCGTCGACGGCCATACCTGCGGCAACCCGGTGCGCCTCGTGGCCGGCGGCGGCCCGATCCTCGAGGGCGCCAGCATGAGCGAGCGGCGCCAGCATTTCCTCAAGCAGTACGACTGGATCCGCACCGGCCTGATGTTCGAGCCGCGCGGCCACGACATGATGTCGGGCTCGATCCTCTATCCCTCGACCCGCCCCGATTGCGATATCGGCGTGCTCTTCATCGAGACCTCGGGCTGCCTGCCCATGTGTGGCCACGGCACGATCGGCACCGTGACCTTCGCGCTCGAGCGCGGCCTCGTCACGCCGCGCCAGCCGGGCAAGCTCAATCTCGAGACGCCGGCGGGCTTCGTCGAGGCGACCTACCGGCAGGAAGGCGCCTATGTCGAGGCGGTGCGCATCCGCAATGTCGGCTCCTATCTCGCGGCCGAGGGCATCGAGGTCGATTGCCCGGGCCTGGGCCGCTTGAGCTTCGACATCGCCTATGGCGGCAATTTCTACGCGATCCTCGAGCCGCAGAAGAACTATCGCGACCTCGAGGACATGACGCCGGGCGACATCCTCCGGCTCTCGCCGATCCTGCGGAAGCTGCTGAACGAGGCGGTCGATCTCGTCCATCCCGAGAACCCGACCATCAAGGGCGTGAGCCACATCCTCTGGACCGGCAAGCCGAAGAACCCGAAGGCCCATGCGCGCAACGCCGTCTTCTATGGCGAGAAGGCGATCGACCGCAGCCCCTGCGGCACCGGCACTTCGGCGCGCATGGCCCAGCTCGCCGCCAAGGGCAAGCTCAAGGTCGGCGACGATTTCGTGCATGAGAGCATCATCGGCAGCCTCTTCAACGGCCGCGTCGAGGCCAAGACCAAGGTCGGCAATCACGAGGCGATCCTCCCCTCGATCGAGGGCTGGGCGCGGCAGACTGGCTACAACACGATCTTCATCGACGACCGCGACCCCTATAAGCACGGGTTCCAGTTGGTGTGAGGAAATGTTTTCTTTCCTCTCCCCCTGCGAAGCGGGGGGAGAGGGTGGGGTGAGGGGGGCCTCGATGGCGGGCGACATGTCGAAGGACGCGTTCGTTCCTGCAACCACCCCCTCACCCTACCCTCTCCCCCACGTTCGTGGGGGAGAGGAAGAAAAAAGCGGAACCAGGTAGCGGGTGTCCCTGCCTCCCCTCCTCCTGCTCGGCGGCACCGACCCCGTCGGGCGCTTCGTTATCGAACGCGCAGCGCCGCAACGCACCGTCATCGTCATCGGACGCTCGAAGCCGCGGCGGGAAGGGGTCGAATGGCACCGGGCCGATCTCGGCCATGGCGCGATCGAGTTGCCGAGGGTCGCCGCACGCCACGCCATTGCGACCCTGCCCGTCTGGCTCCTGGCGCCGCATCTGCCGGCGCTGGCGCGCCTCGGCGTCGAGCGCCTGGTGGCCTTCTCGTCGACCTCGGTGGAAGCCAAGCGCGACAGCCGCGATCCGGCCACGCAAGCCATCGTCACGGCCCTCGTTGAAGGCGAGGCCGCCGTCGCGGCCGCCGCCGCCAGGGCCGGCATCGGCCTCACCATCCTGCGCCCGACCCTGATCTACGGCACGGGCGAGGATGCGAATGTCGGCCGCGCCGCGCGCTTCATCGAGCGCTTCGGCTTCTTCCCCGTCGCCTGGCAGGCAGAAGGAAAGCGCCAGCCCGTGCATGCGGAGGATCTGGCGCTGGCAGCGCTCGCGGCCCTCGACCGACCGCAAGCGATCGGCCGAACCTACGCGCTGCCGGGCGGCGAGACCCTCTCCTACCGGGCCATGATCGAGCGGATCTTCGCGGCCCTCGGCCGCCCGCCGCGGCTTATCCGCGTTCCCGGCCTTGCCGCCGTTTCCGACCTCGCCAAACGAATGGCGCGCGACCAGGCCTTCGATATCGGCCCGGCCGCGCGCGATCTGGGCTACGCGCCGCGCCGCTTCCTCAGCGGCGGACGGCGCGATCTGGGGCTCTAGGCCCTTACTCCGCCGCCAGCGCCTGCAGCTTCGGCCGCTTGGCGACGGCGGCGCGGATGATGCCGAGCACGCGCTCGCGCTCCTCGCCCGCGAGCGGCATGCGCGGCATGCGCACCGTCTCGGTGCCGAGCCCGACCTCGGCCTGCACCAGCTTGATGTACTGGACGAGCTTGACCGAGACATCGAGGTGCAAGAGCGGCATGAACCAGCGATAGAGCGCGCGGGCTTCCTCGTAGCGGCCCTTCTGCGCCAGACGGTAGAGCTGCACCGTCTCGTCGGGGAAGGCGTTGACCAGGCCCGCGACCCAGCCCACGGCGCCCAGCATCAGGCTTTCCAGGATCAGGTCGTCGACGCCGCAGAAGAGGATGTAGCGGTCGCCGCAGAGATTCACGATGTCGGTGATGCGCCGGACATTGTCGGAGGATTCCTTGATCGCGACCAGCGTCTTCTCGTCGGCGAGCTCGGCGAACATCTCCGGCGTCACATCCACGCCGTAGGCCGGCGGGTTGTTATAGACCATGATCGGCAGGTCGGTCGCCCGCGCCACGGTGCGGTAATGCGCCAGCGTCTCGCGGCGGTCCGACTTGTAGATCATGCCCGGCAGCAGCATGAGGCCGCCGCCGCCGATCTTGGCGACGTCCTCGGCGAACTTGCAGGCGTTCCTGGTGGTGGCCTCGGCGGTGCCGGCCAGGACCGGGACCCGTCCCTTCACCGTGTCGAGCGCGAGCTTCACCATCGCGCGCTTCTCCTCGCCATCGAGCGTCGAGGCCTCGCTCAGCGAGCCGCACATGATGACGCCGTTCACGCCGGCCTTGACCTGCCGCTCGATCGAGGCGGCCGTCGCCGCCATGTCGATCGATTGATCGGGTTTGAACTGCGTGGTGATCGCCGGGAATACGCCGCGCCAGCCGGTCATGGGCAAAGCCTCCTCTGGAGGGCCGATGCGGCCCGAAGCGGCGGGAGGCTGGCACCGGCCTCGCCTCCCGTCAATCGGCGGATTGACCGCCCCGAAACTGAAGCGATTCGAGACGGTTAACCCTCGCGGGTCAGAGGTCGAGCTGGACGTCATAGGCCTTCACCCAGGCCCCGATCGAGCGGGCGCGCTCGAGGCCGGCGCGGCCGGGGAGCGAGCTGCTGTTGCCCAGAGGCTGCGCCAGCAGACCTCGGATCGCCGCCCGGTCGAACAAGGGAGCGGCCGGATGCGAGCGGTCCTCCAGCATCTCCGCCACCTCCTCGCGAACCGCCTGCTCGTAAGCCGGATCCTGCGTCGAGGGATAGGGGCTCTTGACCCGCTCGAGGATCGATCGCGGCAGGAGCCCGCGCGCCACGGCCCGGAGGATGCTCTTCTCGCGCCCGTCGAAGGTCTTCATCTCCCAGGGGATGTTGAAGACATACTCGACCAGGCGATGGTCGCAGAACGGCACCCTAACCTCGAGGCCCACCGCCATGCTCATGCGGTCCTTGCGGTCGAGCAGGAACTGCACGAAGCGCGTCAGGTGCAGATAGCTGATCTCGCGCATGCGCCGCTCGGCGGCGGATTCGCCCGCGAGCTGCGGCGTCTCGGCGATGGCGCTGGCATAGCTGTCGGCCTCGAACCCGGCCAGATCGAGCCGCTCGCGCAAGCCCGGATCGAGCACCTGCGTGCCGTCGAAGGCCTTGCTGATATTGGCGGCAATCCAGGGGAAGGTCCCCGCATTGACGGTCTGCGGATCGTGGAACCAGGAATAGCCGCCGAAGACCTCGTCCGCCGATTCGCCCGACAGGGCCACGGTCGAGTTCTGGCGCACCGCCTGGAACAACCGATAGAGCGACGCGAACATGTCGCCCGAGACGCTGAGCGGAAAGTCGGCGGCTTCCAGCACGGCCCGACCGAGATCGCGATCCGCCAGGCTCCGGCTGTCGAGCACGACCTCGGTATGGTCGCAGCCGATATGGTCGACGAAATCCCGCACGAAGGGCGTATCGGGGGTCTTGTGGAAATCGCCCGCGACGAAGGCCGAACCGTGCTCGGCGAAATCCACGGAGAAGGAGCGGATCCGCCCGCCCTCCCGGTCGGCGATCGCCCGGTTCGCCATCGCCGTGACGGTCGAGGAATCGAGCCCGCCCGAGAGCAGGCTGCAGAGCGGCACGTCGGACACGATCTGCCGCTGGACGATGTCCTCCATGAGCCCGGCGACATTGTCGACCGTCCGCAGGAGATCGTCGTCATGTTCCTGCGCCGTCAGCGCCCAGTAGCGATGCTTGGTCAGGCCGCGCCGGCTCACCCGCACGATCTGTCCCGGCCGCACCTCGTGCATGCCGGCATAGACGGTGGCCTCGGGATTCTTGGCGAAGGTCAGGAGCTCGCAGAAGCCCTCGCGGTTGACGCGGGGCTGGACCTTGGGATGGGCGAGGATGGCCTTCGGCTCGGAGCCGAACAGGACGCCGTCGGCGGTCGGATAATAGTAAAGCGGCTTGACGCCCATCCGGTCGCGGATGAGGAACAGCTCCTCGCTGCGGACATCCCAGATCGCGAAGGCGAACATCCCGTTGAGCCGCTCGACGACCCTCTCGCCCCACTGCAGGTAGCCGCGCAGCACGACCTCGGTGTCGCTGCGCGTCCTGAAGCCATGGCCCAGCCCTCGCAGCTCGTCGCGCAGCTCCACGAAGTTGTAGACCTCGCCCGTATAGATGAGCGAGGCGACCGTGCGGCCCTGTTCCTCCGCCTGCATCGGCTGCACGCCGCCGGCGAGATCGATGACGGCCAGCCGGCGATGGCCCAAGGCGACATGGCGATCGATCCAGACCCCGCCCGCATCCGGACCCCGGCGCGCCATGGTCGCTGTCATCCGCGCGATGACAGCCTCCTGCGTGGTGAGATCGCGCCGATAGCTCACCCAACCTGCAATTCCGCACATCTTCGTGACCCTTTCCAGTTTGCAATCGGAAGTCCGGCCGCGCTCGGTGGTTTGCGTTGCGGCCGGGCCTTCGCAGGGCAGATCGGGGGCCGATGTTTCGGAACCATGTCGGTCGACGCGAAATCGCGTTGCTGATGTGACGCGACAGCGCCAAGGACGCCGCAACTGCAGCTTCGCCTTCTTCCCCTCCCCCCTTGAGGGGGAGGCTGGGATGGGGGGGGGTGGCCGCAGATTCGTTTTAGATGCGAATGACGCGATCAAGTGCTCTTGCCGCACTACGTCCTACGATCACCCCCCACCCTGACCTCCCCCTCAAGGGGGGAGGGGAAGAAAGTGAAACCGCGGTCCGCTCCTCCGCATGGGTGACCTGTCGCGGACGCAGGGGGTCCATGTCGCGGCGGACATGGTTCCGCCGCCGGCCCGCCCCTATAAAGAGCGCCATGACGCTCGCCGATACGACGACGCCCGCGGCCGCCCCAGGCCGCGCCGCCCTGGCCGTGCTGCTGCTCGGCGCGGTCGCGGTTTCCTTCTCCGGCATCTTCGTCAAGATTTCCGAGCTGGGGCCTTCGGCCACCGGCTTCCATCGCCTGTTCCTGGCCCTGCCGCTGCTCCTCCTCTGGCAGGGTGTCGAAGCCCGTCACCAGACAAAGGCCCCCGCGAGGCCGCAGGCGCTGCGCGATTTCTGGATCCTCGCGCTTCCCGGCCTCTATCTCGCGGCCGATCTCGTCTGCTGGCACTGGTCGATCCGCCTGACCACGGCCGCGACCGCGACCCTGCTCGGCAACACGGCGCCGATCTTCGTGACGCTGATCGCCTGGCTGGTCTATGGGCAGCGCTTCCGGCCGGGTTTCGTCCTGGGCCTCGCCGTGGCTCTGGGCGGTGTAGCGGCGCTCATCGGCGCAGTCCATCTCGACATGACCCACATTATCGGCAATCTCGCCGGTATCGGCGCCGGCATCACCTATGCCGGCTACATCATCACCATCAAGGCCGCCCGCGAGCGCTTCTCGACGGCGCAGGTCATGACCTGGACCGCCGTCTCGGGGCTGGTGGTGATGCTGGTCGCGGCGCTGGTCTCGGGCGAGAGCCTGGTGCCCATGAGCCTGCGGGGCTGGGCCATCCTGGTCGGGCTGGCCTGGATCTCCCAGGTCGGCGGCCAGAGCATGATCGCCTGGGCGCTGCGCCACCTGCCGGTCGCCTTCTCCTCGGTCAGCATGCTGGTCAATCCGGTGGCAACCTTCTTCCTCGCCTGGTTCCTGGTCGGCGAGCGGCTGACCCCGTGGCAGATCCTGGCCGGCGTCGTGGTGCTGGCCGGCATCCTGATCGCGCGGCTTTACAGCGAGCGCCGCGGCTGATTCTCTGGTCTCCCCTTCACGAAACCGCGTCCCCGATGCCTCAAGCCCCCCGTGACCTGCTGCTGAGCCTGTTCCGCGCCGCGCTGTCGGTGGTGGATCCGATGCAGGCCGTGCCGAAACATCTGCCCCCGCCGCCCAAGGGCCGCACCATCGTGGTCGGTGCCGGCAAGGCCTCGGCCGCCATGGCGGCGGCGGTCGAGCGTCATTGGCGGGGGCCGCTCGAGGGGCTGGTGGTGACGCGCTACGGTCATGGCGCGCCCTGCCGGCAGATCGAGGTCGTCGAGGCCTCGCATCCGGTGCCCGACGAGCGCGGCCGCGACGCGGCGCGGCGGATCCTCGAGAAGGTCCAGGGCCTCACGCCCGACGATCTGGTGCTGTGCCTGATCTCGGGCGGCGGCTCGGCGCTGCTGTCGCTGCCGGCACCCGACATCACGCTCGCCGACAAGCAGGCGATGAACAAGGCGCTGCTCAAATATGGCGTCACCATCGCCGAGATGAATTGCGTGCGCAAACATATGTCGGCGATCAAGGGCGGAAGGCTCGCCGCGGCCGCCTACCCGGCCGAGCTGGTGACGCTGCTGATCTCCGACGTGCCGGGCGACGATCCTTCCGTGGTCGCCTCGGGTCCCACCGTGCCCGATCCGACCAGCTTCGCCGACGCGCTCGCCGTGATCGAGAAATACAGGATCACCGAGGCACCCGCCGTGACCGAGCGCTTCCGGCGCGGCCAGGACGAGACGCCCAAGCCCGGCGATCCGCGCTTCGCCCGCGCCCGAACCATCATGATCGCACGGCCGCAGGACGCGCTCGAAGCCGCCGCCAAGGCGGCGCGCGCTTCCGGCATCGCGCCCATGATCCTCGGCGATTCGATCGAGGGCGAGGCACGCGACGTGGCGCTCGTCCATGCCGGCATCGCGCGCCAGGTCGCGCGCCACGGCCAGCCCGGCGAGCCGCCGCTCGTCCTGCTGTCGGGCGGCGAGACCACGGTCACGGTCCGGGGCCAGGGGCGCGGCGGGCGCAATGCCGAGTTCCTGCTGGCGCTGGCGGTGGCGCTCGACGGGCATCCGGGCATCCATGCCATCGCCTGCGACACCGACGGGATCGACGGCACCGAGGACAATGCCGGCGCGCTGATGGCGCCCGACAGCCTGGCCCGGGGCTGGGCCAAGGGCGTCAATGCCAAGGCCCTGCTCGCCAACAATGACGGCTATGGCTTCTTCGAGGCACTTGGCGATCTGGTCAAGACCGGCCCGACCCTGACCAACGTGAACGATTTCCGCGCCATCCTGATCGAGAAGCGGCGCTGAGCGCCGACCGGTCCGCCGGCCAGGGAAAACATGACAAAACCGAAAGAGCCCGGAGCGCTTCCCGATTCCCTCGGATCGGGAAGCGCTCTAGGCTAGGCATCTTCGTCGGCGGATCCCGCCCGGGATCGATCCTCGGGAGCCCCCAGCTTCCGAGCCGGGCATGGGTCCGCCCCTGCGCACCCGGAACGTTCCTGCCAGCGCCCGCCTTGAGACAAGACGACCCCGAGACGCTTTCAGCGGTCATGAAGCCGAAGGTAGAGTTGCGAGCATGAGACGTGAACGACTGGCCAAGATCGTCGCCACCCTGGGGCCCGCCAGCTCGACCCGCGAGCAGCTTCTCAGCCTCTTCCACGCCGGCGTCGATGTGTTCCGGCTCAATCTGAGCCATGGCACGCACGAGGATCACCGCGCGCGCCACGCCGTCATCCGCGAGATCGAGGCGGAGACGGGGCGGCCGATCAGCATCCTGGTCGATCTGCAAGGCCCCAAGATCCGCGTCGGCCAGCTCGCCGGCGGCGAGGCGCAGATCGAGCGCGGCCAGCCCTTTCGCCTCGATCTCGAGGACCGGCCGGGCGACAGCACGCGCGTGCGCCTGCCCCACCCCGAGGTGCTCGAGGCGCTGACGCCGGGCGCCGACCTGCTGATCGACGATGGCCGCCTGAGGCTCAAGGTCGAGCGCGTCGGCCAGGGCTATGCCGACACCACGGTTCTGCTCGGCGGACGGATCAAGGACCGCAAGGGCGTCAACCTGCCGGGCATTTTGCTGCCGGTCTCGCCCCTCACGGAGAAGGACCGCCGCGATCTCGCCTTCGCCCTCGATCTCGGCGTCGACTGGATCGCGCTCTCCTTCGTGCAGCGGCCCGAGGACGTGGCCGAGGCCCGCCGCCTGGTGCAGGGCCGCGCCGCGATCCTGGTCAAGCTCGAGAAGCCCTCGGCCATCGACCGGCTGGAAGAGCTGCTCGATCTCGCCGACGCCGCCATGGTCGCGCGCGGCGACCTCGGCGTCGAGATGCCGCCAGAGGACGTGCCCTCGATCCAGAAGCGCATCGTCGCCACCTGCCGCCTCAAGGGCAAGCCGGTGGTGGTCGCGACCCAGATGCTGGAATCGATGGTGATGGCGCCGGCGCCGACCCGCGCCGAGGCCTCGGACTGCGCCACCGCCGTCTATGACGGCGCCGATGCGCTGATGCTGTCGGCCGAGACCGCGTCGGGCAACTATCCGATCGAGGCGGTCTCGATCATGAACCGGATCATCGAACGGGTGGAGCGCGACCCGCTCTATCGCCGCATCCTGGCCGCGCAACGCCCCGAGCCCGAGGCGACTGCGGCCGACGCGATCACCTATGCCGCGCAGCAGGTGGCCCACACGATCTCCGCCGCGGCCATCGTGACCTACACCACCTCCGGCTCGACCACCTTCCGCGCCGCGCGCGAGCGGCCCGAGGTGCCGATCCTGTGCCTGACCTCGAAGCGCGAGACCGCGCGGCGCCTGGCGCTCGTCTGGGGCGTCCATTGCATCGAGACGCCGGATGTCCGCAGCTTCTCCGAGATGGTCGACAAGGCCTGCCGCATCGCGCTCGCGGAAGGCTTCGCCAAGGCCGGCCAGCGCCTCGTCGTCACCGCCGGCGTCCCCTTCGGCACGCCCGGCTCCACCAACGTCCTACGGATCGCCTGGGTGGATGGCTGACGCAGCGACGCCATCGCTCCCTTCCTGATCGTCACTGTTTCTCTACCGTCACTCCCGCGAAAGCGGGGATCTACCGTGACGTTTGGCGCGTTGGATCAGGATGGATCCCCGCTTTCGCGGGGATGACGTATTGCGCGCCTCCGTTGCCCCCGCAAGCTGTCCAGGCTGTAGATCACGATCGCGATCCACACGCAGCCGAAGGTGACGAGGTGGGCCGGGGTGAAGGGCTCGCCATAGACGGCGACCGCCAGCAGCAGCTGGAGCGTGGGCGAGAGATACTGGCAGAAGCCCAGCGCGGCCAGCCGCAGCTTGCGGGCGGCGGCCGCGAACAGCAGCAGCGGCACCGCCGTCACCGGCCCTGCCAGGATCAGCATGAGATCGAGATGGGTGGAGACAGTGCCGAAGCTGCCGGCGTCGATGACGGCAAGATAGACCAGCAGCGCCAGCGCTACGGGCAGCAGCAGGAGCGTCTCCACCATGAGCCCGTCGAGGCTCTCGGCCGCCACGATCTTGCGCAGCAGGCCATAGACCCCGAAGGTCACGGCAAGGCTGACGGCAAGCCAGGGGAACTCGCCATAGGCGATGGCGAGATTGAGCACGCCGGCCGCGGCCAGCGCCACCGCCGCCCATTGCCAGGGCTTGAGCCGCTCGTGCAGCACCAGCGTGCCCAGGAGCATGTTGACCAGCGGGTTGATGTAGTAGCCGAGGCCCGATTGCACGATCTGCGCGCTCGCCACCGCCCAGATATAGAGCGACCAGTTGGTGGCGAGGATGAGTGCCGTCAGCATCAGGATCGAGCGGGCGCGCCGGTTGCGCAGCACGTCGGCCACATGCGGCCAGCGGCGCGACAGCGCCACCAGGATCGCGAGGAACGGCACCGACCAGACCACGCGATGGGCCAGCACCTCGATCACCGGCACCGTGGCGACGGTCTTGAAATAGACCGGATTCAGGCCCCAGAGGCAGAAGCAGCCCAACGCATAGAGGGCGCCGGTCAGCGTCTTGCGCTCGAGATGGGGATCACGGGTCAAGGGCGGAAATTCGCGTCGGGCCAAAGGCTCTGGAATGAAGGGCCGGGCGGCCGCGGCTCACCAATCCTGAGCCGCTTTCGCCAAGAGCGCCGATTCTAATCGAGATGCGCGAGGCTGGCGAGCCGGCTTGCCGGCCCGACCGTTCGGGCACTAGAGTCCATATCGGTATCCGTCAACGGTGCCGCACGAAACGGCGGGAGAGGGCCGTTCCATGGCCGGTGAGAAGACCATCATCCGCACCACCTGCCCGCGCGACTGCTATGACAGCTGCGGCATCGCGGTCGTCAAGCGCGGCGACCATGCGAAGGTGCTGGGCGATCCCGATCACCCGGTGAGCCGCGGCGCGCTCTGCGGTAAATGTGCGATCGCCTATAACGGCGCCTGGCGCGACCCGCATCAGCGCCTGCTGCAGCCGCTGAAGCGCGTGGGTCCCAAGGGCCAGGGGCAATTCCAGCCGATCTCCTGGGACGAGGCGCTGGCGACCATCGCCGCGCGGCTCAAGGGCATCGTCGCCAAGAGCGGCCCCGAGCCGATCTATCACTGCCATTACACCGGCACCTGCTCGCTGCTCGCGACCGCCTTCCCGATGCGTTTCTTCAACAAGCTCGGGGCCAGCGAGATCGAGCCGGATTCGATCTGCAATCTCTCGGCCCATGTCGCCTTCGGCTATCTCTACGGCACCTCGGCCGTGGGTTTCGATCCGCGCATGGCGAAGGACGCCGCCTGCATCCTGGTCTGGGGCGCCAACCCCTCGCACTCGGCGCCGCACGCGCACAAGCACTGGCTCAAGGAGGCGCCGGGCCAGGTGATCGTGATCGATCCCGTCCGCCATGCGACCGCCGCCGAGGCCGATCTCCATCTCCAGCCCTTCCCCGGTAGCGACGCGGCGCTCGCTTTCGCGATGCTGCATGTGATCCGCCGCGAGGGGCTGCTCGACCGCGCCTATCTGGCCCAGAACAGCATCGGCTGGGAGGCGATCGAGGCGCAGCTCGATCGCTGCACCCCCGCCTGGGGCGAGGCGCAGACCGGCGTGCCGGCCGCCCTCATCGAACAGGCCGCGCGAATCTATGGGCGCGGCCCCTCCCTGCTCTGGCTCGGGCAGGGCCTCTGCCGCCAGCCGCAGGGCGGCAACATCTTCCGCGCCGTGGGGCTGCTGCCGGCAGCGACGAGCAATATCGGCAAGCCCGGTGCCGGTTTCCTCTTCCTCAATGGCGGTGCGCGCAAGGGCATCGACGGCGAGGATATCGAGCGCCCCGGCCTGCGCACCCGGCCGCGCCATGCAATCAGCCATATGGATCTTTGCACCGCCCTCGAGACCCGCGACCGGATCCAGGCGCTGATCTGCTGGAACATCAACATCGCCGCCTCCAATCCCGACCAGGCGCGGCTCCATCGGGCGCTCGCCCGCGAAGACCTCTTCACGGTGGTGATCGACCTCTTCCGCACCGACAGCGCCGAGTTCGCCGACATCGTGCTGCCGGCGGCGAGCTTCCTCGAGTTCGACGACATCGTCTCTTCCTACTTCAACCTGACGCTCTCGGCGCAGAGCCGCGCCTTCGCGCCGATGGGCGAAGCCCTGCCCAACCAGGAGATCTTCCGCCGCCTCGCACTGGCGATGGGCTTCACCGAGCCCGCCCTCACCGAGCCGGACGCGCCGATCCTCGATCGCGCCGCCAAGGCTTGCGGGGTCGCCGGCGGTTTCGCCGAGCTCCAGGCCAAGGCGACGGTGGATGTGTGGAACGAACCGGTCGCCCAGTTCGCCGACGGGAAGTTCCCGACGCCCTCGGGCAAGATCGAGATCGCAAGCGAAGCAGCCGCGGCCGACGGCCATCCGGCAGCGCCGCAAGCGACGGTCGATGCGCGGCCGGCGCCCGGCCTTTATCGCTTGCTCTCGCCCGCCAATCTCTGGCTGATGAATTCGAGCTACGGCAACGATCCCGCCATCCAGGCCAAGCTCGGGCCGGAGCGGATCGCGATCCACCCGCAGGACGCGGCGAAGCTCGGCCTCCAGAGCGGCGACCGGGTGCGGCTCGAAAACGAGACCGGGCGCCTGGAGATGGATGTGGAGGTGGCGGCCCTGGTCCCGCCCGGCGTGCTGCTCGGCTCCAAGAGCCGCTGGCCCAAGGCGCTCGCCGGCCACGCCAACATCAACGCGCTCAACCCCGGCCACAAGAGCGACATGGGCGAAAGCTCGGCCGTGCATGGTGTCGAGGTGCGGCTGGTGCCGCTGGGGCGTGGCGTCGCGTCGCCCGCGAAGGCGGCCGTGCCGGCAAAGTAGACGATAGCTACTCCTGGATCTCCAGCTCGTCGATGCGGTGCTTGAACTCGTCGTTGCGGCTGGTGCTGCCATAGCCGCTGACGATGGTGCCCTCGGTCAGCTTGGCCGGATCGACGCCCATGGCCTTGAGCTTCGCCTTGGGCGGCAGGAACAGGTCGTGCTCCTCGTCGAGCACGCGGATCACGATCAGCGTGTAGTCCTTCTGGTAATCCACGCGGATGACCGGCCCGCCGATATTGAGCGAGCTGTCCGTATCATAGGCGTCGTCGGGTTCGGGATCGTCGTTGGCGGCGCGTTTGATGGCGTCGCGGTTCATGCCATAGACCACGCCGGTGATGACCCAGTCGCCGCCTTCCTTGGCGAAGTCGGTCTGCATCTCGACATGGGCGAGGTTGCCCTCGTCCATCACCTCGTTGACGGTATGGAGGCTGACGGTGCCGGCGGATTTGTCTTCGGTCATCTTCTCGACCGTAAAGCTCCGGGGCGCGGTCTTCTGCATCCACTCCGTCGCCATCTTCTTCTTGTCGGGATCGTTGCCGACCTCTTCGTTGTAGAGCTTGCGCTGCTCCTGGCCCATGAACTGGAGCACCTTGTCGAGATCGCCCGCGCGCTGCGCGTCGTAATAGGCCTCGAGCCGCTGGGTCAGGGTCGCTTGCACGTCGTCGGCCTCCGCTTGGCGGGTTGCGCAGAAGAGAAGCATGGCGACGGCGATGAAAATGTGACGCATGAGCTCCTCCGGTCGGGGCCGGAGTGTGGCATGGGCGCGCGCCGGGCGGCAAGGCGGCGTTGGGAATCGCGGCCTAGGAACGGCCAGAGCCGGAGCCTGTCAGATTCCCTTGTCCTGCAATTCCTTCCGCAGAGTCTCGGCGTTGATCCGCGCACCCTGCATCATCGGATAGACATCGAGCGCGCGCTCGAAGGCGTCGAGCGCCTGCTCGGTATGGTCGAGCTGCGCCTGCACCAGCCCGAGCCCCGAAAGCGCGCCGAAATGGCGCGGCTCGAGTTCGAGCGTATGGCCGATCTCGTCCAGGGAATCCTGGTAGTCGCCGACCAGGTAATGGACCGTCGCCAGCTTGTTCCAGCCTTCGGCGAAATCGGGCGCGATCTCGGTCACATGATGGAAGGCCTCGATCGCGCGCTGGAAGTTCGACTGGGACATGGCGGTGACGCCGGTGTTCATCGTCTTGACCACCTCCGGATCGTCGGAGTGGAACCAGAGAGCCCAGATCAGCTGCTCGACCTGCTGGGCCGATCCGGGATCGGGCGCCTTCTTCAGCAGATCGAATAGCTCCGGCAGGCGCGGATCCTTCTGATCGGCGAACGCGCCCGCGGAATTTGCCGCAGCGAGCGCGACGGCCAGGCCCAGCCCGGCTGCCCACCGCTGCGCGCCCCAGAGCCGACGAAGCCATGAACCGGTTGTCATCGTTCGATGCCTTATGCGCCGCCGCCCTATCATGACGACCCATTATAGTATGGTGCGCGCTGGGTTCCGCTCCAATGGCGGCGGGGCTCTTGCCGGCCCGGCGATGCGGGATGAAAGTGGCGCGATCCTGCTCTCTTTTGGAGGTCGCCCTTGTCGGCATCGGTTTACTTTTCAGCCCGTTATGGCGAAGCCCGCGCCAAATTCCTGGCCGCGGCGGAGGCCGCGGGCGCCCGGCTCGCCCATCATCAAAACCCCGCGAGCGGTCCCGATGGCGAAGGGCTCTTCACCGACACCGCCCGATTCGGGCCCGAGCGCGCGGAGCGGGTCCTGCTGATCAAGTCGGGAACCCATGGGGTCGAAGGGTTCCTGGGTTCCGGCATCGAGACCGGGTTGATCGAGAGCGGTGTCCTGCGGTCGCTGCCGGCCGGCGTCGGCTGCGTCATGCTCCACGCCCTCAATCCCTACGGCTTCGCCTGGCTGCGGCGCACCAACGAGGACAATATCGATCTCAATCGCAATTTCGTGGATCACGCCCGGCCGCATCCGCGCAATCCCGGCTATGACGCGCTGAAAGACTCCATCTGCCCGAGCGCCTGGACGCCTTCCGGACGCCGCGAGGCCGATGCTCGGCTCCAGGCCTATGGCGCCGAGCATGGTCCTGCCGCGCTCCAAGCCGCGGTCACGGCCGGGCAATACAACCACGCCGAGGGCGTGTTCTATGGCGGGCGGGCGGCGAGCTGGTCGAACCGGCTCCTGACCCGGCTCTCGCAGGAGATCGCCCGCGAGGCGCGGCAGGTCGCCGTCATCGACCTCCATAGCGGGCTCGGGCCCTATGGCTATGGCGAGATCATGAACGGCCATGTGCCGGAGGCGCCCGGGTTCGCCCGGATCGAGGATTGGTTCGGCGGCGAGGCCACGTCCTACGCCACCGGCGATTCCTCCTCCTCGGTCACCACCGGCGACACGCTCAGCGGCATCGAGCGCGCCATGCCGGACGTCGCCGTCAGCGGCGTCACGCTCGAATACGGCACCCTGCCGCTCAAGGCGATGATCGACGCGGTCAGGGCCGACAACTGGCTCCATACCCATGGCCGGCTCGATTCACCGCAAGGCCGCGAGATCAAGCAGCAGATCCGCGATGCGTTCTACCCCGACAAGGACGACTGGAAGGCGATGGTCTGGGAGCGCGGCGAGGATGTGGCGCGCAGGATGCTGAAGGGATTGAGCGAGAGCTAAGCCCCCGACGTCATCCCCGCGAAAGCGGGGATCCACCTCGATCCAACGCGCCGAGCCGAACCAGGGACCCCCGCTGGAGTTTACGCTTGGGCCGGCCTACGGCCGGACCCGGGCGCGGGGGTGACAATCATGGTTGCAACCCCGCCGGCTTCGGTCCACCGGTCGCCCAGTCGAGCAGCTCGACCGTATGGACCACGGGCTGCGTGCCGTGGCGGGCGATCTGGGCGATGCAGCCGATATTGCCGGTGGCGACGATGGCGGCACCGGTGGCGGCGAGATGGCCGGCCTTGCGCCGGCCGAGCTGGGTGGCGATCTCCGGCTGCAGCAAATTGTAGGTGCCGGCCGAGCCGCAGCAGAGATGGCCCTCGGCCGGCTCCTTGACCGCGAAGCCCGCGGCGGCCAGGAGCTCGACCGGCGGACGCTTCACCCGCTGGCCATGCTGCATCGAGCAGGCCGAGTGATAGGCGACCTCGAGCCCCGGCTGGTAGTCGGGCGCCGGCATCGCGGTGTCGAGCCCGAGCTCGGCCATGAACTCGGTGATGTCGCGCGTGAGCGCGCTGACCCGGGCCGCCCGCTCCTTCCAGGCGGGATCGGTGCGCAGCATGAAGCCGTAATCCTTGACCACGGTGCCGCAACCGGACGCGTTGACCAGGATCGCATCGAGCGGACCCGTCTCGATGAGCCGCTCCCAGGCCGCGATGTTGCGCCGCGCGCGCGACTTGGCCTCGCCCTCCTCGCCCAGATGATGCGCAAGCGCCCCGCAGCAGCCCGAGCCCGGTGCCGCCACCAGCTCGACGCCATGGCGCGCGAGCAGCCGCTCGGTCGCCGCATCGATCTCGGGCGCCATGGCCTGCTGCACGCAGGAACCCAGCAGCGCCACGCGCTTGCGTACGGCCCCGCCTTCCCTCTGCGCCGCTTCCATCCGCGCCTGGCCCAGATCGCGCGCCGACGAGGCCGGCGCGGTTTGCCGCCGGCGCGAGGGGATCATCTCGGCCCAGCTGTCGAGGGGCGCGGGCAGCCGCTTCAGGAGCGGCTTCATCCAACGGCCCAGCATCAAGGCAGGCCCGAAGAGCCAGGGCCGCGGCAGGAGCCAGCGCAGGGCCGCGCGCATCCAGCGCTCGCGCGGCGGCCGCTCGTAGGTCTCCTCGACATGGGCGCGCGCCACATCGACGAGATGCATGTAATGCACGCCCGAGGGGCAGGTCGTCATGCAGGAGAGGCACGAAAGGCAACGGTCGATATGGAGCGCCGTGTCCTTGTCGGCCGGCTTGTCGTTCTCCAGCATGTCCTTGATGAGGTAGATCCGACCGCGCGGACTGTCGAGCTCGTCGCCCAGCAGCACATAGGTCGGACAGGTCGCGGTGCAGAAGCCGCAATGGACGCAAGCCCTGAGGATCGGCTCGGCGGCCGCGATGTCCGGATTGGCGAGCTGCGCCAGGGTGAAGTTGGTCTGCATCGAAGGACCTAGCCCATCCGCCCGCGATTGAGGATCGAGAGCGGATCGAAGGCGGCTTTCACGCGCCGGCTCAAGGCCGCGAGCGCCGGCGCTTCCGGCTCGAACACGGGCACCGCGCGGCGCACCGATGCCTCGGCGCGGATCAGGGTCGCATGGCCAGCCTGGGAACCCGCCTGCGTCTGGAGCGCGCCGCGCACCAGGCCCGCGTGGGCATCGGGCGCGTGCGGCAGCGCCAGCCAGACGAGCCCGCCGCCCCAGTCATAGAGATGGCGCGCGCCGGGCCTTGCCGCCTGGATCGCGGCCACGATGCGAGGCCCCTCGCTGGGCGGGACCGAGAGCCGCCAGAGCGGCATGCGCGGATCGAGCCGCGCTGCGGCGAAGCTGCGCACGTCGCGGATCTCGCGCCACAGGATCGCGGATTCGGCGGGATCGAGGGTGAGGCTCGGCACCCCGAAGCGCCGCAGCCAGGCCTCGAGCGCACCGACGCGATAGCTCACCGAGGCCGGAGGCCCTTCGACGCGCAGCGCCGTGACGCCCGTGCCGGTCTCGGCGATGCGATCGACCGCGCTCGAGCCCGCCTCGCCCGGCGGCAGATGCGCAGCGCCCGAGATCTCGTGCGGGCTGCCGAGCGCCACGGCCATGGCCTCGACCGCGCGCGCATCGTCGAGCCCCACCAGGATCAGGGTACGCACCGTTTCGGGTGCGGGATGCACGCGCAGCGTGACCTCGGTCATCACCGCGAGCGTGCCATGCGAGCCCGCGAGCAGCTTCGGCAGATCGTAGCCGGTGACGTTCTTCACCACGCGCCCGCCGGCCTTGAAGATCTCGCCGCGACCCGACACGGCGGCGAAGCCCAGGAAATGATCGCGCGCGGCGCCCGCCTTGAGGCGGCGGGGCCCCGCGAGATTGCAGGCGATGGTGCCGCCGATGCTGCCGCTGCCGGCGGCCCCGCCATAGAGCGGCGCCAGGTCGGGCGGCTCGAAGGCGAGCACCTGGCCGCGCTGCGCGATCACCGCCTCGATCTCGGCCATGCTGGTGCCGGCACCGGCCTTCAGCACCAGTTCCTCCGGCTCATAGAGCCGGATGCCGGCCAAGCGCGACAGGTCGATCACGGCCTGGGCCTCCACGGGGCGGCCCAGATCGCGCTTGCTGCCGCGTCCCAGGATCTCGAGCGGCAGGGCGCGCTCCGCCGCACCCGCCACAGCGGCGCGCAGCTCCTCGATATTCAGGGGCCGGATGGTCTCGATCATGCGGGATCAGAAACGCGGCAGATCGGGATGGGGCAGCCGACCGCCATGGATATGCATCTTGCCGAGCTCGGCGCAGCGATGGAGCTCGGGAAAGACCTTGCCGGGATTGAGCAGCCCGCCCTCGTCGAAGGCGCATTTGAGACGCTGCTGCTGGGCGAGATCCGCCTCGTCGAACATGACGCCCATCAGGTCGCGCTTCTCGACGCCCACGCCATGCTCGCCCGTGAGCACGCCGCCGACCTCGACGCAGAGCTTGAGGATGTCGGCGCCGAAGGCCTCGGCCCGCTCCAGCTCGCCGGGCTTGTTGGCGTCGTAGAGGATCAGCGGATGGAGGTTGCCGTCGCCCGCATGGAACACGTTGGCGCAGCGCAGGCCGTAATGCTCCGACAGGCGGCGCATCTCGGTCAGCACGCGCGACAGCTCGCGGCGCGGGATGGTGCCGTCCATGCAGTAATAATCGGGCGAGATGCGCCCCACGGCGGGGAAGGCCGCCTTGCGGCCGGCCCAGAAGCGCAGACGTTCCTCCTCGGTCCGGCTGATGGCGATCGAGGTGGCGCCGCGCGCGCGCGCCAGCGCCTCGACCCGCTCCAGCAGCTCGTCGACCTCGGCCTTGGGCCCGTCCAGCTCGATGATCAGCAGCGCCTCGCATTCGAGCGGATAGCCGGCCTGGCAGAAGGCCTCGGCGGCATGGATCGCGGGGCGGTCCATCATCTCCATGCCGGCCGGCACGATGCCGGCGGCGATCACGGCCGAGACGCAGTCGCCGGCCTGCTCGTTGGTGGGGAAGGAGACCAGGAGGGCGCGGGCCGTCTCGGGCCGCGGCAGGAGGCGCACCGTGACCTCGGTCACGACGCCCAGGAGCCCCTCCGATCCGATCACGACGCCGAGGAGATCGTAGCCCGCGGCATCCAGATGCTTGCCGCCCAGCCGGATCACGGTGCCGTCGATCAGCACCATCTCGACACCCAGCACATTGTTGGTGGTGAGGCCGTATTTGAGGCAATGCACGCCGCCCGAATTCTCGGCCACATTGCCGCCGATGGTGCAGGCGATCTGGCTCGAGGGATCGGGCGCGTAATAGAAGCCCAGCGGCCTGACCGCCTCGCTGATGGCGAGGTTGGTGACGCCGGGCTGCACCACGGCGCAGCGATTGACCGGATCGATGTCGAGCACGCGGTTGAAGCGCGCCATGCCGAGCAGGATGCCGTCGGCGAGCGGCAGGGCGCCGCCGCTGAGGCTGGTGCCCGCCCCGCGCGGCACCACCTTGATGCCTTCGCGCTGGCAGAAGGAGAGGATCGCCGCGACCTCGGCCGTGGTGCGGGGCAGGGTCACGAGCAGCGGCAATTGCCGGTAGGCGCTGAGCCCGTCGCTCTCATAGGCGCGGCGCATCGATTCTTCGACCACGATGGCGTCCGGCGGCAGGAAGCGGCCCAGCGCCGCGGCGATCTCGCGCCGCCGCTGGATGATGGCCGCATCGGGCTCCGGCATCTTCAACGACATGAATCGGCGCTCCGCGTCTCTCCCGCCGGGCACTCTGGCCCCAGCTTGGTTGGGCTGCAAGCCGATCCGGACCGGTCCCCGTGATATCCGAAAGCCCGGAACGGAACGCGGAACCGTTCGTCGGACGGCAGAATCGACAACGGCCGCTGAAGCGGCCGCGCGAGACAGTCTGGAACGGAAGGAAAGCGCCGGCGCCCTCGCTAAAGAGGGCAGCCGCGAAAAAGCGCCGGGTTCAGCCCTGGCGCGCCTTGAAGCGCGGGTTCGTCTTATTGATGACGTAGACGCGCCCCTTGCGCCGGACGATGCGGCAGTCCTTGTGGCGCTTCTTGGCCGACTTCAGCGAATTGACGACCTTCATGATGGCGGTCCTTTGGGCAACGTCTCGAGGTTTCCGGAGCGCGATCGAACCGGCCGTCAGGGCCATGCCGTCCCACGCGAGGCGCCGGAACATAGTGGGGCCGAGGGGGCTCTGTCAACCGTTCCGGGCGGCGGCGGGGGACAGGCCCTAACCTACCAGTCCGACAGCATTTTATCGACGCCGGTCTTGAAGGCGTGGAAGCGGAAGCAGGCGATGTCGCCGCTGTCGATCGCGGCCACCCGCCGGGTCCAGAGCGCGACATGCTCGGCCAGGGGCTCGGCCATGCGCGGATCCTCCCTGATGACCTCGGCCTTCTCGAGCAGATCGGCCAGGCTCTTGATGACGGTGCCGCGCAGCTGCTTGGTGATGTCCTCGACGACCCGCAGATCCAGCCGTCGTTCCGAGCAGGCGGTCTTGTATTTCGGGAGGGTCCAGGGATCGGTGCCATCCGGCTCGCCGGCCTGCCAGGCCATGTAGGTGGGCCGCATCTCGTCGGTCGGGCCGACGCGGATGAAATCGGTGAAGAGCAGCTGGCCGCGGGGCTTCAGCGCCTTCTCGACGGTCTGCAGCAGCTTGTTCTTGTCCTCGACGCGGTAGAACAGGTCCCGCGCGAAGATACAGTCATGGCCGGATTCCCGGAGCTCGATCAGCTCGGGATCGAAGCCGAAGATCGGCGCTTTCTTGCCCAGCCCCGCCATCACCGAATATTCCTGGGCCGCCCGGGCCAGCTCCGGATCCTGCTCGAAGCCCGAGATCCAGAGCCCGAATTCCTCGTGCAGCGCCCGGGCGAAGCCGCCGAGACCGGCCCCCAGCTCGGCGACCGTCATGGTCGGGTTGAGCCCGGCGGGCTTGGCCAGCCACAGGCAGAATTCCTTGTCGCCCGGCATGGCGAAGCCGGGGCCCCAGATCGTCTGCAGGAGCTTCACCCGCGGGGTCTCCCATTCGAGGGCGGGCTTCTTGTCGATCTTGACCTTGCGGACCGTGTCTTTCTGCTGCGGCCCGCGCTTGGCCAGCTCCGCCGGGTCGAGCTCGTCCACCTCCACGCCTTCCCACCACGCCATGAAGCGCTGCTTGAAGGGCGGCTTGGGAGCTCGTGCGGTGGCGGTGCGGGCGGTCATGACGGGATCCTTGGGAATTCCTGTATCCCTTGGACCCGTTTAAACCTGGGTTAAGGCTACCGGCCATTTCACCGGAAACCCTGCGTATTACACCTTTGGATAGAGGAGTCGATCGATTGATTCGTTGCCCAACAAACGCTTGGCGATACCGGTTCACCGGCGGCTCCCGATCCGCGGCCTCGCGTCGCAGGCCGGCGCACGGGACAGCGCCGCTTTCTCCGGCGGCGCGGTGAGATAAGGGTGCCCCATTCGTCAGGCCGGCCGGCACCGTGATAGTGTCGGCCCCCCGCACCGATGGCCTGTCGCGGGCAAGCCGCCCCCGATCGCAACCCCACCCCCGGAGCCCCCGCCTGATGCCCCGTTCTTTCGACGCCATCGTGATCGGCGCCGGCATTTCCGGCGCGGCCGCCGCTTACGAGCTGGCCGAGGGACGGCGGGTGCTGATGCTCGAGGCGGAATCGCGGCCGGGCTACCATTCGACCGGCCGCTCGGCCGCCCTCTACACGCCCAATTACGGCAACGCGGTCGTGCGGGCCCTGATCCTGGCGGGCCGCCCGTTCCTGGATCGCCCGCCCGCGGGCTTCACCGACCAGCCTATGACGAAGCCGCGCGGCGCGATCACCATCGCCGGGCCCGCCGACGATGCCATCTTCGAGGAGCGTCTGGCCCTCTCGGGACCGGGTCATGAGATCCATGAGATTTCGCCCGACGAAGCGGTGCGCCGCGTGCCGATCCTCCGGCGCGAGGTCGTCGCCCGCGCGCTTTACGAGACCGACATCGAGGATATGGATGTCGCGCGCATCCATCAGGGCTTTCTCACCGGTTTCCGCCATCGTGGCGGCGAGCTCGTCTGCGACGCGCGGGCCGATCGGATCGAGCGCCGGCCGGACGGATGGGAGATCCGCGCCGGCGATGTCGTGGCGACGGCACCCGTCCTCGTCAATGCGGCCGGCGCCTGGGCCGACGAGGTCGCGACGCTCGCCGGCCTGCCGCCGGTCGGGCTCGTTCCCAAGCGGCGCACCGCCATCCTCGTCGATCTCCCGCCGGGTGCCGATCCCGCGTCATGGCCGGCGCTCGACGATTGCAGCAACGAGCATTATTTCCGGCCGGACAGCGGCACCCGGCTGATGGTCTCGCCGGCCGACGAGACACCCTCGCCGCCTTGCGATGCGCAGCCGGACGAGATGGACGTGGCCTATCTGGTCGACTGGCTCGAGCGCACCACCACGCTCCAGGTCCGGCGCCTGCCGCATCAATGGGCCGGCTTGCGCAGCTTCGTGGCGGACCACAGCCCCGTGGTCGGCCCCGACCCGCTGGCCCCGGGCTTCTATTGGCTCGCCGGGCAGGGCGGCTACGGCATCATGCTGGCGTCGCCCCTGGCGCGCGGCCTCAAGGGCCTGATCGATGCCGATGCGCTGCCGGCCGACCTGATCGAGCAGGGCGCCACGGCCGCGGCCCTGGCGCCGCGCCGGCCGGGGCTCGCATCGGCAAGCTGATCCCTCGGCGGTTCGGGCCTTCCGGCCCCGACGCCCGATCCCTATGATCCGGCGCAGGATGGACGGTCCGGAACGCAAGGCTCCGGCCGCAACGAACGGGAGTGCGAAGGCGATGGCGCAGCTGGCCAATGAACGGGTCGCTTATTTCAACGGCCGGATCGTCCCCGAAAGCGACGTGCTGATCCCGTTCCGCGATCGCGGCTTCATCGCCGGCGACGCCGCCTTCGACACGGCGCGCTCCTTCGGCCACAAGATCTTCCGCCTCAAGGAGCATATCGACCGTCTCTACCGCTCGCTGCGCTATCTGCGGATCGATCCGGGCCTCTCGCCGAAGGAGATGACGGCGATCACCGAGGATGTGTTCGCGCGCAACCGCCATCTGCTCGACCGGGACGACGATTACTGGGTAAGCCAGCGCATCTCGCGCGGCGTGCCGGCCGACGATCTCACGGTGAAAAGCGACGCCACGCCCACCGTGATCGTCGAATGCAAGCCCCTGCCGCTGAAGCAGCGCGCCAAGCTCTTCCGCGACGGAATCGAGGTGGTGGTGCCCTCGGTGCGCCGCGCGGCCCCCGACATGCTGAGCCCGCGCGCCAAGACCCACAACTATCTCAACCTCACCATGGGCGATATCGAGGCCCGCGAGCGCAACCCGAACGGCTGGGCGATCCTGCTCGACGAATCCGGCAACATCGCCGAGGGCACCGGCAGCAACTTCTTCATGGTGCGCGACGGCGTGGTGATGACGCCGCAATCGCGCTATGTGCTGCCCGGCGTGTCGCGCGCCGTGACGATCGAGCTCGCGGCCAAGCTCGGGATCGCTTGCGAGGAGCGCGACATCGATCTTTACGACGCCTACACGGCCGACGAGGCCTTCCTCACCTCGACCAGCCTCTGCATCTGCCCCGTGCGCAGCATCAACGGCCGCGCGGTCGCCGAGGCCGCCATCCCGGGCCCCGTCACCCAGAAGCTCATCGACGCCTACGCCGAATTGGTTGGCATGGATTTCGTCGGCCAATATCTGCGTCGCATCGAGGGCTGAGACTCCGGCTCCCGCCCCGGTGTCCGGCTCCCCTCCCGGGACGAAGGCGACGGACGAGACATTGCCGTCGATCGAGCAGGGCCTGGCGCTGCATCGCGCGGGCCGGCTCGACGATGCGGCGGCGCTCTATGCGCGCCGGCTGGCGCAGCGGCCGGACGACGCGGAGAGCCTCCATCTCCTGGGACTGATCCGCCAGCAGCAGGGATCGCCGCAGGCGGCGGTGCCGCTGATCGAGCGCGCCTGTGCGCTCGAACCCAGGGTCCCGCTCTTTCGCGCCAACCTCGCCATCGTGCTCAGCGCCGCCGGCCGATCCGCCGAAGCGATCGCGGCCGCTTCCGAAGCGGTGGCGCTGCAGCCCGGCAATGCCGATCTTCTCTTCACCCTTGCCACCATGCTGGAGCAGGGCGGCCGGCTCGCGGAGGCCGAGGCCAGCTATCGCGCCGCCTTGGAACGCCGGCCCGACCATGCCGACGCCGCCTACAATCTCGCGCGCCTGCTGCATAAGCGCGAGGCGCTTGCCGACTCCGTGCCCTTCTATCGCCGGGCGCTGGCGAGCCGGCCCGGTTTCGTCAGCGCGCTGATGAATCTGGGCTCGGCCCTCGGGCGGCTCGGCGAGATCGAGGAAGCCACCTCGCTGCTGGCGCGCGCCCGACAGCTCGAGCCGCAGAACCCGCATCCGGTCGCGGCGCAGGGACTGCTCGCGGCCGATCGCGGCGACCTCGCGGAAGCGACGGCGATCCTGGCGCGGCTCGCCCATGCGCCCATGGATCCGGTCCTGCTTCACCAGCTGGGCACGCTCGCCCGGCAGACCGGCCGCTTCGAGGAGGCCATCGGCTATTTCGAGAAGGTCCTCGCCCGGGCGCCGGACAGCACGGACGCCCGGCTGTCGATCTCGCTGATGCGGCTCACGCTCGGCCGGTTCGCCGACGGATGGCGCGACTACCGCTCGCGCTGGTATCTCGCGCCTCACACCAATCTCGCCAGGCGCTATCCGGGTCCCGCCTGGGCCGGCGAGCCGTTTCCGGACCGAACCGTGCTGGTCTATCCCGAGCAGGGCATGGGCGACGTCATCCAGTTCGCGCGCTATTTGCCGCTGGCCGCCGCGCGCGGCGGGCGCGTGATCTTCGAATGCCCGGCCGCCCTGCGACGGCTGTTCCAGCCCTTTCACGAGAACGTCACGGTCGTCCCGCAAGGATCGCCGCTGCCGGCCGCCGATCTCTCGGTGCCGCTGCTGGACCTGCCGATCCTGTTCGACACGAGGCTCGAGACCGTGCCGCCCCTGCTCCCGAACCTCGCGCCCGATCCCGGACTGGTCGCAAGCTGGGCCGCGAAGCTGGAGCCGGGCCGGCAGCGGGGCTTGCGCATCGGCCTCGTCTGGCGCGGCAATCCCGGCTTCGCCAACGATCGCAACCGTTCCCTCGATCTGGCGCACCTGCGCCCCTTGATCGAGGGTTCGAGGGCGCAATTCATCTCGCTGCAGAAGGGCCCGGCCGCGGCCGAGATCGCCGCCAACGGCTGGCAAGACCGCATCCTCGATCTGGGTCCTGAGCTCGGCGACTTCGCCGACACGGCGGCCGTGATCGCGGGGCTCGATCTGGTCCTCAGCGTCGACACCGCGGTCGCCCATCTCGCCGGCAGCCTCGGCCGGCCCGTCTGGATCCTGATTCCGTTCATTCCCGACTGGCGCTGGCTCTTCGCCCGCGCCGACAGCCCCTGGTATCCGAGCGCGCGCCTGTTCCGGCAGAAGAGCCCGGGAGATTGGGCGCCGCCCGTCGCCGAGATCGGCGCGGCGCTGCAGCGCGTCTCGCCGCCGGTCGACGGGCCGGGAGCGGCACCGCGATGAACGCGAAGGCACCCCCGCCCGAAACCAAGCCCGTCAGCGGCGATCCGTCGGCGCTGTTCGATGCGGCGGTCAGGGCCTTCTCGGAAGGCCGGGCCGCGGATGCCTGCCGGCAATGCAAGATCCTGCTCGAGGTCGCCGCCGACAATCGCGACGTGCTGCATCTCTATGCCGCCGCCGCCGCGATGAGCGGCGATACGCGCACCGCCATCGCCGCCAGCGAGCGCCTGATCAAGCTGGCGCCCGACCATGCGGAGGGGCGCCGCAACCTGGGGGCGCTGCTCGCGAACCAGAACCGCCATGCGGAGGCGCGCGCTCATCTGGAGGCGGCGGCGAAGCTCGCCCCCGGCCATATCGGCGGACGGCTGATGCTGGCCCGCAGCCTGCGCAGGCTGGGACTGGCCGAGGAGGCGAAAGCGGAGGTCGAAACCGCGACGCAAGCGGCGCCGGACAATGCCGAGGCGCAGCTCCTGCTCGGCAATCTGCGTCTCCAGAGCGGTGACCGGGAGGGCGCGTTGCGCGCCTTCGCCCGCGCGCTGGCCCTGCGTCCGGACCATGTCGAGACGCTGGTCAATCTCGGCGTCGCCCTGCGCGCAAGCCGGCGCAGCGACGAGGCCCGGCTCGTGCTGCGCCGCGCGCTCGCCCTGCAGCCCGGATCGGCCTCGGCCCATTTCAACCTCGGCACCCTGGCGCTCGACGGCGGCGCCCATGAGGAGGCGATCGGCCACTACCGGACGGCGCTCGAGAATGGCGGCGACGCCACCAGCCTCCATCGCAGCATCGGACTGGTCCATCTGCTGCGCCGCGACCGCGAGGCGGCCATCGCCGAGTTCAAGCTCGCGCTGGCCGCGGCGCCCGAGGATCCCGACACGCTGGTGATGATGGGCGATGCCCTGTCGGAGCTGCGCCGCGTGGCGGAAGCGACGGACTGCTTCCGCCGCGCCTTGGCCAAGGTGCCGCGCCATCCGCAGGCGATCCCGCGCCTGTTCCACCAGGCGCTGCAGGCTTGCGACTGGGAGGAGGCACAACGCCTGAAGCCGTTGGTGGATGCCCTCACCGACGAGGCGCTGGCCCGGGGCGACGCGCCCGAGGAGGCCGCCTTCCTCAGCCTCGCCCATGCCGAGGATCCGGCCCGCCATGCCGCGATCGCACGGGCCTTGAGCGCGCAGGCCGCGCGGCGGGCCGGAACGCCCCTGGTTCTCGCCGATCGGTCGCGTTCGGAGGGCCAGCGCCTGAAGCTCGGCTATCTCTCGGCCGATTTCCGCAACCATGCGGTCTCGCAGCTCCTGGTCCGCACGCTGGAGCTGCATGACCGGTCGCAGTTCGAGGTCTGGGCCTATTCGACCGGCCCCGAGGACCGCAGCGCGCTGCGCGAACGCGTGCGCGACGGGGTCGACGCCTTCATCGATATCCGCGAGCTCGACCATCGCTCGGCGGCCGAGCGGATCGCCAAGGACCAGGTCGATATCCTGATCGACCTGACGCTGCATACGACGGGTGCGCGCCTGGAGATTCCGGCCCTGCGCCCGGCGCCGGTCCAGATGGGATGGCTCGGATTTCCCGGCAGCAGCGGCGGCGACTTCTTCGACTATCTCCTGACCGACAGGATCGTCACGCCGCCGGAGCAGGCGCCGCTCTATAGCGAGCAGCTGGCCTATCTGCCGGAGATCTTCCAGCCCAACGACGACCGCCAGCCGATCGCGCCCGGCCGGGCCAAACGCAGCGAATACGGCCTGCCCGAGGAGGGTTTCGTGTTCTGCTCCTTCAACCAGGCCTACAAGATCGAGCCCGTGCTGTTCGATCTCTGGATGGAGCTCCTGCGCGAGGCGCCGGATTCGGTGCTCTGGCTCCATCGCCACAACGAGACGGCGCCGGCCAACCTTCAGCGCGAAGCGGCGAAGCGCGGCGTGGCGCCCGAACGGCTGGTCTTCGCCGACCGGCCCGAGAAACCCGTTCATCTGCGCCGCCTCGCGCTGGCGGATCTCGCTCTCGACACCCGTCTCTATAACGGCCACACCACCAGCAGCGACGCCTTGTGGGCGGGCGTGCCGGTGCTGACGATCCGCGGCGGCCATTATGCGGCGCGTGTCTCGGCCAGCGTCCTGGCCGCGATCGGCCTGCCCGATCTCGTGGCGGGCGATCTCGAGACCTACCGCGCCACGGCCCTCAAGCTGGCCCGCGACCCGGCGGCGCTCGCCAACGTCAAGGCGCGCCTGGCGCGCAACCGCACGAGCCTGCCGCTCTTCGACAGTCCCCGCTTCACGCGGCATCTCGAGGCGGTCTATCGGGCGGCCTGGCAACGCCGTGAGGCAAATCTGCCGCCGGCACCGATCGATGTGAAGCCCTTGCCCAGAACTCCCGCCCGCCATGGCTGAAGCCGGCCCCTCCGACAAGCCTGCGGCAGCGGCCTCCCCGACATTGGCCGCGGCCGTGGCCGCCTTCCAGGCCGGCAGGCGCTCGGAAGCGAAGGCGCTCTGCGAGGCGATCCTCGCGCGCGCGCCCGACGATGTCGAAACGCTGCATCTGGCCAGCGTGATCGCGGCCGCGCAGAACGATGTCGAGACGGCCGTCGCCATGGCGCGCCGCGTCATCGCGATCGATCCGCACCATAACGAGGCGCAGCACAATCTGGGATCGCTGCTCGCGACCCAGGGCCGGCTGGCGGAAGCTCTGCCGTTCCTGGAGCGGGCCGCCGCCCGCGACCCGTTCGGCCCCACCACCATCGTCAATTTCGCCTCCGCCCTGCGCGAGCTCGGCCGCCATGAGGAGGCGATCACGGCCCTCGACCGCCTGCTGCACCGCACGCCCGATCATGCGGAGGCGCTGCGTCAGAAGGGGCTGGCTCTGATGGCGCTCTCCCGCGTGCCTTCGGCGGTGGCCCTGTTCCAGCGCTCGGCCGAGATCGAGCCGCGCGCGCAGACCTTCAACGATCTCGCCGGCGCGCTCTGGCTCAAGGGCGAGCTGACCAACGCGCTGGCCGCCGCCCGCGAGGCGCAGCGGCTCGAGCCCCATAACGAGATGATCGCGGCCCGGCTGCTGCAGCAGCTGAGCCAGGCCTGCGACTGGCGCGAGACCCCGGCCCTGCTCCGGCAGGTCCGGCGGCAGCGCGCGAACGCGCTGGCCCTGAACCGGCCGCTCTACGAGACGCCCCTCTCCATGGTCGGCTATGACGACGACCCGGGCGCCAATCTGCGCATCGCGGCGCTCCATGCGCGCGCGGCCGAGCGCCGGGCGGGAACGCCCCTGGTTCTCAGCCGCGGCCCGCGCCGCGAGGGGCCGATCACCGTCGGCTATCTGTCGCGGGATTTCCGCGAGCATGCGGTGGCGCAGCTCATGGTCCGCTGCCTCGAGCGCCATGACCGGCAGGCGGTGCGCGTCCATGCCTATGCCTACGGATCGCCCGACGACAGCGCGATGCGCCAGCGCGTTCGCGCGGCGGCCGACAGCTTCGTCGATCTGGGCGCGCTGGATCATCGCCGCGCGGCGGAGCGGATCGCCGCCGACGAGGTCGACATCCTGGTCGAGCTCACCGGCCATACCTCCGGGACGCGGCTCGAGATCGCGGCGCTGCGCCCGGCGCCGATCCAGGTCGCCTGGCTCGGATTCCCCGGCACGATCGGCAGCCGCTATCACGATTACATCCTGGCCGACCGCACCGTGGCGCCGCCCGCCGATGCCCGCTATTTCAGCGAACGGCTGGTCTGGCTGCCGGACAGCTATCAGCCCAACGACGAGACGCGGACCATCGCCGCGGAGCCCGCTTCGCGCCGCGAGGTCGGCCTGCCGGACGATGCCTTCGTCTTCTGCTCCTTCAACCAGGGATACAAGATCGAGCCCGTCATGTTCGGGCTCTGGATGGAGCTCCTGAAGACGCTGCCGCAGGCTGTGCTCTGGCTCTGGCGCCCGAACGACATGAGCGACGAGAACCTCCGGCGCGAGGCGGCCGAGCGCGGCGTCGATCCCGCCCGGCTCCATTTCGGCCTGCGCCTGCCCAAGGAGCAGCATCTGCGCCGGCTGCAGCTCGCCGACCTGGCGCTCGACACGCGCATCTATAACGGCCACACCACCACCAGCGACGCGCTCTGGGCGGGCCTCCCGGTGGTGGCGCTCGAGGGCCGCCATTTCGCGAGCCGCGTCTCGGCCAGCCTCCTGCGCGCCATCGGCCTGCCGGAGCTGGTGGCCGGCAGCCTCGACGCCTATCGCGACCTGGCGCTGGAGCTCGCGCGGCATCCTCGCAAGCTCGCGGCGCTGCGCGCCCGGCTCGCGGCCAACCGCACCGCCGCGCCGCTCTTCGACAGCGCCCGCTTCGCGCGCGGTCTCGAAGCGGCCTATAGCGCGATGATGTCGCGCCTGCGCGTGGGCTTCCCGCCGGCGGCGACCGCCATCCGTTTCGAGAGCGACGGGCGGACCGTGGCGACCTATGACGAGCTGGCCTTGCCCGCCCGGACGGCCGACGCGCTCGATCATATCGCCAGGGCCGCCGCGCATTATCAGTCGCGGCGCTACGATCAGGCCCTCGTCGCCCTCGACCGGGCGCTGTTCGACGATGCGAGCTTCCTCGAGGCGCGGATCCAGAAGGGCGTGATTCTGGCGGCGAAGGGCGACCGCGCCGGCGCGCTGAAGAGCTTCGAGGCCGTGCGTGCCGAGCAGCCGGACCATCCGCTGCTGGCCTCGCGCCTCGGAAGCCTTCTGATCGATCTCGAACGCCATGACGAGGCGCAGCGCCTGCTCGATGCGGCGCTGGCGGCCGACCCCGAGGATCTGGATGCACTCGCGGAGCGGTCGCGCCTCTCGCGCCAGAACGGACGCCTGGCGGAGGCGCTCGCCTTCGCCGATCGCGCCCTGGCGCTGCAGCCCTTCCACGCCGCCGCGCTGACCGCGCGCGGCGATGCGCTGATGGCGCTAGGGCGCGCCGAAGAAGGGGCGGTGGCGCTTCAGACCGCGATCGCGCGCGATCCCAACACGCGCCACGCCCATCGGCTGCTCGGCAATCTCGCGCGGGCGCAGAAGAACCTGCCGCAGGCGGTCGAGTACTACCGGCGCGCCATCGCGATCGATCCGCTGGACGAGGTCGCGACCGCCAATTGCGCGCTGGAGCTGGGCTATCTGGGCGACTGGGCGCGGCTCGAGGAGATCAAGCCGCGCCTCAAGGCCCTGGCGAGCCGCGCGCTGGCGAACGGACGGCAACCGGGGATCACGCCCTTCGCGGTGCTGGCTTTCGTCGAGGAGCCCGAGATCTGCACCGCGGTCGCGCGCGCCTGGGCCGAGGCGATGGAGCGTCGTATGGCGCCTTATCGCCAGACCTATCCGTCCGTGCCGCGCCCTAGTCCCGAGGGGCGCCTCAGGATCGGCTATCTCTCCGGCGATTTCTCGGCCCACGCCACGATGCAGCTCATGCGCGGCCTGATGCGCCGCCATGACCGGCGCGCGATCGAGGTCTTCGCCTATGCGACCAATCCTTCCGACAATTCCGACTATCGGCGCGCCGCCGAGCGGGAGCCGGATCATTTCCGCGACCTCTCGGCGCTCGATCCCGGCCGCGCCGCTCAGGCCATCGCCGGGGATTGCATCGACATCCTGGTCGACCTGAAGGGATGGACCAACGGCGCGCGGCTGGAGATCCCGGCACTGAGGCCCGCCCCGCTGCAGGCGACCTGGCTGGGATTCCCCGGCAGCACCGGCGCGCGGTTCTTCGATTATGTGCTGGGCGACGCGATCGTGACGCCGCCCGAAGCTCAATCCTATTTCACGGAACAGATCGTCCGCCTGCCCGGTTCCTACCAGGTCAATGACCGCGACCGGCCGATCTGGCCCGAACCGACCAGCCGCGCGGCCGAGGGCCTGCCGGAGAACGCGCTGGTGCTGGCGAGCTTCAACCAGGGTTACAAGATCGAGCCCGTCATGTTCGGGCTCTGGATGGAGCTGCTGCAGGCGCTGCCGCAGGCCGTGCTCTGGCTCTGGCGCGGCAATGACGGCATCGAGCCCAACCTCAAGAAGGAAGCCGCCCTGCGCGGCGTCGATCCGGCGCGGCTGATCTTCGCCGGCCGCGCCACCACGCAGCGCCATCTGCGCCGGATCGGGCTCGCCGACCTGGCGCTCGATCCGCGCATCGTCAACGGCCATACCACCACCAGCGACGCGCTCTGGGCGGGCCTGCCGGTGGTGACGCTCAAGGGCGCCTATTTCCCGGCGCGCGTCTCCGCGAGCCTGCTGCAGGCCGTGGGGCTGCCGGAGCTGGTCGCCGAAAGCCTCGGGCACTACCGCGAGATCGTGCTGCGCTACGGGCGCGATCCGGCGGCGCTCGCGGGCCTCAAGGCGAAGCTCGCCGCCAACCGGCTGACGGCACCGCTGTTCGATACCGATCGCTTCGCCCGCAAGCTCGAAGCCGCCTATCGCGCGATGTGGCGGCGCCATTGCGCCGGCCTCGCGCCGGCACCGATCGATGTCCCGGAGCCCTGACCGCGCGGCGCTCCGACGATCGGCCGCGATCCGTCTCGTCCCCCGGCGCCAAGGAGGCCGGTCCCATGCATTACCGCCGCAGCCGTTTCAGCCATTTCGCCAACTGGATCGCCCGCGCCTCGGGCCATCCGCTCGCCTTCATGACCGCTTGCGCGATCATCGTCGTCTGGGCCGTCACCGGGCCGATCTTCGCCTGGTCCGACACCTGGCAGCTCGTCATCAATACCGGCACGACCATCGTCACCTTCCTGATGGTGTTCCTGATCCAGAACACGCAGAACCGCGATTCCCACGCGGTGCAGCTCAAGCTCGACGAGCTGATCCGCGCGGTCGAGGGCGCGCATAACGCGCTGCTCGACATCGAGGAGCTGAACGAGGAGGAGCTCGCGCATATGCGCCGGCGCTATGCGGCGCTGGCGGCCCGCGCGCGCGAAGCGGTCAGGCAGGGCCGGAAGGACACCGATGCCCTGGAGCTCGATGCGGATTAGCGCGCGCGCCGCGCGTCGGCCGCTTCCTCGAGCAGCCAGTCGCGGAAGGCGGTCGCATCCGCGGTCGGCGTGCGGCCTTCGGCCGAGACCAGGTAGAAGGCCTCGTCGGTCGGCAGCCGGATGTCGAAGGGAACGATGAGCCGGCCGGCCGCGATCCGTTCGGCGGCATAGCAGGTCCGGCCCAGCGCCACGCCGACGCCGCGCTCCGCCAGATCGAGCGCCGCGAGGCCCAGATCGAACTCGAGCCCGCTGGCACCGTCGACCTTGTCGGTCAGCCCCGCCTTCGCCAGCCATTCGGGCCATCCGTCGCGGAAGCCGAAGGCATGGAGCAGCGTGCAGCGCGCGAGGTCCTCGGGCTTCTCCAGCTTCTGCGCCCCCCGCGCCCAGTCGGGGCTGCAGACGGGGAAGAGCTCGTCCCAGGTGAGCCGGTCGGCGCGCAGCCCCGACCAGCGGCCCGTGCCGTAGCGGATCTCCAGATCGACCGCGGGATCGGGATAGTCGGCGGGCCAGATCGAACTGGTCAGGCGGAACTCGATCTCGGGATGGCGGGCGCGGAAGCGGCCCAGCCGCGGCACCAGCCAGAGCGCCGCGAAGCTGGTGGTGGCGCGCACCAGGAGCCGGACCCGGTCGATATCGCCGAAGATCTCGGCCGTGCCCTCGGCGATGCGGGCGAAGGCGTCGCCCAGGAGCGGCAGCAGCGCGTCGCCCGCCTCGGTCAGCCGGAGGCCGCGCGGCAGGCGGTGGAACAGGGGCCGGCCGAGATGGCTTTCCAGCAGGCGGACCTGCTGGCTGACGGCCGATTGGGTGATCCCCAGCTCGCGGGCCGCGGCGGTGAAGCTCATGCTGGTCGCCGCGGCCTCGAAAGTCCGTAACCAATTGAGTGGCGGTAATTTTTTTGCCATGAATAATCGACCCATTAGCCAGACTTGGTCTGAGAGCGAACATTAGTCGTTTGTGAGCGACAGCGCAAAGCCGCATCATCCGGGAACGGCAGGACCTGAAGAGAGCATCGGCAAAAGGGCATCCCGAAGGGGGCTGCCCTTTATGTTTATGGGAAGCCGGACCGGGGCCCTTGGGCGAAACGAGAGAGCGAGCATGAGCGAGACGGAAACGAGGTCGGGACGGCGTGGCGGACGCGAGGCGCGGCGCGCGATGCGGGCGGCCCCCTTGCCGGAGAATCAGCGTCCCGTCTGGCCGGGCCTCGAGGGCGGCCGCTACAAGCCGCTGACCGATGCCGACATCCAGAAGATCCATCACGCGGCGCTCGACGTGCTCGAGAATGTCGGCATGGCCGACGCGATCCCGAGCGGGATCGAGGTCATGACGGCCGCGGGCGCCAAGCTCCAGGGCAATGGCCGCCTCACCTTCCCGCGCGCCCTCATCGAGGACACGATCGCCAAGGCCGCGCGTAAGTTTCCGCTCTATGCGCAGGATCCGCGCTACGACATGGAGCCCTGGGGCAGCAAGGTCTATTTCGGCACCGCCGGCGCCGCCGTCCACATGGTCGATCCGATCACCGGCGAATATCGCGAATCCACGACGAAGGACCTCTACGACATCGCGCGTATCGTCGACACGCTCGACCATATCCATTTCTTCCAGCGCGCGATCGTCTGCCGCGAGCTGACCGATCCCTTCGAGATGGATTTCAACACCTGCTATGCCAGCGTCTTCGGCACCACCAAGCATGTCGGCACGAGCTGGGTGGCTCCCGAGCAGCTCGAGGCGTCGCTGCAGATGCTGCATGCGATCGCGGGCGGCGAGGACAAGTGGCGCGAGCGCCCCTTCGTCAGCCAGTCGAACTGCTTCGTCGTGCCGCCGCTGAAGTTCGCGGCCGATGCCTGCCGCTGCCTCGAGGTCGCGGTGCGCGGTGGCATGCCGGTGCTGCTGCTCTCGGCCGGCCAGGCCGGCGCGACCGCACCCGCCTCGCTCGCCGGCGCCATCGTGCAGGAAGTGGCCGAGGTGCTGGCGGGGCTCGTCTATGTCAACGCGATCAAGCCCGGCGCGCCCGCGATCTTCGGCACCTGGTGCTTCGTCTCGGATCTGCGCACCGGCGCCATGTCGGGCGGCAGCCCGGAGCAGGCGCTGCTCTCGGCGGGTGCCGCCCAGATGGGCCAGTTCTACGACCTGACCGCCGGCACGGCCTCGGGCATGACGGACTCCAAGGTGCCCGACGCACAGGCCGGCTATGAGAAGGCCTACAACCATGCGCTGGTCGGCAATGCGGGCGCCAACCTGATTTATGAATCGGCCGGCATGCATGCCAGCCTGCTGGGCTATTGCCTGGAGAGCCTGCTGATCGACAACGACATCATCGGCGCCGTCCAGCGCACGATCAAAGGCATCGAGGTGACGGACGAATCGATCGCGCTCGAGACCATCCGCCAGACCTGCCTCGAAGGCCCCGGCCATTATCTGGGCGCCGACCAGACGCTGCAGCTGATGCAGACCGAGTATGTCTATCCGCTGGTCGGCGACCGCACCACGCCGAAGGAATGGGTCGAGCAGGGCCGCCCGGGAATCGTCGATCGCGCCGTGCGCAAGACCAGGCACATCCTCGCCAACCATTTCCCCGCCCATATCTCGACCGCGGTCGACGATTCGATCCGCCAGCGCTTCCCCGTGCGCTTGCCGCGCGACGCGATGCGCAAGACGGCGGCCGCCGCGGAGTGAGGCAGGCAGCCGCTCTTTAGTCATCCCCGCGAAAGCGGGGATCCACCTCAACGCTTGGCGACCTGGATCAAGATGGATCCCCGCTTTCGAGCGTGTGAAGAAATCGGCGATGCCAAAGAACTCTCTCGCCCCCTCCCCTTGCGGAAGGGGGTAGGGGGAGGGGCGATGCCGTGCGAGATCCTGGCAAATAAGCGGAGCCTGATCTGCTCGGGCTCGCTCGCTTGGCACCCTGTCTAGGCCTTCTGCCTCCAGAGCGGTGATTGATCGCAGGGATGCCCCCAGCTGCGTCCGTGGCACCCCTCCCCCCAACCCCTTCCCGCAAGGGGAGGGGGCTTGAGTGTTTGCCACGCCCTTGCGTGGTGCTCTCGATTTCTTCACGCGCTCTTTCGCGGGGATGACGCCGAAGGCTGTCTTCCGCCGGCGGAGCCGGCAATCATCGCTTGAGGCTGCGATTGGCCGAGGCGCCGCGCGACAGATGCGCCGCGTCGAGCGGCACCACGCCCACGGGCTCGGGGATCTCCGGCGAGACGGCGCTGCCCGCGAGATAGTCGAACCCGGCCGCGATCGCGGCGATGGCGAGCGGCGGCGTGTTGATACCAAGAACGTAGCTTCTCAGGCCCGCCGCGCGCGCCGCCTTGCCGAACTCGGCCAGGCCCCGCATGGCCCGCGCATGAGGCCAGGCCTGCTCGCGCAGGTCGCCGCCGACCGTGCGCGCGCCCGCCGCCAGCACGCGGCTGAAATCGGTATGGTCCAGCGACAGCCGCAGCACGACCTCGCGGCTGACGCGGCGCAGGCCTCCCACCAGCGCCGGCAGCAGCGCCCAGTCGCCGGCATAGGCGTCGAGCAGGTCGAGCAGCACGAGCTGGCGCATCGGCACGGGTGCCGCCGACAGCAAGGCCAGGAGCTCGGCGCGCGCCACCGGCATGTCGAGCAGCGCGCGGTGCAGCGGCAAGGAGAGGATCGCCTTGGTGCCCTGGCGCATCATGGTGGCGAGATCGGCCAGCGACTTCTTCACCATCAGCAGATCGACGGCGGCCGCGACCTCGGAATCGCTCTCCCAATCCATGAGCTCGTTCACGGAGAGCTGGGCGTCGCCCACCAGGAAGCGGAGATTGAGGCTGTAGGAGGTGATCGCTTGGGTCTCCCGGTGCCAGATCGGCTGGTAGCGGAAGCTGGCGCCGCGCAATTGCGAGACGATCAGGTCGCGGCCGCTTTCGTCCGGCGCGGCGCCGGCTGCCGCGGCGACGGGAACCGTCATGCCGCTCGCCGCCGCCTCGATCTGGCGCAGGGTTTCCTGGCGCCGCACGCTCTCCGCGATCTGGCGCTGCTGCTCCGCGGCATCGAAGATCACATGCTCCGCCGGTCCCTCGACCTGGCGCCAGTCGCCGACCGCCTGGCCCAGCGTCTTGATGAGATCGTTGAGCGCGCGGGAGCTGATCCGAATGGGCACGCTGCGCGGGGTCCCCTCGGCGCCGGGTTCGCGCGGAATGCGGACCTCGCGCCAATCGGGGTCCTTCTGGACCTTGCCGGTGGTCGGGGTCCAGGACGCCATCGATTCGTCCGCAGGACCGTGCTCCGTGACGGCGGGCGCCGCATCGAGCAGCTTCGTGACGGTGGCGATCGGATCGATCGGATCGAGCGTCATGCGTCCGTCGACCTGGATGGTGGCCGTCGCCAGCTTGATATGCGCCAGATCGCGCTCGATCCCGAAGAGCTTCTGCTTGATCTCGGCGGCGACGAGGCTGCAGATCGCCGCGGCCTGCTCGCCGTCCTGCTGGGTGAACAGCAGGACGAAATGCGCCTCGTCGAGACGGATGAAGGCGTCGTTGGGGCCGAGCCGGCTTTTCATCACCGACGCGATCGTGGTCGCGACGCGCGGTGCGATCTGCGTCCAGCGGTCGCCGAACTCGCGCTTGAGCTCGTCGAGATTGATGAGCTTCACCCGGCCGGCCGAGATCGCCTGGCCGTAGCTCAAGGCGCTGTTCAGCCTCTGGCCGAACTCGATCCGCGTCGCGGCTTCCTGCGGCGCGGGCGGCTTGGTACTGCCGTCGGCTTGCGGGAGATCGATGACGGGCGGGATGGGAGGGCTTTCGGAGGCTGCCGGCAAGGCCTCGCCCGTGGGGCTGGCGGAACCGGCAGCGACACCCTGCCCGCCCAGTCCCAGCATCGAGGCGATGTTGCCCCAGAGACGTGCCATGATCCTCGCCCGAGGTGATCGGAAGGGCACCGGCCGAACGCACCGGTCCCCTCGCAGGGCCGCATCGGCGACGCGACGCCTGCGCCCGCGATCCAACGCCAGGAAGGTGAAGGGCTGATTAAGACCGCTCCGCGGCAGCCAAACTCATGCCGGCACAGGGATTTCCGGCCGCGATTCGCGCAAGGGCGGTGCGGCTTTGAGCTCGCGGTTGCGCCGCGCCACGGTTCCCGGCTCGGGAGCCGTCTCGAGGCCCGCCACCGGCACGGCCGCGCGGATCAGGGTCTGGAACTGCTGCACCCTGACCTCCTTGGCCGACAGGATGCCGCTGCGATAGCCGCCGGAGCCGAGCCCCGCCTGCACGCCCTCGACCAGCCCCTTGTCCTCGCGTCCGACCAGGAGATTGATCCGCTGGTTGAGCCAGCGCGCCGCCCTCATCTCGCGCCGCGCATCGGGCAGCGCATAGGCACGCGAGCGCGCGACACATTTGCCGGGCGCCAGCGGCAGGATCTGGAAGTAGTCGATCTGGTCCGGGTAGATGTCGAAGGCGAGGCTCGGGAACAGGCTGTAATAGAGCCAGGCGCGCTGCCGCTCCTCTGGCAGATGCTCGACCGGCGGCAGGAACTTCAGGTAGTGGCGCTCGCTCCAGCTGGGCGAAGGACGGTCGATCAGCCGGCCGCCGCCATGCGACACGCCCAAGGGCTTCACCTCGTAGCGATAGGTGGCGCCGTAGAGCCGCTGCAGGCCGGGATGGCCCACCGGCACGTGATAGGCCTCGATATTGTTCTCGACCGCGACCTTCCAGTCGGCGGCGATCGGCGTATGGCCGTGCTTCCCGAGCGGCTCCATCTCCGCGATGCGGTAGAAGCCGAGCGCTTCCCGATAGGGTGCGAGCTGCTCGGCGATCGAGGGGCCGTCGCCGCCGAAGCGGATGAAGACCAGCCCCATGAAGATCTCCATCTCGAGCGGCCGCAGGCCATACTCGCTCTTGTCGAGACCGGGGAAGCTGTCCTCGCTCGGCACCGCCTTCAGGGCGCCGTCGAGCTCATAGACGAACCCGTGATAGCGGCAGCGGACATTGCGGCCGCAATTGCCCGCATCGCCCTCGAGCAGGCGATAGGCGCGGTGGCGGCAGACATTGTGGAAGGCGCGCAAGGCGCCGTCACGGTCGCGCAGCAGGATGGCGCTCTCGCCCAGCAGGTCGAAGCGCAGGAAATCGCCCGGCTGCTTCAGCTCGTTCACATGGCCGACGAGCTGCCAGGTCCTGAGGAAGATCGCCTCGCGCTCGAGCGCGAAGATCTCCTGGTTGTTGTAGATCCAGGCGGGCAGGGTCGTGGGGATCATGGCGGCGCGCTTCACGCTGTGAGGGACCGGCGCCGACTGTAAGGGAAATCGAGGCGGGGTGAAAACGGTCTCGGCCGCTCTCGGAGCAGAGCGACCGCTTCAATTCCTTCTCCTCCCCCTCGAGGGGGCCGGGGTGGGGGCCGGCCACAGGCTCGCTGGACACCAGTACCGGAGCGCTCGAGAGCCCTTCAAGGTCGCGTCCTTCGATCACCCCCACCCTAACCTCCCCCTCAAGGGGGAGGGGATTGGAGTGAACGTCCTCGGCTCGGATAGATTCGGACAGAGACGCCGCCGTTGCCTTGCAAAACGGCGCAAGGCCGTTCACGCCGCCGGCCGTGACGGATGCCATCTTCCCGCCAACGCTGCCACGGGAGGAGGCGATGGCTCTTTCTGATCCGCTATCGACGCGACGCCTGCGGCGGCGCCTTGATGCCCTCGAGCACCATGTCGATGAGGCGATCGATCGCCGCGTCGTCGCCCGGATTGTCCCGGACCATCAGCCGCAGATAGAGCGGCCCGTAGAGCGCGTCGCAGACGGTCTCGATATCGAGATCCGGGCGCAGCTCGCCATCGGCCATGCCGCGCTGGAGGATCCGCGCGGCCGCGGCGCGGCGCGGCTTGAGATAGCCGTCGATGAAGGCCTTGCGCGCCTCCGGGTCGCTATGGGCCTCGGTGATGATGCCGGCCACGAGCCGCCCGGTACGGCCGCGAAAGAGCTTGGCCAGCGCCTTGAGCTGGACGCGGAGTCCCGCCACCGCGGAACCGGTCTCGGGGAAGGCGCTCCGCTTCTCGGCGATGGTGAGGAAGGCTTCGGTCGCGAGCGCGCCCTTGGTCGGCCACCAGCGATAGATCGTGGTCTTGGCGGCGCCCGAGCGCCGGGCGACCGCCTCGATGGTGAAGGGCTGGTCTCCGCCTTCGTCGAACAGCTCGTAGGCCGCGCGGAGGATCGACTGGCGCGTGTCCTGGCAGCGCGGCCGTCCGGGCCCGCGTTCCTCGGTAACAGCAGTCATGATGGGTCTCTTTCTGCTCACGCTCCTTAAATAGGATACGGTGCGTTGCGTTTTTTGCAAGACTGCCACGCCTTGTTTCGCCACATTCTAAGTTTAGATACGGATCGTAGCGTATTTAACGCCTCTGGAACATGACGGGAACTTCATCATGAGCGACTGGCACAGCGAACCGAGGCTGGACGATCTCCTGGCCGACCCGACCACCCGGCTGGTGATGTCGGGCGACCATGTCCAGGAATCGACGCTGCTCGGCCTGCTCGCCCGGATCCGGAATGTCCTCGGGCAGCGCCGGGCGGACAGCGCCGCGCCGGCAGATCGGGGAACCGGCAAGGGCCGGTAGGGACGATGACCATGTCGATCAGGCATTTCTTGACCGGGCACGCCGCCAAGCGCGGCGGCCTCGCCGTCGCGGCGGTGGCCCTCATCGCCGCCGGCGGGTTCTATGGTTACGGCTATTGGACCTCGGGCCGCTTCGTCGAGACCACCAACGACGCCTATGTGAAGGCGGACTACACGATCGTCGCGCCGAAGATCTCGGGCTATATCGCCGAGGTCATGGTGGACGACAACCAGCCGGTCAAGGCCGGCCAGGTGCTGGCGCGCATCGACGAGCGCGATTTCAAGACCGCGCTCGACCAGGCCAACGCCGATGTCCAGGCGGCGCAGGCCGCGATCAGCAATCTCGATGCCCAGCTCGCCTGGCAGCAGTCGATCGTCGACCAGGCCACGGCCGATATCGCGTCGGCCGAAGCCGCGGTCAATTTCGCCAAGCAGGACCATTCGCGCTACCAGGACCTGATGAAGACCGGCTATGGCACGGTGCAGCGCGCCCAGCTCGCCGAATCCGACCTGCGCCAGCAGACGGCGCTTCTGGAGCATAACCGCGCGGCGCTGGTCGCCGCCCGCAAGCAGATCGACGTGCTGACGACCCAGCGCAGCGAGGCCGACGCCCAGCTCGCCCATGCCCAGGCGGTGGCGCAGCAGGCGACGCTCAACCTCGCCTATACCTCCATCACCGCGCCCATCGACGGCGTCGTCGGCGCGCGCTCGCTGCGTCCCGGCCAGTATGTCCAGGCCGGCACGCAGCTCATGGCGGTGGTGCCGCTGCAGGCGGCCTATGTCGTCGCCAACTTCAAGGAGACCCAGCTTACCCAGATGCGCGACGGCCAGCCCGTCACCATCGAGGTCGACAGCTTCCCGGACGCCGTGATCCATGGCCGCATCGACAGCCTGGCGCCGGCGAGCGGGCTCGAATTCAGCCTGCTGCCGCCCGACAACGCCACCGGCAACTTCACCAAGATCGTCCAGCGCATCCCGGTCAAGATCACGCTCGACCCGAACGATCCGCTGGTCGGGCTGCTGCGGGCCGGCATGTCGGTCGAAGCCTCGGTCGACACCAAGGCGACGGTGCTGGCCGAGAAGCAGATGGAAACGCAGGTCGCCGAGCACTGATCGGCCTTGGCCGAACCTTCCGCACAGCCCGGACCGCACGCCATGTCCGCCGTCGAAACCTTTGAATCCTCCCCGCGCCTCGTCCTGCCGGCGCCGGCCGCCAAGCCCGCCAGCAACGAGAACGACGGGGCCTCGGTGTCGGCCAAGACCTGGCTCGCGGTCGTGGGCTCGGCGCTCGGCGCCTTCCTCGCCGTGCTCAACATCCAGGTCGTGAACTCGGCGCTGGCCGACATCCAGGGCGCCATCGGCGCCGGCATCGACGACGGCGGCTGGATCTCGACCGCCTATCTCATCAGCGAGATCATCGTCATTCCCCTGAGCGGCTGGCTCTCCAAGGTGTTCTCGACGCGCCGCTACCTGCTGGTCAACACCCTGCTCTTCCTGCTCTTCTCGGCCGCCTGCGCCCACGCCGAGAATCTGGGCCAGATGATCGTGCTGCGCGCGCTGCAGGGCTTCGCCGGCGGCGTGCTGATCCCGATGGCCTTCACCATCATCATCACCATGCTGCCGCGCGCCAAGCAGCCGATCGGCATGGCGCTCTTCGCCGTCTCCGCCGTGTTCGCGCCGGCGATCGGCCCCACCATCGGCGGCTATCTCAACGAGAATTTCGGCTGGCAGTACATCTTCTACGTCAACCTCGCGCCGGGCATCGTGATGCTCGTCATGCTGTGGTTCTCGCTCGAGCGCGAGCCGATGCAGCTCAGCCTGCTCAAGGGCGGCGACTGGCTCGGCGTCATCACCATGGCGATCGGGCTGGGGTCGCTCCAGACCGTGCTCGAGGAAGGCAACAAGGACGACTGGTTCGGCTCGACCTTCATCACCCGGCTCTCCGTCATCGCCGCGATCTCGCTCACGGCCTTCATCGCGATCGAGCTCACCGTCAAGAAGCCGCTGCTCCATCTGCGGCTCCTGCTGCGGCGCAATTTCGGCTTCGCGACCCTCGCCACCATGCTGCTCGGCATGGTGCTCTACGGCTCTGTCTTCGTGCTCTCGCTCTATCTCTCGCAGATGCAGGGCTACAATGCGGAGCAGATCGGCGAGGTCCTGGCCTGGGTGGGCCTGCCCCAGCTCCTCTTGATCCCGCTGGTGCCCAAGCTGACGAAATGGATCGACACCCGGCTCCTGATCGCAGGCGGTCTCGCCCTCTTCGCCGCCAGCAACTTCATGAACATCCACCTGACCGACGATGTCGCGGGGCCCGAGCTCTTCCTGCCCAACATCGTGCGCGCCATCGGCCAGGCCGTCACCCTGGCGCCGCTCTCCGCGATCGCGGTCGCCGGCATCGAGCGGCAGTTCGCGGGATCCGCCTCCGCCATCTTCAACATGACGCGCAACCTGGGCGGCGCCATCGGCATCGCCCTGCTGCAGACCGTGCTGACCAACCGGGAGAAGTTCCACTCGGAGATCATCACCAGCGACGTCACCCTGTTCGATGAGGCGACGCGCCAGCGGCTCCACGATCTCACGCAGTATTTCCTCGCCCATGGCGTCTCCGATCCCGCCACCGCCTGGCGCGAGGCGGTCGTCGCCATCGGCCGCAGCGTCCACCAGCAGGCCTCGATCATGGGCTATGGCGACGCCTTCTACCTCCAGGGCGTCATCCTGGTGCTGGCGCTCGTCTGCACCTTCTTCATGAAAAAGGTCCTGGTCGAGGGTGGCGGCGGGGGGCATTGAATCCATGCCCCAGCGGCACTCGCGCCGGCGCCGGCCGGGCTCTATGACGGCTCTCCGATAACGATGACGTGTTCCGGAACGGTTTGATCCTTCGGCGGCAGGGCCCATATTCTGCGGCAGCCGGTCCGAAGAGGTCCGGCCGTGCCTTGGAGAAAGACCCCGATGGTAACGCGTGGATTCACCGGCCGGCGGCCGGCGCCGGAGCTTGCCGACCGGATTCCGCCGGGTCAGTCCCTGACCCAGGACTTCCCGGTCCTCTCCGCCGGCCCGACGCCGCGGATCCGGCTCGAGGACTGGTCCTTCACGCTCAAGGTCGGACCCAAGCCGGTCATGCGCTGGAATTGGGCCGAGTTCAACGCGCTGCCTCAGACCAAGCTGACGCGCGACATCCATTGCGTCACCAAATGGTCCAAGCTCAACACGCCTTGGCAGGGAGTGACGATCGACGACATCCTGCTGGCCGCCGGCCTCGAGGCGCCGCCCACCGGCTTCACCCTCGCCCATTCCTATGACGGCTATTCCACCAACCTGCCGACCGCCGATCTCGTCGGCGGCAGGGCGATGGTGGCGACGCAGTACGAAGGCAAGCCGCTGACGCCCGATCATGGTGGGCCGGCGCGCCTGCTGGTGCCGCATCTCTATTTCTGGAAATCGGCCAAATGGGTGAACGGCCTCCAGTTCACCGAGACCGACGTGGCGGGCTTCTGGGAGCTGCGCGGCTACCATATGCGCGGCGATCCCTGGAAAGAGCAGCGTTTCACCGGTGACTGACGCGGTCGCCCCGGCGGCATCGGCGCCTCTGGCGCTGCCCTGGCAGCCCGCCACCCTCGCCGCCATCGCCAAGCAGACGGCGCGCGTCTCGAGCTTCTTCCTGGCGCCCCAGCGGCCCTTCGCCTTCGAGGCCGGGCAGCATGTCGACTTGCGGCTGACGGCGCCCGACGGCTATCAGGCGGAGCGCAGCTATTCGATCGCCTCCGCGCCCGAAACGACCGGGCCGATCGAGCTCGCGATCGAGCGGCTCGATGACGGCGAGGTCTCGCCCTATTTCCACGATGTCGCGGCCGTCGGCGACGAGATTGAATTGCGCGGGCCGGTCGGCAGGCATTTCGCCTGGAACGTCCGCGATGGCGGGCCGCTCCTGCTGCTGGGCGGCGGCTCGGGCGTGGTGCCGCTGGTCTCGATGATCCGCCACCGCGCGGCGCAAGCGTCGCGCCCGCCGGCGCTGCTGCTCTATTCCGCCCGGCGCTGGGACGAGCTCGTCTTCCGCGACGAGCTCCTGGCGCTGCAGGGCCGGCGCGACGGCTTCGATCTCGCCCTCGCGCTCACGCGCGACCGCGTTCGGCGACCCGGCAACTATGCGCGCCGCGTCGACAAGGCGATGATGACCGAGCTTCTGGCCCGCCTGCCGCAACGCCCGGCTCAGGTCTTCGTCTGCGGCGGCAATCCGTTCGTTTCGGCGGCGGCCGATGCCGCCATCGCCGCCGGCATCGAGCCCCGGCTGATCCGCACCGAACGCTATGGGCAATGAAAGGCCGCCGCACAGCGTGCTTCCGACCGTCACATTTCCATCCCGGTGATTCCCATGCGCAGCGCTTCGAGACCTGACATCTGGCTTGCCGCCGGCGTCCGCACGCCCTTCGCCAAGGTGGACGGACCGCTCGCGGGCTATGACGCGATCGGCCTCTCCGTTCCCGTTGTTCGCCACATGCGGGCGCAGCTCGGCGGCGCCGAGCCCGATTTCGCCGTCTGGGGCGCCGTCGTGCCCAACCTCACCTGGAGCAACCTCGCGCGCGAGGTGCTGATGGAGGCGGGCCTGCCGCCGACCATCCCCGCCTTCTCCACCGTCATGGCCTGCGCCACCAGCATGATCGGCGCCTTCGAGGCGGCCGGCATGATCGACGGCGAGACCCGCAACCTGGCGCTGGTCGGCGGTGTGGACAGCCTCAGCAAGATCCAGATCGGCCTCGGCCAGCGCCTCTCCGACTGGCTGCGCCAGTTCCAGCAGGCGCGCTCGCTGGGCCAGAAGGTCTCGCACCTGGCCGAGCTCAAGCCCGGCGATGTGCGGCTCTATGTGCCGGGCATCGCCAACCGGACCACGGGCCTGAGCATGGGCGAGCATACCGAGATCACCGCCAAGGAATGGCAGATCGGGCGCGCCGACCAGGACGCCCATGCGCTGGAAAGCCACCAGCGCGCGGTCGCCGGCTGGGAGCACGGCTTCTTCGACGATCTCGTGATTCCCCTGGGCGAGGTCCGGCGCGACAGCATCCCGCGCCAGGACAGCTCGCTCGAGAAGCTGGCCCGGCTGCCGCCCGCCTTCGACCGCACCAGCGGCAAGGGCAGCCTCACCGCCGGCAACTCCTCGCCGCTGACCGACGGCGCCGCGGGCCTCTGGGTCGCCTCGGAAAAGGGCCTATCCAAGCTGCCGATCGGCACGCCCAGGGCGAAGCTCGTCGATTGGGAGATCACCTCGGTCGATTTCCGTATCGAGGGCCTGTTGATGGCGCCGGCCTTCGCGATCCCGCGCCTGCTGGCGCGCCAGGGCCTCGCCTATGACGATATCCATCTCTGGGAGATCCACGAGGCTTTCGCCGCGCAGGTGCTGTTCCACATCAAGGCGCTCGAGAGCCCCGACTTCCTCAAGACCAAGGCCGGCGTCGAGACGAGCCTCGGCCGCTTCCCGCGCGAGCGCCTCAACCCCAACGGCGGCAGCGTGGCCCTGGGCCATCCCTTCGGCGCCACCGGTGCGCGCATCCTGAGCCAGGCGGTGAAGGAGCTCGCCGCGCACAAGCCCGGCGAACGCGCCATCGTCAGCATCTGCACCGACGGCGGCCAGGGCGGCGTGGCGCTGCTGGAAGCGGCGTGATGAAATTGGACGGTGCGATGCTCGTCGCGCAATCGCGCGCGGCGTCGCGTGACCAACTGAGAAGCGTCTGGTGAAAAGTGGTGGGCGCGACAGGGATTGAACCTGTGACCCCTACCATGTCAAGGTAGTGCTCTCCCGCTGAGCTACGCGCCCATTCACTGTCCGGAGCCGTCCGGGCCGAAGGCTTTCGCCTGTCAGGTCCGACGGGATCTTGTTCCGACCCCGGCAAAGAGGCGTGGCATTACCATTGCCCGACCCCGCTTGGCAAGGCCCGGAAAGGTCTCAGGCTGCCAAGCCCGGAGACCGCAAGCCGCAGGGCCTCAGGCCGCCAGGATCGAATCGACCTCGGCCACCAGATCGCGCAGATGGAACGGCTTGGAGAGGACGCGGGGCGCGCCCGGCAGGCCGTCGCGCTGGCGCAGCGCCACCGCGGCGAAGCCGGTGATGAACAGCACCTTCAGCTCCGGGTCGCGCGCCGAAGCGCGGCGCGCCAGCTCGATGCCGTCGAGACCCGGCATGACCACGTCGGCCAGCAGGAGATCGAACACATTGCCGTCGAGCTTCGCCTCCGCCTCGCTGCCATCGGGCGCGGCCTCGACCCAATGACCGGCACGACGCAGCGCCTTGGCGAGGAACTCACGCAAGGAATCGTCATCTTCGGCCAACAGAATACGCGCCATCGGAACTCCAACCCTCCGTCAGCGGGGTTCTCAAGGATAGGAGCCAAGCCTGAAGCAATGGTTAGCATAACCCCGTTGCGTGAGGCCAACCCCTTGAGCTGTGCCCCTTTTCGGGCGATCGCGCGATTTTCGGACAATTGCGCGTCGTTGGCCAAGCGGCAAATTCCGCCCGGAATCGCGCTCCGCCGGGGCCCTTCGGCGGCGGCGGGCCGACCCCCGAGGATGTGGCGCGCCGGGGCGCGGGAACGATCCCCAGGCACCGCTCCCGGACCCCATGCAACCCATGGCAGACGACAGATTTTTCGACTACATCAAATTCCATGAAATCGACACCCGCGAGCGCCAAGCCGGCCGCTCCCCTCTCCGCCGGCCGGCCGGCCGGGAGCGGTGCCGCCTTCGAGATTCTGGCACCGGCCGCGCAGACCGTGCCGCTGGTGTTCTCCTCGCCGCATAGCGGGCGCGACTACGCGCCCGAGCTCCTGGCCCAGTCGCGGCTCGATCCCCTGACGCTCCGCCGCTCCGAGGATTCCTACGTCGACGAGCTCTTCGCGGCGGCGCCGGAGCATGGCGCGCCGCTGCTGCGGGCCCTCTTCCCGCGCGTCTTCGTCGATCCCAACCGCGAGGCGCTCGAGCTCGACCCGGCGATGTTCTCGGACGCGCTGCCGGCCGAGGCGAACGCCACCTCGCCGCGCGTCGCGGCCGGCCTCGGCTCCATCGCGCGGGTGGTGGCGTCGGGCGAGGAGATCTACGGGCGCAAGCTGACGCGCGCCGAAGCCGAAGCGCGGCTCGACCGCTATTGGCGGCCCTATCACACGGCCCTCCAGGAGCTCCTCGCCGGCACGCGCCGGCGCTTCGGCCATGTGCTGCTGATCGACTGCCATTCGATGCCCTCGGTGGGCGGACCGATGGAGCGCGATGCGGGCGACCGGCGGCTCGATTTCGTGCTGGGCGACTGCCATGGCCGCTCCTGCGCGCCGGCCCTCACCGACCGCGTCGAGGCGATCCTCAAGGCCGACGGATTCCGCGTCGAGCGCAACGCGCCCTATGCCGGGGGCTATGTCACGCAGCATTACGGCCGGCCCGCCGAGGGGCTCCATACACTGCAGATCGAGGTCAACCGCGCGCTCTACATGGACGAGGCGACCTACGAACGCCGCCCCGGCTTCGCGGCGCTCCAGCGCGCGATCGGCCGGCTGATCGGCGAGCTGGCCCGGATCGAGCGGACGGCCTTCGCGGCATGAGCCCCCTTTCATGAGCGCCCCCCCTTGAGCGCCATTTCGACGTTTCCTTCGCCTTCCATCCTGGTGCGCGATGCGCGCGCCGACGACATGCCGGCGCTGCAGGCGATCTATGCCCATCACGTGCTGAACAGCGTCGCCACCTTCGAGGAGGTGCCGCCGGACCTGGCCGAGATGAACCGGCGGCGCGAGGAGATCCAGGCCCGCGGGCTTCCCTACGTGGCGGCGGAGCGCGACGGCGTGGTGCGGGGCTACGCCTATTGCAACAGCTTCCGGCCGCGCTCGGCCTACCGCTTCACGGTCGAGGATTCGGTCTATGTGGCCCCCGACGCGACCGGCCAGGGGTTCGGGCGCTCGGCCCTGCGCGAGGTCATCCGCCGCGCCACGGCGCTCGGCATGCGCCAGATGGTGGCGGTGATCGGCGATTCCGCCAACAGCGCCTCGATCGGCATGCATGAGAGCCTGGGCTTCCACCGCGAGGCGGTGCTGCATGCGGTGGGCTTCAAGCATGGCCGCTGGATCGACGGCGTGATCATGCAGCTGGCGCTGGGCGAAGGCGACAGCACCCCGCCGGCGCGCTGAAGCCGGCCATCCGCCCCCTGGGGCCGGCCGGGTCCCGAAAAGCCAAAAAAAAGGGCCGTGCGTTGCACGGCCCAAGTTCTGGGAGGAAACGCCCATGAGGCGTTCATGCAAGAAGAGGCGCTGTCAGGGGGACAGGACAGCCTCATCTCGCAACGCAACATATGGCCCCATGGCGCACCGAAATCAATGGGCGAATTGTGAAAATAATATGTTGATTTCCCAGGAGATGCGACGTTCGGACGCAGCGTGAGCAATAGTTGTGCGTCGCACAAGAAGAGCTTTCGGACGCTGGTCGGGCACCCAGTGAAACCACACCCGGGCGCTATCTTATTGACGGGCTGGCAACCCATTCCTGGCATAGCTCTTGCTCTCCCGACAGCGAGGCCCCTGACGGGCCTGTCGAAACCGACGACCGAGGAGAGCGATGAGGACGCCCACCGCCGACCGCCGGATCACCGCGCCCTGCGCCCTGGCCGCGAGCCTGATGCTCGCGCTGGCCCTCCTGGCGCGCCCGGCCGCCGCCAGCAACCAGGTTCCCGCCCCCGATACGGCGGCCGAAACCGCGCCCGACAGCCCCGCCGAGGCGGCCGAGATGCCGTCGGACGACTGGAAGCTCTGCTCGACCCAGATCAGCCGGGTCGAGGAACAGGAGCAGATCCCGAGCCTCCTGCTCCATGCCATCTCCAAGATCGAATCCGGCCGGACCTCGCCCGAGGGCACGGCAAGAATTGCCTGGCCCTGGACCGTCATGGCCGAGGGCAGGGGGCGTTATTTGCCGACCAAGGCCGCGGCCATCGCCGAGGTGAAGAAGCTGCGCAAGGCCGGGGTGAAGAGCATCGATGTCGGCTGCATGCAGGTGAACCTCATGTATCACCCCGACGCCTTCGACAGTCTCGACGACGCCTTCGACCCGGCGCAGAACGTCGCCTACGCGGCCCAGTTCCTGAAGGCGCTCAAGGACGAGCTCCATTCCTGGATCAAGGCGGTCGGCAGCTACCATTCGCGCACGCCGGCCTATTTCTCGGTCTATCGCTCCAAGGTCTTCGCCGCCTGGCGCCAGGAGCAGAAGGACCAGCGCTCGGCCCTGCGCAACGATATCGCCGCCGCCCAGGAAGGTCGCATCGAGAACCTCGCCTTCCGCCACGCCGGTCCGGTCTCGGCGGTGATCGCGGCGTTCAACGAGTAGCGAAGGACGAGACCGACACGAAGGCCGAGAACTTCTTCTTTCTTATCTCCTCCCCCGTCTTCGGGGGAGGGCAGGGCGGGGGATGACTCGATCTCAGATCTGGTCGGGATGCGAAGGGGCCAATACCGAGCAGCCCCCTCCCCAACCCTCCCCCAAAAGTTGGGGGAGGGGATATGTGAAAAAGAAAATCTGCAGCAACGCAGCCGCCGTCCCGTCTTGCGACCCTCGGCGCTTCGCCCTAGCGTCGCCTCATGTCGATCGATCTCGCCAGGGCCCGCGCCGACACGCCGGCGACCGCGCGGCTGATCCATCTCAACAATGCCGGCGCCGGCCTGATGCCGACCCCGGTGCTCGAGACCGTGGTCAGGCATCTGCAGCTCGAGGCGGAGATCGGCGGCTACGAGGCAGCGGGCGTGACGGCGGCGCGCCACGAGCGGGTCTATGATTCGATCGCGACGCTGCTCGGCTGCCATCGCGACGAGGTGGCGCTGGTCGAGAACGCGACCGTCGCCTGGCAGCTCGCCTTCCATTCGCTGAAGCTCGGGTCCGGCGACCGCATCCTCACCGCCGAGGCCGAGTACGCCAGCAACTATATCGGCTTCCTCCAGGCCTCCCGGTCGCGCGGGGTCGAGGTGGCGGTGGTGCCGAACGATCCCGACGGCGCCTTCGACGTGGCGGCGCTGGAACGGATGATCGATCCGCGCGTCAAGCTCATCGCCGTCACCCATGTGCCGACCAATGGCGGGCTGGTCAATCCGGCGGCCGCCATCGGCAAGGTCGCGCGCGCCCACAAGATCCCGTTCCTGCTCGATGCCTGCCAGTCGGCGGGACAGCTGCCGCTCGATGTCGATGCGGTCGGCTGCGACATGCTTTCCGCCACGGGCCGCAAATATCTGCGCGGGCCGCGCGGCACGGGCTTCCTCTATGTCCGTCGCTCGCTGCTGGAGGGGCTCGAGCCGCCCTTCATCGATCTCCAGGGCGCGCGCTGGGTGGCGCCCGACCGCTACGAGCTGAGACCCGATGCGCGCCGCTTCGAGAACTGGGAGAACTATATCGCGGGCCAGCTCGGGCTGGGTGCCGCGGTCGACTATGCGCTGGGCTGGGGCCTGCATGCGATCGCGGCGCGCGTGGGCGCGCTCGCCGACATGCTGCGCACGCGCCTCGCCGCCATTCCCGGCATCGGCTTGCGCGATCTCGGGCGCCAGCGCTGCGGCATCGTGAGCTTCACCGTCGCCGGGCGCGAGCCGCGCGAGCTGGTGCCCCTGCTGCGCCAGCAGCACATCAACGTCTCGGCCTCGGGCCCCTCCTCGACCCTGCTCGACGCGCTGGCGCGCCGTCTCCCCGACCTGCTGCGCGCCTCGGTGCATTACTACAACAGCGAAACCGAGATCGACCGCTTCGTGCAGGCGATTGCCGCGATCGCGCGGGGGCGGTGACCGAAGGCTGGCGCTCCCGTCCCCTTCACGTCATCCCCGCTTTCGAGCGTGTGAAGAAATCGAGCGGCACCACGCAAGGGTGTCGCAAACACTCAAGCCCCCTCCCCTTGCGGGAGGGGGTTGGGGGAGGGGTGCCACGAGTGCATTTGGGGGCATCCCTGCAATCAATCACCGCTTTGGAGGCAAGAAGGCCTGAACATGGCGCCAAACGAGCGGACACGAGCAGATCAGGCTCCGCTTTTTTGCCGGGATCTCGCACGGCATCACCCCTCCCCCAACCCCCTCCCGCAAGGGGAGGGGGCGAGAGAGTTCTTTGGCTTCGCCGATTTCTTCACACGCTCGAAAGCGGGGATCCATCCTTCCCCTGCACACCAAGCTTGACGTTGGATCCCCGCTTTCGCGGGGATGACGGCAGGAGCAATGAGCGAGGGCGTTGCTTTTCGGTCGGCGCTTCTTGCGCCTCAGCTCTGCGGCGCCTGCCCCTGCGCCAGCGCCTGCTTGCAGCGCACGGCGTCGACGAAGGACTGGTTGATGGTGATGCCGTCGCGCACCGAGCTCAGATAGAGATCGATCCAGGCATCGTCCTTACCCATCGCCTTGTATTCCGCGCGGGTGCCGCCCTCGTCGGCGAGAATGGTGTTGTATTCCTGCACATATTTCTCGCCCGAGGCGATCGAGGGCTCGAAGCCGCCGCCATGCGCGATCATCTCGTCGATCGGCTTGGTCAGCGTGTTCTCCAGCTCCTCCGGACCGATGAAGCCCGCGAGCTGATCGTAGGGCGTCACCAGCTTGGCCTTCACCGCCGAGAGATTCTCGGGGCAGCTCTGCGGCGGGGCCGGCGGCGGCACAGGTGCCGGGCCGGCGGTGGTGCAGGCGGCGAGCAGCGCCAGCAGGAGCAGGCCTGCGAGCCGCGTTCCCATGCGGCCCGCTCTCCCTGTCGCCGCGGCCATCGTCATGTCCATGCGCTCATCCTTCTGTCGCGACAGCAAAGCTCAGCCCCAGAGCGCCGCCGGCGGCGGATCGACCCGGCTGCCATGGTAGGCGAGGCCGGGCACGCGATCCTTGGCCAGCAGCAGCGGTCCGTCGAGATCGACCCAGCGCGCGCTCTGCCCGGCCAGCAGCGCCGGCGCCATGGAGAGCGAGGTGCCGACCATGCAGCCGACCATGATGGCGAGCCCCGCCTCTTGCGCCGCCGCCACCATCGCCAGCGCCTCGGTGAGGCCGCCGGTCTTGTCGAGCTTGATGTTGACCGCGTCATACCGGCCCACGAGCCCCTTGAGGCCGGCGCGATCATGGCAGGATTCGTCGGCGCAGACCGGCACCGGATGCGGCAGGCTCGCGAGTGCTTCATCGGCGCCCGCCGGCAGCGGCTGCTCGATCAGCTCGACGCGCAGCTCGCGCAAGGCGGGCGAGAGCTCGGTGAAGATCGCAGGCGTCCAGGCCTCGTTGGCATCGACCACGAGCCGCGCCTTGGGCGCGCCTTCGCGCACGGCGCGCACCCGCTCGAGATCGCCGGGACCGGAGAGCTTGAGCTTCAAAAGCGGGCGGTCGGCCGCGGCGCGCGCGGCCGCCCCCATCTCCCCGGTGCTGCCGAGCGAGAGCGTATAGGCGGTCTCGAGCGGCTTGGGCGCAGGCAATCCGGCGATCTCCCAGACGCGCCGGCCCGTTCGCTTGGCCTCGAGGTCCCAGAGCGCGCAATCGACCGCGTTGCGCGCGGCGCCCGGCTTCATGCGCCGCTGCAGGGCGGCGCGATCGGGCGCGCGCTCCAGCGCCGCGCGCTCGGCCTCGATCTGGGCCGTGACGCTTTCGATGCTTTCGCCATAGCGCGCATAGGGGACGCATTCGCCATGGCCCCGCACGCCGTCCGCCTCGATCGTGACCACCACCACCCGCGCTTCGGTCTTGGAGCCGCGCGAGATGGTGAAGCGGCCGGCGAGCGGCCAGGTCTCGACCGCGATCCCGAGCGTCGCCGTGGAACGGGTCATGGGGCTCAGAGGAGAAGCTGGTCGACGATGGGGCCGACTCCGGTGCGCAAGGGGTCGACCGCCGGCAGCGCGAACTTCACCGCGGTCTCCTTGAGATAGCGCTCGGAAGCGGCCGCATCGAGGGCCGAGGTGTTGATCGAGAACCCCACCAGCTTCACGTTCGGGTTGGTCAGCCGCGCCGCCGCGATGTTGGCGTCGATGCAGGCCTGGAGGTCGGGCAGCTTGTAATGCGGCAGGCCCCGCATATGGGCGCGCGTCGGCTCATGGCACATGACGAGCGCGTCCGGCTGGGCGCCATGGAGCAGGCCCAGCGACACGCCGGCATAGGAGGCGTGGAACAGCGAGCCTTGCCCCTCGATCAGGTCCCAGTGATCGGCGTCGTTCTCGGGCGACAGCCACTCGACCGCGCCCGACACGAAGTCCGAGACCACCGCATCGATCGAGACGCCGTCGCCGGCGATGAAGATGCCGGTCTGGCCGGTGGCGCGGAAATCCGCCTTGAGGCCGCGGCGCTTCATCTCGGCCTCGAGCGCCAGGGTGGTGTACATCTTGCCGATCGAGCAGTCGGTGCCGACCGCGAGCAGCCGCTTGCCGCGGCGCTTCTTGCCATTACCGACCGAGAACTCGCGGGTGGGGTGGCGCACGTCGGCCAGTTGCCGCCCCAGCTTGTCGGCCGCCGCCTTCAGGGCCGGCACGTCGCTGAGCCGCTTATGCAGCCCGCTCGCCAGGTCCATGCCGCGCTCGAGCGCCTCGACCAGCCCCGGGATCCAGCTCTCGTCGAGCAGGCCGCCGCGGTTGGCGACGCCGACGATCACCGTCTTGACGCCCGCCTTCTCCGCCTCGGCGATCGTCATGTCCTTGATCCCCAGATCGGCCTTGCAGCCCGGCAGGCGCAGCTGCCCCAGGCACCAGTCGGGCCGCCAATGCACGATGCCCTGGGCGGTCTTGGCGGCAAGCTGATCGGGTGCCGTGCCGAGGAACATGAGATAGGGCCGCCGCAAGGACATGGCTGGAACACTCCGTCGGATGGAGGCGGCAGGCCCCGGGCGGGGCGCCGCGGAAGAAGGGCGAATGGCCGGCGATCCTACCCAAGCCCCGGCGGCCTGTCGGCAGGGAAAATATGCGTAAGGGTCATGCGTGGTACTGGAAAACCAATCCCCTCCCCCGCTCAGGGGGAGGGTTGGGGAGGGGGCTGCGCTGCCGTTAGATGCCGTGACCCGGAGCGAAAGACCGCAGCGCTCGTGACGACGAGCGAGTCAGCCCCCTCCCTATCCCTCCCCCTGAACGGGGGAGGGGACATCTTCACGCGCTCGCCGCTATAGTCCCCTCGCCTCCTCGCTGGTCCCGCGGAAGCGTCATGTCCGTCTCGCCTGCCGATCTCGCCGGCCGCAGCGCCGGGCGCCACGCCCGCGTCTGGCGGCTGGCGGCTCCCATCATCCTGTCGGGCCTGTCGGTGCCGCTCCTGGGCGCCGTCGACACCGCCGTGGTCGGACGGCTGCCCGATGCCGCCTATATCGGCGGCGTGGCGCTGGGCGCCATGATCTTCGACTTCCTCTATTGGGGCTTCGGTTTCCTGCGCATGGCCACCAGCGGCTTCGCGGCGCAGGCCCATGGGGCAGGCGATGCAGTGGAGATGGCGGACACGCTCGACCGCAGCCTGATCCTGGCCTTCGCGCTGGGCGCCGCCATCTTGGCTCTGCAATGGCCGGCCGGCCGCCTCGCCTTCTCGCTCCTGAGCGGCAGCCCGGAGGTCGAGGCCCAGGCCCATCTCTATTTCACGATCCGTGTCTGGAGCGCGCCCGCCACGCTCGGGGTCTATGCGCTGCTGGGCTGGCTTCTCGGGCGCCAGCGGACCGACCTGGTGCTGGCGATCGAGCTCGCCCTCAACGCCACCAACATCCTGCTCGATCTCCTTTTCGTGCTGGGCTTCGGCTGGGGTGTGGCCGGCGTGGCAACGGCCTCGGTGCTGGCGGAATATGCGGCACTGGCGGCGGGGCTGGGGCTGATCGGACGGCTCGGCCACCGCTTCGCCTGGCGCCAGGCGCGGGTGCGGCTCTTCGCGCGCGACCGGCTGACGGCGCTGCTCAGCGTCAACGGCAACGTCTTCCTCCGCACCCTGTCGCTGGTCTTCGCCACGGCCCTGTTCACCGCGATCGGCGCCCGGCTCGGCGACGAGACGCTGGCGGCCAACGCCATTTTGATGAACTTCTTCGCCTTCATCTCCTACGGGCTCGACGGCTTCGCCCACACCGCCCAGGCGATGGTGGGTTCGGCGATCGGCGCCCGCAGCCGCCTGGCCTATCGCCAGGCGGTCCGGGACACGACGCTCTGGGCGGTCATCCTGGCCGCAGGGGCAGCCCTGCTGCTGGCCCTGGCCGGCTCCCGGCTGATCGAGCTCTACAGCGTCAACGAGGCCGTCCGCGGCACCGCCAAGGCCGCCCTGCCCTGGATGGTCGCCATGCCCCTGCTGGCGGTCTGGTGCTTCCAGCTCGACGGCATCTTCATCGGCGCCACCCGCAGCCGGGAGATGCGCAACGGCATGATCCTGGCGCTCCTGGGCGAGCTCGCCGCCCTCTGGATTCTGGTCCCCTTGTGGGGCAATCACGGGCTGTGGTTGTCTATGACCCTGTTTGTCGCCCTGCGCGGGATCACCCTCGGGCTCTGGCTGCCGCGCATCGAGCGTTCCCTGCCGCCCGAGGCCCGAACCAGCCCCTGAATCCGGACATGCCCTCCTTCGACATCGTTTCCAAGACCGAGCTCGCCGAGATCGACAACGCCCTCAACGGCATGACCCGCGAGATCGGCACGCGCTTCGACTTCAAGGGCTCGAAATCGACCGTCGAGCGCAAGGAGAACGCGATCACCATCTTCGCCGACGACGATCTCAAGCTGAAGCAGATGCAGGAGCTGCTGAAGGGCTATGTGACGCGGCGCAAGCTCGATGCCGGCTGCCTCGAGTTCAAGGACCCGGAGAAGGCCACCGGCAATGCCGTGCGCCAGCAGGTGCTGATCAAGCAGGGGATCGAGCAGGTCCTGGCCAAGAAGATCGTCAAGGCGATCAAGGACAGCAAGCTCAAGGTCCAGGCCTCGATCCAGGGCGACGAGCTCCGCGTCACCGGCAAGAAGCGCGACGATCTGCAGGAGGCGATCCAGCTGGTGCGCGGCCTCAAGATCGAGCAGCCGCTGCAATATGTGAACTTCCGCGACTAGCTTTCCACCCTCTCGAGGCCAAACACGAGGATCGCCGCCGATGCCGCCGAAGAAGAACCCGCTGGGCCTGAACCCGCTGCAGCTCAAGACCCTGACCCTGCTGCAGGCCATGGCCAAGCTCGACGATTACAGCCAGCCCGGCGAGACCGAAGGCGAGCGCACCATCATCGCGCTGCCCCACGCCCATGGCGACCACTTCCATCTGGGCGATGCCACCGTGCATGCGAGCGACGCCACCGGCCTCAACAACCAGGCGGTCTGGACCGTGCTGGAGCGCAAGGGGCTGGCCCGGACCAACTTCCCGCAATCGGCCACCATCACCGCCGAGGGCCTCGCCTACGATACCGGCATGGCGGACGAGATCCTGCATCACCACGCCCATCATTGACGTCTTCCTCCTCTCCACCCGCGAAGCGGGGGGAGAGGGTAGGGTGAGGGGGGACGTGCGGACAGACTCGGCATCGAAAGCCAATGCGCCATCGCCGCCCCCTCACCCTGCCCTCTCCCCCACGTTGTGGGGGAGAGGAAAGAAAAACGGTGACAGCAGCACATAGGGCAGATCGATGGGCGCCGGCGGTCAACCGCTCCTGGACCTCGCCGCCTACGTCGCGGATCTCGCCGTCACGTTCCCTGAGGCCGGGAGCCATGACACACCCTGGGCCATCATCGGCGATCTCGACCGCATCCTCCGCGCGCGCTTGGCGCGGATCGGCGCCGGCTACGAGGTCCAGGGCGAGATCGCGATTCATCACACGGCGGTGGTCGAGCCTCATGCCGTCCTCAAGCCGCCCTGCATCGTCGGCCCCGGCTGCCTCGTCGCCGCGCAAGCTTACTTGCGTGGCGGCGTGCTGCTGGGCGAGGGCGCGGTGGTGGGTCCCTCGGTCGAGGTGAAGACCTCGCTGCTGCTCGAGGATGCCCGCATCGCCCATCTGAGCTTCGTCGGCGATTCCATCCTCGGCAGCGGCGTGAACATCGAGGCCGGCGCCATGATCGCCAACCACCGCAACGAGCGGGCCGACAAGGCGATCCATGTGCGGATCGCGGGTGCCCGCCATCCGACCGGCGTCGAGAAGTTCGGCGCGCTCGTCGGCGACCGCAGCCGCATCGGCGCCAACGCGGTGCTGGCGCCCGGCACGATCCTCGCGCCCGACAGCATCGTGCCGCGGCTCGCCCTCGTCGATCAGGACGCGTGAGCCGCCACGCCTGCTATTGCGCGGCCTTGCTGTCGGCGCCGGCGACGTAGCCCTCGAGCCAGGGCGTGCGATAGCCGTCCTCGCGCCACAGGATCGGGAAGAAGCTCTCATCCATGGTGAGGTCGCCGACGCGCTTGTAGCGGTTATAGATGTAGCTGACCTGGCTCGGATGGAACTTCGCGTCGGCCGACATGCAATGCGTCACCGCCGAGCGGCGCGGGCGGGTCGCACGGTTGGTATCCGAGCCGTGCCAGGTGCCGCCGTGATGGAAGGCACAGCCGCCGGCCGGCACCTCGACGGGCACGAGATCGATCCTGTCGATGCCGACGGCGGCGGCGGCCTCCTTCAGCTCGCGGCGATAGTCGTCGGGCGCATGGAACTGCTTGATCGGCGGCGAGACCGGCCATTTGTGCGAACCGCGCACATATTCGATGGTGCCGCCCGCGGCCGAGGTCGGATCGAGCGCCATCCAGCAGGTCAGCATGAAGGGCGGATCGATCCAGCCGGTGTAGCTGTTGTCCTGGTGGAAGCCGAGCGGCTTCGCGCCGGGCGGCTTCCAGATGACATTGTCCTGCGCGATGCGGGCACCCGGCCAGCCGGCGAGCTGGGCGCAAAGCCGCCCCACCTCGGCGCGCAGCACAAGGCCCGCCACCGTGCGGTCCGACTTCCAGCCGTTGCAGATCTGCCGCGTGCGGTCGGCCGGATCGCGGCCCTCGCGCCAATTCCACTCGTCGGGATAGAGTCCGGTCTCGAACTGCCCGCGGAACAGCGGCTCGAACCGCGCCGCCACCCGCGCCACCTCGTCGGGCGCGACGAAGCGGTCGAGGATCAGGAACCCGTCCTCGGCAAAACGGCGGCGCTGCTCCTCGGTGAGCTGGATCATGCGGCTCTCATCCCCCTGCTCGATCCTGGCGGGCTCTCGACGGCGGTGCTGCGCGGGTCCGTCATGTTCTGGCCTTCAACCGACGCGGGGTGAGGAGGACTGATCTGATCCCCTCCCCCCTTGAGGGGGAGGGCTAGGGAGGGGGCTGCTCGGTATCTAACATCGCCTCATCCCCCTTCCTAACCTTCCCCCTCAAGGGGGGAAGGGACAAGGTTGTCGCTACATCACCCTGCCAACTCCAGCTCCTGCACCAGCCGCTCCGCCGCGGCGAGCCAGCATTCGTAATAATGCGCGGGATCCTCGCCGTCGCGCGCCACCTCCTCGATCAGGCGGCGTTGGAACTCGGGCCAGGGGAAGCGGCCCTGCTCCGCCAGCGCCACCACCAGCGCGAAGATTCGCGCCTGCCAGGGCGCGGTGAAGCGCGGGCCCTCGCCGTCGCCCGGCAGCGAGGCCAGCAGGGATTGGAGATCGGGCGCGGCGCTCATCGGGTTTCACTCAGCGGCCTCAGGCCGGCTCCAGATAGTCTTCCCAGAGATCGACATAAAGACTGTCGCCAACCGGCACCGCGCGGCCCCAGAGCGCCTGCTGCGAGAAGCGCACCGTGTAGCAATGCTGCGCCCTGTGGCCTTGATATTCCGAGTTGCTGTCGGGCAGGCCGAACACGCCCAGATCGCGGTGGACCACGCCCTCATGGCCGCGCACATAGCGCGGGAGGCGGGTATGGGTCTTCGGATGGATGTTGCGGACCCGGACCTTGGCACCCGCCGCGAAGCGAGGGGCGGCTTCCGCATCGTCGCGCCGGGTGGGAAAGCCGGCATGGATGGCGGGGGCGACGGCCTCGGGCCTGATCGCCGGGCCGGTTTCGACCTTGAGCGTCGCGTTCCCATCCGGCAGCACGCCGCGTTCGCGCAGCAGGGATTCGATCGCGATCAGCCATTTCTCGTAATAGGAGCTGTGCAGGTAAAGCTCGGGCGGGATGCGCTCGATCTCGCGGCGCAGGTGATCGTCGGTGAAGGGCACCGCGAAACCCACCGCCAGCGAGATCGCCAGCATGCGGCGCTCCCAATCGGCATGGAACACCGGCTCGTCGGCCTCACGCGTCACCGGCCCGAAGCCGTCCATCCCGCCCATGTCATGGATGCCGTCCATCCCGGGGCTCCTCAGACGGCCGCCGTGCCGACCATGCCGTCGCGCGTGACGAGATCCGCCAGCGCCGCCTCCGACAGACCGTCCGTGCCGTCGGGCCGGCGCGGCACCACCATGTAGCGGATCTCGGCGCTCGAATCCCAGACGCGGACCTCGGTCGCGGCCGGAACCTTCAACCCGAACTCCGCCAGCACGGCGCGCGGCTCCTTGACCACGCGCGAGCGATAGGCGGCGCTCTTGTACCAGACCGGCGGCAGCCCCAGCACCGGCCAGGGATAGCAGGAGCAGAGCGTGCAGACGATCACGTTATGGACGGAACCGGTATTCTCGACCGCCACCATGTTCTCGCCCTGCAGCCCGCTGAAGCCCAGCTCCCTGATCGCGGCCGTGGCGTTGGTCAGGAGCCGCTGCTTGTAGGCCGGATCGACCCAGGCGCGGGCGACGACGCGGGCGCCGTTCTTCGGCCCGATCCGCGTCTCGTATTCCTCGACGAAGCGATCGAGCGCCGCCGGATCCACCAGCCCCTTCTCGACGAGCAGGCTCTCCAGCGTCTTGACGCGCAGCGCCAAGCCCTTCTCCTCGGCATCGTGGTCGTGCCCGTGATCCTTGCTCATGGCCTCGCCCGTCGCAGATGAAGCTGCCGAACTATAGAAGTGCCCGGCCTGCCTTGGCAATTCGGCACGGCGCCCTTAGTCTCGGGAGGCGCGCTTGCACGGATTACGCATCAGGGGAAAGTAACAGACATGGCCGATCTCGATCTCTGCTTCACGCCGGCGACGGAGCTCGCCCACCGCATCCGCGAAGGGCGGCTGTCGCCGGTCCGGGTCGTCGAGAACAGCCTGGCGCGCATCGCCGAGGTCAATCCCAAGCTCAACTGCTTCTGCTTCACTTATCCCGACGAGGCGATGGAGAAGGCGAAGCAGGCCGAGCGCGCGGTCAAGCGCGGCGACAAGCTGGGGCTGCTCCATGGCGTGCCGATCGCGATCAAGGACCTGACGCCGACCAAGGGCAAGCGCACGACGCTGGGCTCCTATTGCTTCGAGAACTGGGTGCCCGACCGCAACGCGGTCATCGTCGACAAGCTCGAGGCCGCCGGCGCCATCATGGTCGGCAAGACCAACACGCCCGAGTTCGCCTATTCGAGCTTCACCGAGAGCCCGCTCTGGGGCATCACCCGCAACCCCTGGAATCCGGCGCGCGCACCGGGCGGCAGCTCCGGCGGATCGGGCGCCGCCGTCGCCTCGGGCTGCGTGCCGCTGGCGGAAGGCACCGACATGGGCGGCTCGGTGCGCATCCCCGCCGCCTGGTGCGGGACCGTGGGCTTGAAGCCCAGCCTCGGCCGCATCCCGATGGACATCCTGCCGAGCCTCTTCGACAACATCTCGCATTTCGGCCCGCTCGCCCGCACGATCGAGGATGCGCGCCTGTTCCTCAAGGTGGCGCAGGGCCCGGACGATATCGACATCCAGTCGATCGGCACGCCGCTCGACCTGGAAGGCCCGGTCTCCACCTCGGTCGAGGGCATGCGGCTCGCGCTCAATCTCGATCTCGGCTGCTATGCGATCGATCCCGAGACCGAGCGGCTGGTCCGGGGTGCCGTCAAGGCGCTGGAGAAGGCGGGCGCCAAGGTCGAGGAGGTCTCGATCTCCTGGAAGCGGCGCGTGGCGGACATGTGGGTCGAGTATTGGCAGGTCTTCATGGCCGCCTATTTCGGCCATTGCCTCGAGACCTATCGCGCCAAGATGGACCCGCTGGTGGTGGCGCTGATCGAGGCCGGCAACAAGATGCCAGCGGCGCATTACAAGCGGCTCGAGATCGAGCGCAGCGAGATGTGGAAGGGCTTCTACCCGATCCTGCAGAAATACGACGCCTTCCTCTGCCCCACCATGTCGCAGGCCGCGCCGCCGGTCGGGCGCACCGACAACGACTACTACGCCGACGCGGGCGACGGCCTCTATCACGGCCTCGACATGACCGGCCAGTTCAACCTGACCGCCCCCTGCCCCGCCCTCTCGGTGCCGGCCGGCTGGACCCAGGAGGGGCTGCCGGTAGGCTTGCAGATCGTGGGCCGGCGCTGGCGCGACGACACCGCGCTGCAGATCGGCGCCGCGCTGGAGCGGGTGCAGCCCTGGGCGGACAAGCGGCCGCCGATCTGACGGTCGCGCCTGCCAAGGCCGGGGCGAAGGGTTCGCTGCACTGCGGTAGCTCTCGCATTAACACATGCCGGAAACGCAGGGCATCACGTCTTTTCCACGGCTATCGCCATGTCCGCCCTCTCGCGGACATGAACGGCCCTTCACATAGGGAAAGGCCGGCTTACATAATGACCCACGGGGCAGAGAGCCGATATCGGCCCGCCCCGGAATCGCCTTTCGAATGGATTGGCCCGCCCGTTTGACGTCGTTGCCCCGCGTTGGCGTCGTTTGAACCCGCATGGAGGCCGTCATGAATGTCGAAACGATTCTGAAAACCAAGGGTCGCGATGTCGTCACCATGAGACCCGAGGCCACGCTCGCGGCCGCGGCGAAGGAGCTGCACCGGCGCGGCATCGGCGCCATCGTGGTGACCGACGACAAGGGAGGCGTCAGCGGCATCCTCTCCGAGCGCGACGTCGTCCATACGCTCGCCAAATCGGGACCCGAGAGCCTGGCGAATCCGATCGCGGAGGTGATGACGCACCGCGTTCACACCTGCCGGCTCGCCGACACCATCAACGACCTCATGGCCCTGATGACGGCTCAGCGCATCCGCCATCTCCCCGTGGTCGAGCAGGGCAAGCTCTGCGGCATCGTCAGCATCGGCGACGTGGTGAAATACCGGCTCGAGGAAGTCGAATTCGAAGCGGGCGCGCTGCGCGAATATGTGGCCACGGCCGGTTGAGCAGTGAAGCATCGTTGATTGGCGTGAGCCGCCGCCTGCGGAAGGCGGCGGTTCGTTTGTGAGCAGGGCGTCAAGGGGCTCGATGATCGTCACCGACAAGGAGACGGGGACCAATCTCGCGGAGATCGCCGAGGGCATCTTCCGCATCAACACGCCCATTCCGCCCAGCGCCTTCCCCGGCGGGTTCTCCTTCAACCAGTATCTGATCCTCGACGAGGAGCCGCTGCTGTTCCACACCGGTCCGCGCGCGATCTTTGCGCCGGTCACGGGCGCCATCGCCACCGTGATGCCGATCGAGCGGCTGCGCCATGTCGCCTTCTCCCATGTCGAGGCCGACGAATGCGGCACGCTCAACCAGCTCCTGGCGCTGGCGCCGCAGGCCCAGCCGCTCTGCGGCCAGATCGCCGCCATGGTCTCGATCGGCGATCTCGCCGACCGGCCGCCCACGGCGCTCAATGACGGCGAAACCCGGTCGTTGGGCCGGCACCAAGTGCGCTGGCTCGATGCCGCGCATCTGCCGCATGGCTGGGAATGCGGCTATCTCTTCGAGGAGACGACCCGGACCCTGCTCTGCGGCGATCTCTTCACCCAGCCGGGCATCGGCGAGGAACCCCTGACCCGCGGCGACATCCTCGGCCCCAGCGACGCCTTCCGCCGCCAGCTGGATTATTTCGCCCATTCGCCCCACAGCTCGAGCCTGCTGGCAAAGCTGGCCGCCACCCGGCCGCAGCGCCTGGCCTGCATGCATGGCAGCGCCTGGGAAGGCGACGGCGCGGCGCTCCTGGGCGCGCTCGGAGAGAGCCTGGCCCGCGCCGCCTGATCGCGCCAGGGGCAAGGGGAAGGCGGCTCGAAAAAACGAGCTGCCGATCGAGGTTCTTGCTCAAAGCTTGGAAGTTGAGCGTAGCGATCATATCGACATGGGTTGCCGGGGCCGCCGCGCCGGGCTATGCCAAGGCCGTCATTCCTTGTCGAAGCCCCGAGAACCCTCCATGACCGACGGCGGCAATGCGCGGACGGGCGGCCAGATCCTGGTCGATCAGCTCGCGATCCACGGCGTCTCCCATGTCTTCTGCGTGCCGGGCGAGAGCTATCTCGCGGCGCTCGACGCCTTCCATGACCATGGCGAAATCCGTCTCTATGCCTGCCGGCAGGAGGGCGGGGCCGCCAACATGGCCGAGGCCTATGGCAAGCTCACGGGGCGGCCCGGCATCTGCTTCGTGACGCGCGGACCCGGCGCCACCAACGCCTCGATCGGCGTCCATACCGCCTTCCAGGATTCGACGCCGATGATCCTCTTCATCGGCCAGGTCGCCCGCGATCAGGTCGAGCGCGAGGCCTTCCAGGAGATCGACTTCCGCCGCATGTTCGGGCCGATGGCGAAATGGGTCGCCGAGATCGACGATGCGCGGCGCATCCCCGAGCTGGTGAGCCAGGCCTTCCATCGCGCGGTCAATGGCCGGCCGGGGCCTGTCGTCATCGCGCTGCCGGAGGACATGCTGACCGACCGCGTCGCCGTGCCGGATGCCGGCCCCTACAAGCCGGTGCAGGCGCATCCCGGTGCCGGGGAGATCGCCGAGCTGCGCGCGCTGCTGGCGGCGGCGAAGCGGCCCTTTGTCCTCCTGGGCGGCGGCGGCTGGAATGCCGAAGCGGTTTCCGACATCCAGCGCTTCGCCGAGACCAACGCGCTCCCCGTCGGCTGCTCCTTCCGCTGCCAGGATCTCTTCGACAACCGCCATGCCAGCTATGCCGGCGATGTCGGCATCGGCATCAATCCCGCGCTGGCCAAGCGCATCAAGGAAAGCGATCTCCTGATCGTCGTGGGCGCGCGTCTGGGGGAAATGACGACCAGCGGCTATACGCTGATCGACATCCCGGTGCCGAAGCAGAAGCTGGTCCATATCCATCCGGGTGCGGAGGAGCTGGGCCGCGTCTATCAGGCGACCCTGCCGATCAACAGCGGCATGCCGGAAATCGCCGCGGCCCTGAAGGCGATGAAGCCGGTCGATCCGGCCTGGGCCGCGGGAACCCAGGCGGCCCGCGCCGATTATCTCGCCTGGACGAAGGCGCCGAAGAATGTCGGCGATCTGCAGATGGGCGAGGTGGTGGCCTGGCTCAACCAGCATCTGCCGGAGGACACGATCCTCTGCAACGGCGCCGGCAACTACGCGACCTGGCTGCACCGTTTCTTCCGCTATCGCGGCTTCCGCACCCAGCTCGCGCCGACGAACGGCGCCATGGGCTATGGTTTCCCGGCCGCGATCGCCGCCAAAGCCGTGGCACCGGGCCGCCCCGTGGTCTGCTTCGCCGGCGACGGCTGCTTCCTCATGACCGGCCAGGAGCTCGCCACCGCCGTGCAGTACGGGATCCCCGTCATCACGGTCGTGGTGAATAACGGGATGTACGGCACGATCCGCATGCACCAGGAGCGCCACTATCCGGCGCGCGTGATCGCCACCGACCTGCACAATCCCGATTTCGCGGCGCTCGCCCGTGCCTATGGCGCCCATGGCGAGACGGTGACGCGCACCGAGGAATTCGCCCCCGCCTTCGAACGCGCGCGGGCCTCGGGGCTTCCCGCCCTCGTCGAGCTCAGGATCGATCCCGAGGCGCTGACGGTGGCGCAGTCCCTGTCGCAGATCCGCGCGGCGGCGATGAAGAGGTAGCGATCGTACAGCACGTCATTCCCGCGAAAGCGGGAATCCATCGTCGGCCCGTGCTCTGCCCGTTCCATGGATCCCCGCTTTCGCGGGGATGACGATAGCGCGCTTCTCGCGTTGACCGCCTCCGCGTTTCCCTCTGTAATCGCCTTTCCTTCCCGCCTTCCCAAGGACCTCTCCCGCTCATGTTGCCGATCGATCCCGCGCGCAAGGACCTCGTCGAGGAGTTCCGGCGCCAGCCCTTCGGGCCGCACAGCCCGGATTTGCAGCTCATCCTCAACCGGCTCCGGGCCGAGCCGCTGGCCGGGCGCTATGCGCTGGTCGCGACCCGGCCGAAGCAGGAATGGATCATCGTCACCCTCTCGGGCGAGCGCGGGAAGCCGCCGGAGATCGTCTCCGAGACGCGCTACACCGATCCGGCCGCAGCCGAGTGGGCGATCTTCAAGCTGCGCTGGAAGCGGGCGACCGGCGAAACCCTGAGCGGCGAGGTGGAATCGTGACGCGCGACGCGCGGGGCCTGCCGACCCGCACCCTCCTGGGATATGCCGACCGCTGGAGTGCGGCCCCCGGCGACAGGCTCTCCTTCATGGTCTCGAGCTTCGGGCCCGAGCGCTACCGCGCCGAGCTGGTGCGGCTTTCGGGCGATGTCGCGGCCCCCGGCCATAACGAGCGCGTCATCCCGAACGAGGCCAATCGCGACTATCCGGCGCGCCGGCAGGAGATCCATGCCGGCTCCTATGCCGAGATCGCCGACAGCGCCGCGCTGCAGCGGCTGCAGAGCTTCACCCTGGCCCTCTTTGCCTGGCCGACCACGCCGGCCCGCGGCCGCCAGGCGCTCACCGCCAAATGGGACGAGGCCAAGCGCGCCGGCTTCCTGCTCGCGATCGGCGCCGACGGCACGCTGACGCTGGAGCTGGGCGATCGCGAGGGCCGCACCGCCACGGTCTCGAGCAAGGCGAAGCTCCTGGCGCGCGAATGGTACTGGATCGCCGCCAGCTACGACGCGGCCAGCGGCAACGTCACGCTGCAGCAGCAGCCCCTTTCCCACTACGCCAAGGCCGACGACCGCGCCTCCGTCGCCGCGAAGGTCCAGCTCGGCGCGCTCGCCTTCGACAACGGCAAGCCGCTCACCTTCGCCGCCGCGATCGAGATGGCGTCCGACCGCCGGCCGCGCGCCATCCTGCGCTATAACGGCAAGATCGAGGCGCCGCGGCTGGCCACACGGGCACTGCATCCCGAGGAGATCGAGCAGCTTCGCGGGCCCGACCTGCCGGCACGGCTGCGCCCCGACCTGATCGGATTCTGGGATTTCTCGCGCGCGATCTCCTCCACGCGGATCGAGGACCTCTCCGACGCGCGCCATCAGGGCACCGCCCGCAACCTGCCGACGCGCGCCATGAAGGGCCATCACTGGAACGGCCGCGAGCGCGACTGGACCCAGGCGCCCCAACATTACGGCGCGATCCATTTCCACGAGAACGATCTCTACGACGCCGGCTGGCAGAAGGATTTCGAGCTGTCCCTGCCCAAGGACCTGCCGAGCGGCATCTATGCGATGCGGCTCACGGCGGGCGAGGAGATCGAGCGCATCCCCTTCTTCGTGCGCGCCGCCGTGGCCCCCGACAAGCCGCGCGCGCTGTTCCTGCTGCCGACCTGCAGCTACATGGCCTATATCAACGAGCGGCAGAGCTTCGACGGCTATCTCGGCGAGCAGGGCTCGGGCCACGCGGCGGGGCTGGGGGCCGAGGATCTCTTCCTCAACCAGCATCGCGAATACGGCTATTCCTTCTACGACACGCATGAGGACGGCTCGGGCGTGTCGATCTCCTCGCGCCTGCGGCCCACGCTCAATGTCCGGCCCGGCCATTCCACGAGCTGGGTCGGTCCCGCCGGCACCGGCCCCTGGCAGTTCGCGGCCGATCTCGACATCCTCGAATGGCTGGAGACGCAGGGCTTCGCCTATGACATCGCGACCGACGAGGACCTGCATCGCGAAGGGCTCTCGCTCCTCTCGCGCTATCCGGTGGTGCTGACGGGCTCGCACCCCGAATATCATTCGACCCAGATGCTCGACGCTCTGCAGGGCTATCTGCAGCGCGGCGGCAGGCTGATGTATCTCGGCGCCAACGGCTTCTATTGGCGCATCGCCTTCCATCCCGAGCTGTCGGGCGTGATCGAGCTGCGGCGCACCGAGGACGGCGTGCGCGACTGGCAGGCCGAGCCCGGCGAATATGTGATGAGCTTCACCGGCGAATATGGCGGCCTGTGGCGGCGTATCGGCCGGCCGCCGCAGATGCTGGCCGGCGTTGGTTTCGTGGCGCAGGGCTTCGACGTCTCCTCCCATTACCGCCGCCGCCCCGGCAGCTTCGATCCGCGCGCCGCCTTCATCTTCGAAGGCATCGGGAAGGACGAGACGATCGGCGATTTCGGCCGCGTCGGCGGCGGGGCCGCGGGCCTCGAGCTCGATGCGGTCGACCGGCTGCTGGGCTCGCCGCCCCATACGCTGGTGCTCGCCGCCTCCGAGAACCATTCGAACGTCTATCTGATGGTGCCCGAGGAGGTGACCAGCACGATCCCGGCGGTCTCGGGCGTCGACTGCCCGAGCGTACGTGCCGAGCTCGCCTTCTTCGAGACGCCCAACGGCGGCGCCGTGTTCTCCACGGGCTCCATCGCCTGGGCCGGCGCGCTCAACCATGAGGACGGGAAGAACAACGTCTCCCGCCTCACGGGGAACGTGCTGCGGCGATTTTTGGAGCCGACTCCCTTTTAGTACCTGAGCCTGTAGCACCCCTCCCCCTACCCCCTCCCGCGGGGCTTGATGTTTATCGTTCCTCTCCTCTACTTCCGCGGGAGGGACTTGATGTTTGTTATTTCTCGCCCCCTCCCCTTGCGGGAGGGGGCAGGGGGAGGGGGCCGCTCGATCGCGCCTTGTGCTAGCGTGGTGCCCGCCGCGCAACAACCCGGGTTCCCGCTTGCAGCTCGAAACGATCTTCCCCCTCTGGGCCGATCTGAGGCGCTATCAGCGCGACTGGCTGACGCGCGATGTCACGGCCGGGCTCGGGATCGCCGCCATCGCCATCCCGATCGGCATCGCCTATCCCGCGATCATGGGGCTGCCGCCCGCGTCCGGGCTTTACGCCACCATCTTCCCGCTCGTCGCCTATGCGCTGTTCGGCCCCTCGCGCCTGCTGGTCATCGGCCCCGACACCGCGACCTGCACGGTGGTCGCCTCCTCCCTGATTCAGCTCGATATCGCCGCGACCGACCAGCGCCTGGCGCTGGCCACCTCCTTTGCCGTGCTGGTGGGGCTGCTCTGCCTGCTGGCGGCCAAGCTGCGGTTGGGCTTCATCGCCAATTTCCTCTCCTATCCGATCCTGGTCGGTTACCTCGGCGGCGTCGCGCTGTCGCTCCTGGCCGGACAGATCGCGTCGATCACCGGCCTGCCGATCGCGAGCCACGGTTTCGTGCGTCCCTTCGTCGAGTTGGCCCAGCGCGTGGGCGAGGTTCATGGGCCGACGCTGCTGCTGGGGCTCGGGCTCTTCATCCTGCTGCGCCTCCTGCGCCATGTCGCGCCGCGCCTTCCCGGCCCCCTGATCGCGGTCATCCTCGGCATCGCGCTGTCGGCGCTTTTGGGTCTGTCGCAAAGGGGCGTCGCCCTGGTCGGCGAGATCCCGACCGGCCTGCCGGCGATGCACCTGCCCGACCTGCATAACCTCGCCTCGGACAATGTCGTGCTCGGCGCCATCGGCATCCTGCTGGTGAGCTTCAGCAGCGGCATCGTCACGGCCCGCAGCTTCGCCGCGCGGAACAATTACCGCGTCGACGCGGACCAGGAGCTGGTGGGATTCGGCGCCGCGAACATCGCCTCGGGCCTGTTCGGCGGCTTCCCCGTGACGGGTGCCGATTCGCGCACGGCCATCAACGAGGCGCTGCGCGGCCGCACACAGCTCGCAGGCATCGTCGCCGCGGTGGCACTCGCCATCACGCTGCTCTTCCTCACCAGCCTGCTCGCCTATCTGCCGCATGCGGCCCTCGGCGCCGTGCTCGCTTCGGCCGCCATCGACCTGTTCGACGTCCGGGCCTTGCGGCGGATCTGGCGGATCAGCCCGCTCGAGTTCAGCTTCGCGGCGATCGCGATCCTCGGCGTCGTCGCCTTCGGTGTCCTCCAGGGCGTCGTCGTCGCCATCGTCGCGACGCTGATCTGGCTGGTGGGCGCCGCGGCACGGCCGCGCGACGCGCTGCTCGGCCGCATCGCCGGCCGCGACGGCTTCTACAAGCTGCATCGCCATCCCGAGGCCGAGGCGGTCCGCGGCATGGTCCTCTATCTGCTCGAGGGGCCGGTCATCTTCTTCAACAGCGACCATCTGCAGGCCCGCATCCGCTGGCTGATCGCCCGGGCGCCGGTCGAGACGCAATATTTCGTGCTCGATGGCAGCGCCATGAATTTCGTCGACGGAACCGGCGCCATCGCGCTCGGCGAGATCGCCGGGGAGCTCGCCCATCGCGGCGTCAAGTTCGCGGTGGCCGACCTGCATTGGAAGCCGTATGAGCTCCTGGAACGCGCCGGGTTCTTCGCCCAGATCGGCGAGGAGCATGTCTTCGACCAGCTCGAGGAGGCGGTGCGGGCGTTGGCCGAGAAAGCAGCAAAGCCGCCGGCTTGAGCTTGGGCTCTAGCCCCAGCGCCAGAAGTCGCGGCCTTCCTTGGCGAGCTCCTGCGACAGCACCATGCGATGGACCTCGGAGGCGCCGTCCACGAGGCGCGCCTGGCGGGCGTAGCGGTAGATCCATTCCAGGATCGTGTCCTTGGAATAGCCCTTGGCGCCGCAGAGCTGGATCGCGGTGTCGACCGACTTGTGCAGCAGGTCGGCCACCGCGACCTTCGCCATCGAGACCTCCTTGCGCGCCTTGCCGGTGCGGTCGAGCTGCCAGGCGGCCTTCATGGTGAGGAGCCGGCCGATCTCGATCTCCATGGCGGCGGCGCCCAGCATCATCTGCACCGATTCATGGTCCTTGAGCGCGGCGCCGAAGGCCTGGCGCTCGGCCACATAGGCGCCCGCGATCTCGAGCGCGCGCTTGGAAAGGCCGAGCCAGCGCATGCAGTGGGTGAGCCGCGCGGTGTTGAGCCGGATCTGCGTCGCCTTGAGCCCCTCGCCCACCTCCATCAGGCGGTTCTCGTCGGGGATCTCGAGCCCGTCATACTCGATCTCGCAATGACCGCCATGCTCCTCGGGACCCATGATCGGGATGCGGCGCAGGATGCGCCAGCCCGGATCCTTGGCGTGATGCAGGAACGCCGTGAGGCCGCGGCGCGGATCGTCCGAGGTACGCGCGATCAGGATGAAATGCTGGGCGCCCTCGGCGCCGGTGATGAACCATTTGCGGCCGCGCACGATCCAGCGGTCGCCCTTCTTCTCGGCGCGGGTCAGCATCATGCCGCCGGGATCGGAGCCCGAGCCGGGCGCCGGCTCCGTCATCACGAAGGAGGAGCGCAGCCTGCCCTCGATGATGGGCTTGAGCCATCTCTCCTTCTGGTCGGGCCGCGCCACCTTCTCCAGGAGGATCATGTTGCCGTCGTCGGGCGGCGCGCAATTGAACGCCACGGCACCGAAGATCGAGCGGCCCATCTCCTCGTAGCAGGCGGCCATGCCCGTGACCGGCAGCCCCTGGCCGCCCAGCGCTTTCGGCATCTGCAGCGCCCAGAGCCCCTCCGCCCGCGCCTTCTGGCGCAAGGCCGCCAAGCGGTCCTCGCGGATGTTCTCATGCTCGTCATAGGCCGTCGGATCCGCCTCGACCGGGAGGACATGCGTCTCGACGAAAGCGCGGATGCGGCGGCGGTAATCCTCGATCTCGGGGCTGAGCGAGAAATCCATCAATCGGTTTCCTGACAGTGACAGAGGGGAATGGCGGACGGGCGGTGGCAGCAGCGGATGATAGCAAGCTGGCGGGAGCGCAGCGACCTGCCTAATCTGGCGCGAAACGTCTCAGGCAGGATCGGGCATCGGACATGGCCGCGACCGACGAGCATCGCATCGACCCCGGCCGCAGCATCGATTGGAGCCGCTCGAGCGCCGACTATGCGCGCCATCGCCAGGGGCCGCCGGAAAGCTTCTTCGCGAAGCTCCAGGCGCTGGGGATCGGCCTGCCCGGCCAGCGCCTGCTCGATCTCGGCACCGGGACCGGCCTGATCGCGCGCCGGCTGGCGCGGCAGGGCGCCCGGGTCGCGGGCATCGACATTGCCGCAGGACAATTGGCGGAGGCGCGCCGTCTCGCCGCCGCGGAAGGACTCCCGGTCGAGTTCCGCGAGGCCCCGGCCGAGGACCCGCCCTTCGCCGATGCCAGCTTCGATGCCGTCACCGCCAACCAATGCTGGCTTTATTTCGACAAGGCGCGGCTCCTGCCGCGGCTGCGCCGCCTGCTGGCGCCGGGCGGCCTCATCATGGTCAGCCATTTCTCCTGGCTGCCGCGCGCGGACCCGATCGCGGCCGCGACCGAGGCCATCGTGCTCAAGCACAATCCCGTCTGGACCGGCGGCGATTGGGACGGAGCGGTGGCGCTGCCGCCGGCCTGGATGACGCCCGACCTCGAGATTCGCGGCTTCTTCCTCTATGACGAGGCGATCCCCTACACCGCCGAGGGCTGGCGCGGCCGCATCCGCGCCTGCCGCGGGGTCGGCGCCTCGCTCGAGCCCGAGGCGGTCGCGGCGGTCGATCGCGATCTCGCGGCCTGGCTCGCCGCCCATGCCGGGGAACGGTTCGCGGTGCGGCACCGCCTGGACGCGACGATCCTGGCCTTTCGAGCCTCCTGACCAGGCCGGCAACCGCCGATCGCCTCTGTCACCAAACTGGCACAAAACCGGCTATGATGGCGCTCTTCCAGAGGAGGCCCCCCATGGATTCGCCCACCTTCGAGATCGCCTATCGCCCGTCGACCGAAGCCGAGCGCTTCGTCGAGGCGCCCTTGGTGGTGGCGAACGAAGAGACGCTGCGGGGCTATGGCAATCTCGTCGACGCGTTCGACGCGCAGAAGATCGAGATCGTGCGTTGGCCGGCCCAAGGCTGGCGGCCGGTGGACAAGAATTCCGGCGACCAGGGCGGCACCACCGAGGGGATGTTCGAGTTCTGGTGGCGCGACGGCGCGCTCCAGGCGACCAACGAGGCGGTCGGCGACAGCTATGTCTTCGGCTGGAGCGATTTTCCCGGCAAGCTGGCGGTGCGCAAGAACAGCCCGCGCGAGCGCGCCCTCATCTGGCGCGCCAACTACCATCCCGACGGCGGCCAGCTTTTCTTCCCCATCGACCGTGAGCCCTTCATCGCGCCGCTGGCCCTGCCCGGCGACGACGTGACGCCCGACAAGTTCGTCGCCTTCTGGTGCGACGGCACGAAGGGCCTCTATATCCACCCGAACATCTGGCATGCCGCGGTCGTGCCGCTCGCCGACCATGCCCGCTTCCGCGACCGGCAGGGCAAGGTCCATGCCCGCGTCTCGGTCGATTTCGTCAAGGAGTTCGGCTGCTTCCTCGCCGCGCCGATGCGGCAGCCGGGCGGAGCCGAGGCGAAGACCCGCTGAAACCCTTCTTCGCGCACCGGGCGTCGCGCGAAGCCCCGTTTCACGGATACCAGGCCGCGGCGCAAACGTCGGCGTGGAACCGCTCCAGGATCTGCGGCTTGCGCACCGTCTCGTGCTGTCGCTGGCATTCGCTCTTGCAGTCGTCGCTGCCGCAGCCGGCCTGGCAGCGCTGCGCTTCGGCGATACTCTTGCCGAACACCCGCTCGTAGGACATGCGCTGCATGTCCGAGCAGTCGATCGCCGGCGCGGCGTTCGCCGTCGGCGGTGCGCCTGCCGGCTGAGGCGGGGGCGGGGGCGGTTCCGCCGGCGCCGCGGCCTTGTCCGGCGGCGGGGCCGCGGCCGTGTCCGGTTCGATCGTGGCCGGCTCCGGCACGGGCGGCTCGACCGGCGCCACGGCCGAAGCTTCCGTCGGCGCGGGCAGGGGCTTGACCGAGGGGATCGGCGCCTCGGGCACCTCGACCGCCAGCGGCTGGCTCAGGGTGGGCGGCGACGGCAGCTCGGTTCCGGCCGGCAGGGCCGGCGCCGGCGTGACGGCCCCCTCGGGCTGGGCCGCCAGCTCGCGCAGCGTTGCATCACGCGCCTGCCAGTCGAGGCTGGCCGGGCAGTCGCCATAGTCGAACCAGTTCCCCACCTCGCAGCGGTACATGCGGCCGCGATAGCAGAGCAGCGTGCCATGCGCCCATTGATTGATGCGCGTGATGCCGTTCTCGACCTCGACCAGCGGCCGCGTCAGATAAGGGCATTCGGACTGGGCCCGCGCGATCGGAACGCCCGCCACCAGCAGAGCGAGCGCCCAGAGCGGGGCGAACGCGAGACGATATCCCATGATGCCTCGAGGGATGGAGAGATGCGGCCACCACGCCGCCTCCAACAGGCCTCTCATAGGGAAGGATAGGCCCCGGGCGCAGCGCGCCAAAGGCCGCAGCCGGGGCGCAAGGCCGCCGGAAGGGCCTTGCCCGCGAAAGGTCACCGGCCGGCGGAACCGCCGGCCGGGGGAACCCGTCGGCGCTACTGCAGCAGGTGGAGCAGGTCGCGCTGGTGCATGTTGCCCTGCACCGACATCGAGACGCCGACCTGCACCAGGACCTGGCGCGAGGTGGCCAGGATCATCTCCGACGCCATGTCGAGATCGAGCAGCGCGCTGCGCGCGGCCTCGCTGTTCTCGACCGTGGTGGCGATGTTGGCGGCGGCGAAATCGAGCCGGTTGAGCGAGGCCCCCAGCCCGGCGCGCGCCTTGACCAGCCGGTCCATCGCGGTGTCGAGTGCGCTGATGGCGCTCTCCGCGTTGGCCGCGCTGTCGACCTTGGTCAGATGCAGGCCCAGATTGTAGCTGCTGATCGCATCGAGATCGACGCCGATGCGGTCCGAGCTGCCGGTGTCGGTGGCGACCTTGATCGAGTAGTCGCGGCTGGTCGGCGCCGCGATGCTGCTATAGACCGAGGTCGCATCGAGGATCGCGTTGGTCACCAGGCCCGAGCCGCCATTGCTGACGGTGAGGTCGCCGCCGGAGCCCACGCCGATATCGATCTGGATCTGCGGCAGGCTGGCGCGGGCGAGATCGATGATGCCCTGGCCCCAGGTGCTGTCGGCGCCGACCTGGCCCATGTCGCGGGCGGTCGAGGTCAGGAGGTTGGTGATCTCCTTGCCGCTCAGGTTCGGGAACAGGCTTTCCAGCACCGCCGCGGCGCCGGCGACGAGCGGCGAGGCCATCGAGGTGCCGGAGAGATAGGCGAGCGTGTTGCCGACATAGGTCGAGAGGATGTCGACGCCGGGCGCATCGACCGTCGCCACCTTGGCGACGCCGGCGCGGTTCGAGAAGCTCGCCATGTGATCGAGATAGTCGGTGGCGCCCACCGCCAGCATCGAGCCGTCGGCATTGGGATCGATCGCATACTGGGCGGGCCAGGCCGGATCGGAGAGGGCCGAGTTGCCGGAGGCCGCGATCACCACCACGCCCGCCGCCACGGCTGCGTCGATCGCCGCGTTCTCGGCGGCGCTCGGGAACAGCCCGCCCAGGCTCATATTGATGATCTTGGCGCCCTGGGCCACCGCATAGGTGATGGCGGCCGCCACGTCGTTGGGATCGATCCCGCCGCCGCTCGCCGTCGCCACGACCTTCACGGGGAGGATCTGCGCCTGGAAGGCGACGCCCTGGGTGCCGATGCCGTCATTGACCGCGGCGATGATGCCGGCCACATGCGTGCCGTGGCCGCCGACGGCCGCGTTGTCGTCATCCGGGTTGGCGTCGCCGTCGGCGATGTCGGTGCCCGACAGCAAGTTGGCGGTGAGCTGGCTGTGGGTGGTGTCGACGCCGCTGTCGATCACCGCCACGGTGATGCCGTTGCCGGCGGCGTTGGTGCCGTAGGCCGCGGCGCGGGCATAGGCGGTCGAGGCGTTGATGATGCCGAGCCCGCCCGAGTTGCGGTATTCCGCATCCTCGAAGGTGGTGGCGCTGCCCGCGCCCGCGATGGTGCCGAGCGCGTTGCCGTCCTGGTCCGAGACGCTGACGATCAGCCGGTCGGTCGCGGCCCCCGATCCATCGTTCTCGTAGGTGACGCGGCCGAGATCGAGATCGGTCTGGGTGAAGCTGTCGCCCAGCCCCAGCGCCACGCCGTTGAGCTTCACCACGCCGTGCTGGGCGTCGCCGCGCAGGGTATAGACCGCGCCCGTATAACCCACGAGCGTCTGGCCGTTGAACTCGGTGGCGCCGGAGATGCGGTCGATCTCGTCGCGCAGGGCCACATATTCGGTGTTGATCATCGCCCGCTCGGCCGAGGAGAGCTGGCCCGAGGAGGACTGGACGGCGAGCGACTTCATCCGGTCGATGATGGTGCCGACCTTCGCCATGGCGCCGTCGGCGATCTGCACCATCGAGGCCGCCTGGCCGGCATTCACGCCCGCCTGGCGCAGCGCCTGGACCTTCGCGTTGATGCGCGAGCCGACGGCCATCGCCGCGGCATCGTCCTTGGCGCTGACGACGCGCGAGCCCGCCGAAAGCCGGGCGATCGAGCTGGTGAGAGCCGCGTCGCTCGTCGCCAATTGGCGGTTCGCGATCTGGGACGCAGCGTTGAACGTGACGGACAGGGCCATGGCGGCCGCCCCCAACTACTTGTCAGAGTGTCGAACCCGAAGAACCGGTGCCTACATGGCCCGGGGTTCGAGCAAATTAGGCGCAAGTTCCCAACAAAGGATTGACGCTTGTCCATCTGGCGCGCCGCGTCTTCAGACAATGGTAGGCGGTGCTGCGGAAGAATTTGTGGTTAATTTCCCGTCCATCACAATCGCCGCTGGGAACGCCGCCTCGATGCCTGTCCTGTTCTCCACCCACACTCAGCCCGGCTATATGGACCCGCCGGTCCTGTCGCCGGGCCAGGTGGTCTGCGGGCCCGAGCGGCCCGATCGCGATTATCGCGGGCTGGTGACGAGCCTGAAGACGCCGCTTGGCCGCTACGATCTGGCGCAACAGATCGAGCGGCTGCCGGCGGAGCAGCGCCCCGAGCTGGTGGTGGTGCGCGCCGATGCGACGCGGCGCAACCGTCCGGTCAATCTCGCCGGCATCAAGGCCCGCAAGGTGCTCCTGGTCGGCGACACCCATCACCGCCGGGCCCCCATCGCCGGCCTCATCGATTACGCGAAGAGCGAGCCGTTCGACCTCGTGCTGCTGGACTATACCCGCCAGCATGCGCATTTCTTCGTCGAGGCGGGGGTGCGGAACCTGCACTGGCTGCCGGGCTTCGCCGTCGATCCGCCGCCGCCGGCCCTGGCGCGGAGGCCGCAGAAAGGCCTGATCTTCGTCGGCATGCTCGAGGCCCAGCATGCCCAGCGCCGGCGCATGATCGAGGCCCTGATGGCCGCCGGGCTGAAGCCGGAGCTGTTCCACGCCTTCGGCGCCCAGGCGCCGCAGCTCCACGCGGCCGCCACCGTCTCCTTCAATTGCAGCCTCAATGGCGATCTGAACCAGCGCGTGATCGAGGTGCCGGCCGCCGGCGGCTGCCTGCTCACCGACCGGCTGGCGCCGCAGGCGGGGCTCGAGATCCTGTTCGAGCCGGGCCGCGATCTCGAGCTCTATGACGGGCCCGAGGAGCTGGTCGAACGCGCCCGGGCGCTGCTCGCCGATCCCGCACGGGCCGCCGCGATCGCCGCGGCGGGCCTGGCGCGCTATCGCGAGGCCTATGCGCCCGCGGCGACGCAGGCCGAGTTCGCGGCGCTGCTGGAAGGGCGCGGCGGCCGCGCCGCGCATGCCCTGTCGCGGGAGCCCCGGGCGGCCAAGCCCGCGCTTGCCGAACCGGAGCGGCTGGCGGCGCGGCTCGCGCTCTACCAGGCGGTGCAGGAGCTGCACCGGCGGGAGCCGGCGCTCGCGATGCTGCTCGCGGGCGAGGCCGATCCCGACAGCGCCGCCGATCTGGTCGATCTGCCGCGGCTGCGAGTATCGGTCGAGCCCGGGCTGCCGGCGCCGGCGCAGGCCGCGATCGAGCGGCTCATCTTGCCCGGACAAGTGACCGTCGCCCCGGCGCAGCAGCGGCGCTGGGACATCCTGGCGGCCTCGCCCGCCTGGCTCGCGGCGGCCGGCGGTGCCGCCTTCCTCGCCCGAGCCTGCCGGGCGCTGGCGCTGAGCGAGCGGCCCGACGGCGCCGCGACGGCGATGCTCGCGAGCGCCGGCTTCACGCCCTGGCGCGACGAGCCGGCGCTGCATCTCTCGCCCGAGCTCGCCGCGACGCTCAACGCCAGCGATCAGGCGCGGTGACAGCGCGGCCGCCTTCATCTTCCTCGCATGACGATTCGTGGCGAATCTTTTCCGGCGCGGCACTTTACCCTTGCGCAAGGGGTCGTTTGCCATTATTTGCGGCGACGGACGTAGTTCGCACGTGCCTATGGCCCCTCGTGGTTACGCAACGACGAAAACGCGGCCTCTTATTGGTTGAGCGGCATCGGTGATGCCGGTTCCGATTGGGACGTGATTTGTTGTTCGCCGCCAGGGGGCCCTTCCCCAAAACGGCAATGTCGGTCTGAACGCCTCTGGGAGCGATGGCTCGCTCCGGAGAGGCGCCGCCTACCGGGCTTCGACGGGCCCGGTGACCTGCGGAGCCTGAACCCACGCGTCGAGCTTTTGGGGAGTGACGGACGATGCGCCTCTTCTTCTTCGGCAGCCTGATGGACGCGGACCTGCTGCGCCTGGTGCTCGATCGCGACACCAGCGACATCGAGCATCGCGCGGCCGAGATCCTCGGCTATGAGCGCCGCCGCGCCAGGAACGAGTCCTTTCCGATCATCGTGCCGACGCCGGGCGGGCGGGTCGAAGGCCGGCTCGTGACCGGCCTGACGGCCGAGGACGTGGCGCGCATCCAGTGGTACGAGTCCGACGACTATGCGCTCCGCCCCTGCGTGGTGAAGGCCGGCGAGCGCCGCCACGACGCCCAGGTCTTCCTCGCCACCGCCTCGCTCGAGGACGAGGGCGTCGCCTGGGAGTTCGATCACTGGGTCGCGGTCGAGAAGACCATGTGCCTGAGCCTCGCCCGGGAGATCATGAGCCATTACGGGCAGATCAGCTCGACCGAGCTGGTCGAGCGCTGGCCCGACATGAAGGCCCGCGCCATGGCCCAGCATTTCGGCGAGCCGGCCGCCCAGCCCGTGCGCCGGCGCGCGGGCGCGCGGCGGTAACACCAAATCTTTATCTCCTCCTCCGCTCAGGGGGAGGATTAAGGAGGGGGCTGCCCGGTATCTGCCATCGCGCAGCCCCCTCCCTAGCCCTCCCCCCGAAGAAGGGGGAGGGGACAGGTTTTTGTGCCTCCCGCTTGCGCCCGCCTCACCCCGACGTGATCCCCGGGGCCTCTTGTTTTCTCCTCGCCGATGGGCCAAATCCTGGACATCCGAAAATTCAGGAATCCGAGGACGGGAGGTCCCCTATGCTGAACCGCCTCTTCGCCGAGAAGCCCCTGCGCCTGCCCACCAAGGCCGAGGCCCTGCCGGGTCGCGCCGAAGCCATGCCGGTGCCCGAGGCCCACTATGTCAACGGCCGCAAGCTGACCCCGCCTTTCCCGGCCGGGCTGCAGCAGGCCGTGTTCGGGCTCGGCTGCTTCTGGGGTGCCGAGCGCAAGTTCTGGCAGGCGCCCGGCGTCTGGGTGACCGCCGTGGGCTATGCCGGCGGCATCACGCCCAACCCGACCTACCGGGAGACCTGCACCGGTCTCACCGGCCATACCGAGGCGGTGCTGGTGGTGTTCGATCCCAAGGAGACTTCCTACGAGGCGCTCCTCAAGATCTTCTGGGAAAGCCACGACCCGACCCAGGGCATGCGCCAGGGCAACGATGTCGGCACGGCCTATCGCTCGGCGATCTATGCCTTCGGCCCCGAGCAGCTCCGGGCGGCCGAAGCCTCGCGCCAGGACTACCAGCGCCACCTGACCAAGGCCGGCTACGGCCCGATCACGACCGAGATCGCGCCCGCGGGGCCGTTCTACTACGCCGAGGATTATCACCAGCAGTATCTCGCCAAGAATCCGGGCGGCTATTGCGGGCTCGGCGGCACCGGCGTGAGCTGCCCGATCGGCCTGACGGCGGTGGCGGAGTAAGCCCGGGATCCGCTTCGGTTAATTTTTCGGCCGGCGGCCTGATTTGACCGGGAGCGCCCTCTTCCCCTAAGGGAGAGGGCGCTTTTCGTTTTCAGCAGGTCCCCGCATGGCCCAGGCCGCCCCCGATCTCATCCTTTTCAATGCCGATATCCGCACCATGGACCCCTTGCGGCCGCGCGCCGAGGCGCTGGCGGTCAAGGAGGGAAGGTTGACCGCGATCGGCCGCGACGACGAGATCCGGGCGCTGGCCAACGGGCGCACGAAGAAGATCGACGCCGGCGGAAGGCTCGCCCTGCCCGGCTTCCAGGACACCCATATCCATCTCCAGGACAGCGGCACCGACTTCTCCTCGAGCGCCAATCTCGAGGAATGCCGCACGGTCGAGCAGTTCCAGACCGTCTTGCGCGCGTTCGCCGCGCGACGTCCCGACGACCCCATCGTGCGCGGCACCGGCTGGTACTCCGGCATCTTCGGCGCCCATAATCTCGACCGCGCCATGCTGGATGCCGCCGTGCCCGACCGGCCGGTGCTGACCTACGCCTCGGACGGCCATAACGCCGCGATCAACTCGAAGGCCTGCGAGGCGATCGGGCTCGATGCCAGCGTCGCCGATCCGGAGAACGGCAAGTTCGTGCGCGACGCCAAAGGTGTCCCCACGGGGCTGATCTACGAGGACGCCACGGAATGGGTGCGCCGGCGCCTGCCGAAGCTGCCGCTCGACGCCTATTACGACGGCGTGCGCTTCGGCCAGGCGCATTGCAACCGCCACGGCATCACCGGCGTGCTCGATGCGCTGGTGCGCGAACGTCACATGAAGGTCTATTGCGATCTCGACCGGGCGGGCGAGCTCACGGTGCGGGTGCGCGCCACGGCCAAGGTCAATCCCGACGAGACGGTCGAGGGGGCGCTGGAGCGCCTCGACGCGCTGCGGCGCGGCTTCAAGACGCCCATGGCCCAGGTCCATTCGGCGAAATTCTTCCTCGACGGCGTGCTCGAGAACCGCACCGCCGTCATGATCGAGGATTATTCCGACACGCAAGGCGGCAATGCGGAGCTCTTCTTCGAGCGGGAACAGCTGAGGCAGCTCTTCATCGCCTTCGATGCCGCCCGCTACCAGCTCCATGTCCATGTCATCGGCGACGGCGCGACGCGGGTGGCGCTCGACGATATCGAGGCGGCGCGCCAGGCCAACGGCGCCTGGCCCAGCCTGCATCAGCTGGCCCATGTCCAGGTGATCGATCCCGCCGACATCCCGCGGCTGCGCGAGCTCGGCGTCGTCGCCAATATCCAGCCGCTCTGGGCGCGCTGCGAGCCGTCCGTCACCGAGGTGGCCCTGCCGATGATCGGCGAGGCGCGCGGGCGGTGGATGTATCCCTGGCGCACGATCCTCGACAGCGGCGCGCCCTATGCCGTCAGCAGCGACTGGGGCGTCTCGACGCTCAATCCCTTCGCCATCATGCAGGTCGCGGTGACGCGCCGGCCGGAATACCGGAAGTCGAACTACCCGGCCTTCGTCGAGGAGGAATGCCTGACGGTCGAGCAGGTGGTGCGCGGCTATACCACGCGCGCGGCCGAGGTGGCCTGGCGCGCCGAGGAGACCGGCTCGCTGATCCCGGGCAAGTTCGCCGACCTGATCCTCATCGACCGCGACATCTTCACGATCGATCCCTACGAGATCGGCGGGACGCAGGTGGATCTGACGCTGCTGGGCGGGCGCGAGGTGCATCGCGCGGCGGGCTTCGCCGGCTGAAGAAAGCCGGCGCCGGCAAAAGGAGAGCGACGATGGCGAAAGCGCGGACCGTTTCCCTGCCTTCGGGCGAGAAGGTCGCCGCCCTCGGCCAGGGCACCTGGCGCATGGGCGAGCGCGGGGCCGAGCGTAAGCGCGAGGTCGCGGTGCTCAGGCTCGGGCTCGATCTGGGGCTGAGCCTGATCGACACCGCCGAGATGTATGGCGAGGGCGGCGCCGAGGAGGTGGTCGGCGAGGCGGTCCAGGGCCGGCGCGACCAGGTCTTCATCGTCAGCAAGGTCTATCCGCAGAATGCGAGCCGCCGCGGCGTGGCGCTCGCCTGCGAGCGCAGCCTGAAGCGCCTCAAGACCGACCGCATCGATCTCTACCTGCTGCATTGGCGGGGCAACGAGCCGCTGGCGGAGACCGTCGCGGGCTTCGAGGCGCTGCGCGAGGCCGGCAAGATCCGCCAGTGGGGCGTCAGCAATTTCGACACCGACGACATGGAAGAGCTGTTCGCCGTCGCCAAGGGCGATGCCTGCGTCACCAACCAGGTGCTCTACAACCTGAAGCACCGCGGGCCGGAATTCGACCTCCTGCCCTGGCAGGCGGAGCGCAAGATCCCGGCGATGGCCTATTCGCCGCTGGAGATCGGCGCCTTCGCGAGCCATGCCGAGACGAAGCGCATCGCCGAGCGCCACCGCGCGACGACGAAGCAGGTGGCGCTGGCCTGGATCCTGCGCCGGCCCGATGCCATCGTGATCCCGAAGGCATCCGACCCCGAGCATGTCCGCCAGAACCGCGCGGCGCTCGATCTCGCCCTGACGCCGGAAGATCTGGCGGCGCTCGACAACCTGTCGCCGCCGCCCAAGCGCAAGACGCCGCTGTCGATGATCTGAAGAGGCCCCTTCCCCAACCCCCTCCCGCCCCCAACCCCCTCCCGCAAGGGGAGGGGGCGAGGTGGGCATAGTTCCAGTCCCCTCCCCTTGCGGGAGGGAGCAAGGGAGAGGGCCGCTACCGCGCGATCAATCCTTGCGCCAGATCGCCTTGTAGAGGCCGCCGGCGATGGCGGCGCCGATGATCGGCGCCACCCAGAAGAGCCAGAGCTGCGAAAGCGCCCAGCCGCCGGCGAAGATCGCGGGGCCGGTGCTGCGCGCCGGATTGACCGAGGTCGCGGTGATCGGGATCGAGATCAGGTGGATGAGCGTGAGGCAGAGGCCGATCGCGATCGGCGCCAGCCCCTTGGGCGCGCGCTCGTCGGTGGCGCCGATGATGACGATCAGGAACATGAAGGTCATCACCACCTCGGAGACGAAGCAGGCGACGAGGCTGTAGCCGCCGGGCGAGCCGAAGCTGCCGGGCGCCGCCTCGCCATAGCCGTTGGCGGCGAACCGGCCGATCTCCCAGCCCGGCTGCCCGCTCGCGATCACATAGATGATCGCCGCCGCGGCGATGGCGCCCAGCACCTGGGCGACGATATAGGGAACGAGGTCCTTGGCCGGGAAGCGCCCGGCGACGACGAGGCCGACCGAGACGGCCGGGTTGAGATGGCAGCCCGAGATATGGCCGATCGCGAAGGCCATCGTCAGGACCGTCAGGCCGAAGGCGAGCGCGACACCGAGGATGCCGATCCCGAAATTCGGCGACGCCGCCACGTCAGGAAAGGCCAGCGAGAAGACGGCGCTGCCGCATCCGCCCAGCACCAGCCACAGCGTGCCGACGAACTCGGCCGCAAGTCTCTTCGATAAAGGCATCATGAATTCCCCCGAGTGCGGCGGCAGCCCCTCATTCCCGAGGCGAGAACGGACGTCCGCCGATACCAGACCGGCCCTGCCCCGAGGACGCGAGAACCGCCCGCCCGGAAGGGCCGCAGATTATGGTAGGGCGCGGCGGACGGCCGGCAAAGGCCCTCGATACGTTGGTTGGGGAATTTTAGCCCGCGAGCGATCCTCCAGGCGCTGGGGTCGGCGCCACGGCATCGCGTCCTGGTTCCTCCGAGGCGGGCACGTTCGCTCGCTCGTCATCCCCGCGCCCGGGTCCGGCCGCAGGCCGGCCCAAGCGTAAACTCCAGCGGGGACCCCTCCTGATCCAGGTCATCCGGCTTTGACGTGGATCCCCGCTTTCGAGCGTGTGAAGGAATCGGCGATGCCAAAGAGCTCTCTCGCCCCCTCCCCTTGCGGGAGGGGGTAGGGGGAGGGGCGATGCCGTGCGAGATCCTAGCAAATAAGCGGAGCCTGATCTGCTCGGGCTCGCTCGCTTGGCACCCTGTCCAGGCCTTCTGCCTCCAGAGCGGTGATTGATCGCAGGGTGCCCCCGGCTGCGTCCGTGGCACCCCTCCCCCAACCCCCTCCCGCAAGGGGAGGGGGCTTGAGTGTTCGCCACGCCCTTGCGTGGTGCTCTCGATTTCTTCACGCGCTCTTTCGCGGGGATGACGATAGAGGGTGGCTGTGGCGCCGGAACGGCGGCCTTTCAGGCCGGCGCGTTGGCCCGTTCGATCATGGCGCGCAGGAGCACGTCGCAGCCGGCCGCGACATCGTCCTTGCTCGCGTTCTCGATCTCGTTGTGGCTGATGCCGTCCTCGCAGGGCACGAACACCATGGCGGTCGGCGCCACGCGGGAGAGATAGACCGCGTCGTGACCGGCGCCCGAGATGATCGGCATATGGGCGTAGCCCAGCGACTTCGCGGCGCCCTCGACCGCGCTCACGCATTCGCGGGCGAACTTCACCGGCGGCGAGTACCAGATCTCCTTGAGATCGAGCGAGAGGCCGATGGCGCGCGCCTCGTCCTCGCAAGCCTTGCGCAGCGCCGCGTCCATCTTGTTGAGGATGGCCTCGTCGGGATGGCGGAAATCGACCGTGAAGAAGACCTTGCCGGGGATCGTGTTCCGCGAGTTGGGCGAGACCTGCATCATGCCGACCGTGGCGCAGGCGTAAGGCTGGTGCTCGAGCCCGATGCGGTTGACATGGCCGACCATGCGCGCGGCGCCGACCAGCGCGTCCTTGCGCCGCTTCATCGGCGTCGGACCGGCATGGGCCTCCTGGCCCGTCACCACGATCTCGTACCAGCGGATGCCCTGGACGCCCTGCACCACGCCGACCTGCTTCTTCTCGGCCTCGAGGATCGGCCCCTGCTCGATATGGGCCTCGAAGAAAGCGCCGACCTTGCGGCCGCCCACCTCCTGGTCGCCGAAATAGCCGATGCGCTTCAGCTCCTCGCCCATGGTCTTGCCTTCGGTGTCGGCGCGGGAGAGCGCGTAATCGAGATCGAAGGCGCCGCCGAAGACGCCCGAGGCCACCATGGCGGGAGCGAAGCGCGAGCCTTCCTCGTTGGTCCAGGCCACCACCTCGACCGGCGCCTGCGTCTCGGCGCCATGGTCGTTGAGGGTGCGGATCACCTCGAGGCCCGCCAGCACGCCATAGGCGCCGTCGAACTTGCCGCCGGTGGGCTGGGTGTCGAGATGGCTGCCGGTCATGATCGGCGGCAGGCTGTTATCGCGGCCGGCCCGGCGGGCGAAGATGTTGCCCATCTTGTCGATTGTCACGGTACAGCCGGCATCCTTGCACCAGCTCACGAACAGGTCGCGCGCCTCGCGGTCCAGGTCCGTGAGCGCTAGGCGGCAGACCCCGCCCTTTTCCGTGGCGCCGATCTCGGCCAGCCGCATCAGGCTCTGCCACAGCCGGTCGCCATTGATGCGGATATTGGTGCTCATGATCGCTCCCTGGAACTTGGATCGGGCCGGAGGCCGGCCCGGGCGGGAGGCAGAGCTTAGCGGGCCCTCGCCATGCGTCAATCGGGGCTAGACGCAACTATGGGGGCTGGTTTCAAAGGCACATTCAAGCGATGATAGCGGCATGCTACGACGCTTTTTTACAATCATAAATCAGCTGAGGGCCGCTTATTCCTTCTGGGTTATTGTCGCACCATTCCTGATTTCTGCCGCGGCTGCAGCATGGCTCTATCTTCAGCAAGCCCCTTGGCTGATCATCATTCTGTCAGCTCTTGGAGCGTTGTTCGTGGTTCTCCTTATCGCCGTTGTTTTCGCTATCTACATCTATGGATCGCCAGAAAAAGGGATCTATAGCCCACGGCTCCTCCGCCAATACAGTTGGCCATCTCGAAAAATTGCTTGGAGCTTCGATAATTATCTCGGCGGTAGCGGTGGAGGTGGAAAGCCAATCAGAGTTTCAGGTTTTCAAGGACGTTTTAAGATCACTTGGGGAGAGGGAATATCGCCAAAGGCCGCTTATCTCGAATGCAAGAGAACTGCCACGAGGCAAGACGTGCTTATAGAATGCGGGAACCCATATGTCCGAGCGAATGAGATCGGGTTCATGCCGAAAGGCAAGTGGTATCATGCAATGGCCTTTTTGGGGCACCCCGGACTGACCAAAGAAGAATTTCTACGCCGTTGGGATGGATTCGAATTTGTGTTTGAGTTTGATTCATCTGTCTTCCGAAGAAAGTTTCCCCGATTCGAAATCGAACAGTACTTCGATCGCTACTGGGCATGTGCCAATCCCCCGCCAGAACCAACACCAACGAGGCGAGATGTGACCCCTTAAGGAGGGAAAGAGCACGGATCGCCAAACTCATGCAAATACTGGACGATGCTTATAATCTGAAACGATCGAGAGTGCCGGAGCACAAAGCACAGTTGGCCTGGCCATGCATCAATCAGGCCGAGCGATCGCGGATGGCCCGAGGCCGCGCTCCCGTCAGGGCTGCAGCAGCAGGGCCGAGGCGGGGATGAAATCCGACAGCGACGGGGCGATGACGGCGAGCAAGACGGCCGAAACGGCCCAGACGCCGAGCGCCATCATGTCGGCGACGCGGCAGACCGAGCGGGCTTCCCGGACGAGATCGGCGCCGCGCGGGCGACCGAGGCTCGCGAAGAGCCGCAGGCCCTCGCGGATCGCGGGCGGCACCATGGCGAAGGCGAACAGCAGCAGAAGCCCGATATCGGCCGCGCGGACGAAGGCGGCCAGCCGCAAGGCCTGCGGCGAGCCATCGGGGATCGTCGATTCGAGATGATTGCCGATCAGGGTCAGCCCGACCATCGCGAGGATGGCGATCACGGCGATCAGCAGGAACCAACGGCTCGCAGGCAACATCAATGACGCCCCCGTCATCGCAGTCAGATCGAATCGATGCGGCGATGTCTCGAAGGCAACCGATGTCGATCGATCTTTCCGCATGGGCAAGGACGCTAGCACGCGGGCCGACGGGCCCGTCCTGCGGCGAATTGGACCATCATGCCCGATTGGGCCGGGATCGGGACCGGTGCGGCGCCCGGTCGCGGCGCGTGCAGCGCAGCATGCGAGAGTGCGTGGCAATTCGGGGGCCGAACACTCGCCATGTCCCCCCTCCCGCTTCGCAGGGGAGGGCCCTTGCCCCAGTGCAATCGCAGTGGGCGCTTTCTTCACCTGCCCCTTGAGGGGGAGGCTGGTTGGGGGTGAGCCGCGGACTCGCTGTAGGCGCCGATGACGTATTCAAGTGCTCTTGCCGCACGGCGCTCTACGATCACCCCCCACCCTGACCTCCCCCTCGAGGGGGGACACACTCGTGTCGTCAAACGCGATTTCCCTGCGGCAGCGCGGGGGATCGCCTATCGGCTTGCTTCGCCTTCTTCCGCGATGCCCTCACCCGTCCTGGGTGACCCAGGCGGCGATGGTGTCCAGCGCGCGCAGGGTCTCGACCACCATCGGGGGCAGGGTCGGCTTGGGCCAGGTCGAGAGCTTGACCGCCACCATCTCGTTGGGCGGGTCGATATAGATCATCTGGCCGAAGATGCCGCGGGCAAGCTGCACGCCGGTGTGGGAGTCCCGGACCCACCATTGATGCGAGTAGGCCCCCTTGGGCATCTGGGTCTTGTAGGGCTCGGCCCGGAACTTGGCGGGATCGCCGCGCCGCGTGCGCCGGACCCAGTCGGCCGGCACAATCTGGCGGCCGTTGAAGAGGCCCTGGTTCAGATGCATCTGGCCGAAGCGCGCGAAATCCCGGAGCGAGGCGCAGAACCCGCCGTCGGCCAAGGGCGTGCCGACCTTGTCGACGGCGTAATAGGCCTCGTGCTCCGTCCCCAGCTTCGACCAGAGCCGGTCGGCGAGGAGATCGGCGAGGTCCATGCCGGTGACCGTCTCCATGAGCCAGCCGAGGAGATCGGTGTCGGCCGAACGGTAGGTGAAGAATTCGCCATGCGCGCGCTCGGGCTTGATCGCCCGGATCATGTCGTTGAGCGAGACCGGGTCGTCCGCGCTGCGCGGCGGCTTCCAGCCGCAAGCGATGTCGATCTTGAAGGCGTCGGAATCGAGGTCGTAGTAATCCTCGACGAACCGGACGCCGGTCTGCATGTCGAGCACATGCTGGACGGTCGCGCCCGCATAGCCCGTGCTCTTCAGCTCCGGCAGATAGTCCGTGACGAGGGAAGCGGGATCGATCCGCTCCTCGGCGACGAGGATGCCCATGAGATCGCCCGCGACCGATTTCGAGACCGACATGGCGAGATGCGCATGTTCCGGCGCCTGGCCGTTGAAATAGCGCTCATAGACCACATGGCCGCGATGGAGAACGATGAAGCCGTTGGTGTCGCTCGCCTGCAGGAACTCGAGCAACGTGATGGCCGACCCGTCGTCGCGCGCCAGAGGCAGCCGGTCGAGATCCTGGAGCGCTTCCGGCAGCGGCGCCACCGGCCCCTCCCCGCGTCCGACCGGTGCGGTGGGGAACAGGCGGCGGATATGGCGGAACGACCAGGCGGCGTTGCCGGGCTGATCCCAGTTCAACGCCGTGATACGCTTCGTGTGCCGCGGCACCATGCTGTCGCCCCTTCCCTTCGCCCAAGTTGCGCCCGAGCCTAGGCGAGGCGGGAGAGGCCGGCAAGCCGCCGGCAACCGCGTCCCAGCGAAGGCCCGTCCTCATGCCCGACGACAACAAGCGCAACGACGAAGAGACAGCGGAGGAAGGCGCGGACAGCGGCGGCCTCCATCCCTTCGCCAGATATCTGCGGCTGGTCGGGCGCGGGCCCACCTTGTCGCGGCCCCTGACGATGGCAGAGGCCGAGGAAGCCATGACCGCGATCCTCGCCGGCAGCGCCGAGCCGATGCAGATCGGCGCCCTGTTCCTGCTGCTGCGCTACCGCAAGGAGACGCCCGAGGAGCTGGCGGGCTTCGTGCGCGCGGCGCAGCGCTGGTGGAAGCCGCCGGGCGAGCCGGTGGCCGAGATCGATTGGCCCTCCTATGCCGACCGGCACAAGCAGCTCCCCTATTTCCTCTTGAGCGCGCTGCTCCTGGCCGAGGCCGGCATCAAGATCGCGATGCACGGGCTGGCCGGCGTCGGCGAGGCGGCCACGCCGCGCGTGCTGAAGGCGCTGGGCATCGAGCCCGCGGGCTCGATCGAGGAGGCCACGCGCCGGCTCCAGCGCGAGCGCTTCGCCTATCTGCCGGTCGAGCGCTTCTGCCCGCCGCTCCTGAGGCTCTTCGCCATGCGGCCCGTGCTGGGCCTGCGCACGCCCGCCAACAGCTTCTGCCGCGAGCTCAATCCGCTCGGCGCGCCGGCGCAGCTCCAGGGCGTGTTTCATCCGACCTATATCGCGACCCACCAGGAAGCGGCGCGGTTCCTCAAGCAGCCCAAGGCCGCGATCTTCAAGGGCGGCGGCGGCGAAGCGCAGATCAACCCGGAGAAGGCCTGCCGCGTGGGGCTGGTCGAGGGCGAGACGCTGAACGAGGAGACATGGCCCGCGCTGACGGGCGGCCAGCGCCATCCCTGGCGCGAGGAGCCGCTCGATCCCGCCGCCGTCGTGGCGCTCTGGCGCGGCGAGCGCGAGGCGGAAGGGCCGGTGGCCGCCGTGATCGGAACGGCGGCGGTGGCGCTCAAGCTCACAGGCCGCGCGCCGACGCAGGACGCGGCGCTGGATCAGGCGCGGGCACTGTGGCGGGAGCGGGCGAAGGGGAAGTTCGGGCGGTAGCGGTCGTCTCAGGATCAGCGACGATCCCCCGTCATTTCTGCCCGACTGCGAGGCCGATCAAGTTCCCCAACATCAGGCCAGCCTCGGAAACATGAGCCGTCGACACCGCCGCCCAACGCGAGCCGCGGGCCAGGGCCGCCGCTTTTCGCTCAACGGAACGCTGCCCGGAGGTCGCGTGGCGGACTACCCCGCCGCCGTGCGGCCGCCGTTCTCGGGCCGCTTGGCCGGCGTCTGCCGATCTCCGGAAACGGCGGCCAAGCCGGGCGCAGGCGCCCGCGCCGACTTGTGGAATTCCCAGACCAGATATTTTGCCGTCTGCGTGCCGACCGACTTCATGTCGTGCAGGCAGCCTGCGGGAAGGAACACCACCGCGGGCGCAGGGATTTCCTTGCCGCGCACCCGGATTTTGCCCTGAAGCAGAAAAATCGCGACGTCGTGCCCGTCGCGATGGGCATCGTAGCCGGCGCCGGGCTCGATCCGCGTGACATGAGCATGAAACTTGCCGAGATAGGCCGAGGGACCCTCGAAGAGCCGCGTCATCGCCATCGGGCCTCCGGGGCCGCCCTCCTGCAGCCATGTCGATCTCACGATGACCGTGCCGAGCGGCTCTACCGCGCTCACGAAGCTCGACCGCCACTTGATCATCGCATATCGCACCGGCTCCGCGCTCGCATTCCGGATCGTGTGCAGCCGATAGGGCGGATAGTAGCTCGCGGCCCCGGCAGGCGCGGAAACGATCTCCGTGGCTCCGCCCGACGCCGGCAGGACGAGCTCGGCGCAGCCGCTCATGACGACAAGAATCTCCTCCTCGACATGCCGGTGCGGCGGATGGGGCGAGGCGCCCGGCATCAGGATGGAATAGTGGCACTCCATGAACTCTGCATTCGCGGTCCGGCCCTCGAAACAGGGCACGGGCGTGAACGAAACACCCTCTTCGCACCGTGAACCCGGATCGATCGGGTGCAGGCTCGGCCGGAGCTCGCCGGGAAGGTCCCCCGGCGGCGGCACGAGGGCATTGGCGTCCGCATCGCTGCGCCCTGCGATCGCGACAACCGGGGGCCTTTCGTCGATGAAGCGGAAGGGCCATTCGAGATTCCGGAAATCCGGAACCCTGATCTTCCTGTCGGATCTCGCATACTGAAGGAGCAGCGAGATCCGGCTCACACCCGCCGAATCGTTGTGCGAACCGTGCCAGATGCGGCCGTCGAAGACGACCGCCTCGCCGTCGCCGATTTCGGGCTGAACGATCTCCGCATCGCCTCGCTGCGAGTTCGCGAGACGGAGCACGTCGTCGTCCGTGCGGCCTTCCCGCGGAATCCCTTCGCGCGCGGCCAGCTCCTGGACGGTCACGCCATAGGCATGAGAGCCCCGGATGAACTTCAGCCCGTTATCCTTCTGCAGGTTCACGAGCCCGATCCACACCGACGCGAACCCGCCATCCGGCTCGCAGGATTCCATGTCGCAGTGCCAGTGGTGACTCTCGCCCGGTTTGCGCGTGACGACGGAGGCGCCCCAGAGCACGAGATCCTCGCCGATCAGCGCCTGCAGAATGCCGACGAGCTTCGGGCTGCTGGCGAGCTTGTAGATGAGCGGGTCGCTCGGGCCCAATGCCTTGTGCCAGACGGCGGGCCGGGCCTGTCTCGACAGACGGAGGTGCTTGGCGAAAAACAGGGCCTGCGGCTTCGCCATAAAGGGCAGCGGGCCCACGAACCCCGCGTTCGCGAACGCCTCCCGATAGTCAGCACGCGCGTCGTCCGCCATCATCGCACCCGCTCGAGAGCCCAGGTCCGCCAAGCTCACCATGGACGGCGCCAGAGAGCCTTCCGACGTCCCTCTCATAACCGGGCCAGAGTCAGGGAAGAATAGCGGCGCGGAAGAAAACCCGGAAGCGCGCATGCGGCGGCCCCCGGCACAACTCGGGCCGCACCCCGGTCGTGGGCAGAGGAGCCCAGCCAGCGGGCTCTGCGCACAAGCGAGGGCTTGGAACTATGGTTAATCGGAAACGGACCGCCGGCGTCGAAGGGAGCCGGTCAGGACAATGGTCCGGCCTGGAACAGCATCACGCTGATGCCGCCATGCGAGACGGGGCCTCCGGGCGGTGCAAAAGGCAGTCCGGTCGCGGCGGCGAGCGAGGCGTCGTTCGTCACCAAGCCCACGCGCCAGCCCGCGAAACGCGCGCGGAGCACCTGACCCAGCGCGTTATAGAGCGGATAGAGGCGCTTTCTCTCGCCGATGCGCCCGCCATAGGGCGGGTTGACGATGACGAGGCCGGGCGGGCCCTCGGGCACGGTCAGGTCGCTGATCGTCTGCTGCCGGAACTCGGTCCATCCGGCGACACCGGCGCGCGCCGCGTTGTCGCGGGCCGCCTGGATCGCGCCGGCATCGCGGTCGCTGCCGAAGAAACGTGCGGCCGGCGGCGGTTGGCTGCCGCCCTTCTCCTGCAGGCGCCGCCAGGCCGCCGCGTCGAAACCCGCGAGCTGCTCGAAGGCGAAGCGGCGCGAGCGGCCGGGCTTGAGCCCGGCGGCGATCTCGGCCGCCTCGATGACGAAGGTGCCCGATCCGCACATCGGATCGACCACGGGCTCGCTGCCGTCGAAGCCACAGAGCCGCAGGAAGAGGGCCGCCAGGTTCTCGCGCATCGGCGCCTTGGCGACGGCTTCCTTGTGGCCGCGCTTGTGCAGGGTCTCGCCCGACGTATCGACGCTGACGGTGCAGAGATCGTCCTCGATCCGCGCCTTGATGCAGATCTCGGCCTCGGGCGAAACCGAGGCGCCGAGCGCCTCGCGGATCGCCGTCTCGACGCGCTGCGCCGCGGCACGCTGGTGATAGATGCGGGAATGCTTGCAGGAAGCCTCGACCCGGAACGGCAGGTCGCGGCGCAGGATCTCGCCCCAGGGCACCTTGCGCGCCCGCTTGTCGAGCTGGGCCAGATGGAGGGCGCGGAATTCGGCGATGCGCGCGAGCACGCGGCTCGCCCCGCGCAGCTCGAGATTGGCCCGCCAGACCTCGGGCCAGCCGCCCGTCACCGTGACGCCGCCCTTGACCCGCGTCGGCGCCTTGAATCCCCGCTCGCGCGCTTCCGCACAGAGCGCGGCCTCCAGGCCCGGGGCCGTCACCAGGAAAATCTCGAATTCTTCGCCTGCGGTCATCCCGCCTACATATCGCGCGGCGATGCCGTTTTCGACAGGATTATCGCCCGCGGGCCTCGCCGCCTGGATGATCGATCACGACCAGCGCAGCTACGAGCTGATCGCCCGCGTCTTCGCCGGGCAGGCCGAGGGCCTCACGCAGGAGGACATCGTCGACAACATCACGCTCTACTGGCTGACCAACACGGCGATTCCCTCGGCGCGCCTCTATTGGGAGAACAAGCTGGCCTTCTTCGCCGTCAAGAACATCACCATCCCGGTGGCGGTGAGCGCCTTCCCCGACGAGCTCTATACGGCGCCGCGGAGCTGGGCGGAGAAGGCGTTCCCCAAGCTCATCCACTACAACAAGCTCGACAAGGGCTGCCATTTCGCGGCCTGGGAGCAGCCGGCGCTCCTGACCTCGGAACTCCGCACGGCGTTCCGGCCGCTGCGGACCTCGCGAACCTGATCTCCGAGGGGCGGCAGGCCGCGCATCACCCGATCTGAACTTGCCGGGGGCTTGCCCGCGAGATTGCACGGGCGCTGGTGGAGAACACGCGTCAGCCTTGCCCCTGTTCACGCGCCACCTGCGGCAATATCGAAGTTGCCATCAGTTGGCTTTAAGCTCGCCGCCCAATGATGACCGAGATCGAGGAGATTTCCCGATGCAGAGCACCGAACCCGCCGACAGCGTCGACCTTCATCGCCGCCGCTTCATGGGTGCGGCCGCGATGATCGCCGCCGCGGCGGAGCTCGGCATGACGGGCCCTGTCAAAGCGGCCGGCTCGACCACCCTGCCGGCCATCACGCCGGGTTCGAACACATCGTTCGGCGCGCTGCGGCAGGTCGAGGCCGGCGTCTTGAGCGTGGGCTATGCCGAGGCCGGCCCGGCCGACGGCACCCCGGTCATTCTTCTGCATGGCTGGCCTTACGACATTCACAGCTATGTCGATGTCGCGCCGGCGCTGGCCGCGGCGAACTATCGGGTGATCGTTCCCCATCTGCGCGGTTATGGCTCGACGCGCTTCCTGTCGGACCAGACACCGCGCAACGGCGAGCAGGCGGCGCTCGGCGCCGACATCATCGCCCTCATGGATGCCCTCAAGATCCAGCGCGCGATCGTCGCCGGCTATGATTGGGGGGCGAGAACGGCCAACATCGTCGCGGCACTCTGGCCGGAGCGCTGCAAGGCCATGGTCTCGGTGAGCGGCTATCTGATCGGCAGCCAGGCCGCCAACCGGAAGCCCCTGCCGCCGGTCGCCGAGCAGGCCTGGTGGTATCAGTTCTATTTCGCGACCGAGCGCGGCCGGCTGGGCTACCAGGAGAACACCCGCGACTTCGCGCGGCTGATCTGGCAGACCGCCTCGCCGCGATGGCAGTTCGACGGCGCCACCTTCGACCGGAGTGCCGCCGCCTTCGACAATCCCGACCATGTCGCGATCACGATCCATAATTATCGCTGGCGGCTGGGCCTGGCCGAGGGCGAGCCGCAATTCGCCGAGTTCGAGCGCAAGCTCGCCGAGGCCCCGGTCATCACGGTGCCCACGATCACGCTCGAGGGCGACGCCAACGGCGCGCCGCATCCCGACGCCTCCGCCTATGCGAAGAAATTCTCCGGTCCCTATGCGCACCGGCTGATCGAGGGCGGCATCGGACACAACCTCCCGCAGGAGGCCCCCACGGCCTTTGCCCAGGCTATTGTCGACGTCGATCGGCTCTGAGGGTCGGGTCTCTCAGCCGTCCGCTAAGCAACCTGCTTCGCGATCTCGGCGGCATAATCGCGGGCGAACTGCCGGAACGCGATCGCCGGGCGGCCGAGGACCTTGGCGATGTCGCCCGACACGGGTGCCGTGCCCCGCTTCTTCATCCGGTCGAAGAGGCCCAGCACCAGGTCGGCGCGGAATTCGGTCATGCCCTCGGCGATGAGCTGCCGGCGGTAGCTGCCGGCGGGGATGTCCTCATAGACGAAAGGCTTGCCCGTCGCCTCGGAGAGGATGGCGACGACATCGCCGTGGCTGAGGGCCTCAGGCCCCGTCAGCACATAGGCCTTGCCGTCATGACCGGGCTCGGTCAGCGCCTTGATGGCGACGGCGGCGATGTCGCGCACATCGACGAAGGGCAGCCGCGCCTCGCCGGCCGGCAGGCGCAGCCGGCCTCCGGGGCAATAGGTGAGGAAGTTCTGGTCGAACCATTGCGGCCGGATCAGCACATGGCCGAGACCCGAGCGCGCGAGCTGAAGGTCGCCCTTGCCGTGGGTGGCGATCAAGGGGTCCTCGGAATCGGCATCGGCGGACGAAGCGGAGAGCCGCGCCACCATCCGCACGCCCGCACGCCGCGCGGCCTCGATCAGGTTCGCCTGCAAGGCGAGCTGGTCCGGGGCCTCGAAGGAGATCATGTAGACCGCCTCGACGCCCTTCATCGCGGCGTCGATCGAAGCGCTGTCGGCGAAGCTGCCGAGAGCCAGCTCGACTCCCGCCTTCGGCAGCGCCGCGGCATTGGCGCGGCTGCGGACCAGGGCCCGCACCGGGCGGCCCGCGGCGGCGAGCTGGCGCACGACCTCGCTGCCGGTGGTGCCATTGGCGCCAGTGACGAGGATCATGACGGAACCTTGGGAAAGACGCGCGCTACTTGCGCGACGCCAGCGCCGCCGTGATGCCGAGGCCGATGAAGGAGGTGCCGGCGAACCAGCGCTGGAAGCGCAGGAAGCGGCGGTTGCGGCGCAGGAAGTCGCCGGCGGTGCCGGCCGCGAGCGCGAACATGCCGTCGCTCATCATGCCGAGCCCCATGAAGGTGAAGCCCAGGATCAGGATCTGCCAATGCACGGCCCCGCGCGCCGGGTCGACGAACTGCGGCAAGAAGGCCAGGAAAAAGATCGCGGTCTTCGGGTTGAAGAGGTTGACCAGGAACCCGTCGCGGAAGATGCGGCGGAGCGGCGCCTTGGCCGGCGCCGGTGCATCGGGATGGGGATCGCGCGCCATGAAGGTGCGGATGCCGATCCAGATGAGATAGGCGGCCCCCAGATATTTCACCACCGCGAAGGCGAGCGCCGAGGAGACCAGCAGCGCGGAAAGCCCCACCGCCGCCGCCGTGATATGGACGATGGTGCCGAGATGGATGCCCAGCACCGAGACGAAGCCGGCGGCGCGGCCCTGCTGGATCGAGCGGGCGACGATATAGAGCACGGCCGGTCCCGGCGTCAGCAGCAGCACCACCGACGCCACCATGAACAATCCCCACAAGGTCATGTCGGGCATGGATCCTCTCCCTGGCTGCCGGAGAGCAAGCCATATCGCCCCCGGCGCGGCAAGCGTCGCGGCGCTCGTCAATTTCCACTACTGGGCGAATGGTCTTTGGACGACCGGGCAGACCGTCGCGGCGCTGGGGAAGAAGGCCCGACGCCATGGGCACGGAACCTGCGAGCACCGGCGATACCGGTGCGCGTCGCTCGAGCGGAAAATTCACTATGTTCGATCGGAGCGAACTGCCACATAGTTCCCGTTCGCGCCGGGAGTTTCTCGCCGGCGCGATTGCCGGCGCAGCAGCCATCAGCTTCTCCACCATCGCCGCTGCGGGGGACATTCCCGCGGCTCCCGACACCCCGGATCACACCCAAGGAGCAGAAGCCATGAGCACAGTCACCACCAAGGATGGCGTCCAGATCTTCTACAAGGACTGGGGCAAGGGTCAGCCCATCGTTTTCCATCATGGCTGGCCGCTCAGCGCCGACGACTGGGACACGCAGATGATGTTCTTCGTCCTGCGCGGCTACCGGGTCGTGGCGATCGACCGCCGCGGCCACGGGCGCTCGAGCCAGGTGGCGGACGGCCATGACATGGACCACTACGCCGCCGACGCGGCCGCCGTCGTCGAGCATCTGGATCTGCGCAACGCCGTCCATATCGGTCATTCCACCGGCGGCGGCGAGGTCACCCGCTATGTCGCGCGCCACGGCCAGGGCCGGGTCGCCAAGGCGGTGCTGATGTCCGCCGTGCCGCCGATCATGGTGAAGACGCCGGGCAACCCGGGCGGCCTGCCGATCGAGGTGTTCGACGGGTTCCGCAGCACGCTGGCCGCCAATCGCGCCCAGTTCTACCGCGACATCCCCGCCGGGCCCTTCTATGGGTTCAACCGGCCGGGCGCCAAGCCGCTGGAGGGCGTCATCGCCAATTGGTGGCGCCAGGGCATGATGGGCGGCGCCAAGGCCCATTACGACGGCATCAAGGCCTTCTCCGAAACCGACTTCACCGAGGACCTGAAGCGGATCGAGGTGCCGGTGCTGGTGATGCATGGCGACGACGACCAGATCGTCCCCTACAAGGATTCGGCCCCGCTCTCGGCCAAGCTCCTCAAGCAGGGAACGCTCAAGACCTATCAGGGCTTCCCGCACGGCATGCTCACCACCCATGCCGAGGTGATCAACAACGACCTGCTGGACTTCGTCCGCAGCTAGGCGCGGCGTCGCACCGGACGGGCGAGGCGGGGCTTCATGGGTCCCCCTCGCCCTCCTCCCCTATTCCCGCGTCACCGCCGTGAGGTTCATCGTCACCAGCACGCCCGGCCGGGGCAGCTCGCGCACGCCGATGACGGTCCGGGCCGGGCGGTGCCCGCCCATGGCCTCGATATAGGCCTGGTTCATCCGCTCGAAATCCGCCATTTCCTTGAGGAAGACGTTGATATGGAGCACATGGCCGAGGTCGGAGCCGACCGAGGCCAGCATCACGGCGAAGGAATTGAGGATCGCCTTCGTCTGGGCATGGACGTCCGGCCCGGCCAGCTTTCCCGTCGCCGGGTCGACGCCGGCGGTGCCGCCGATGGTGATGAACGGCCCGGTTTTGGCGATATGATTGTAAGGGCCGATCGGGGCCGGCGTGTTCGGCGGTGTCGAGGTTTCCACGTTCGGGGCCATGACCGTCTCCCTTGTCCCGCGAGCCCGAGCCCGCGAACCGGCCCATGAGAGCATAAGGCGGCGACCGTCGGGACTCCTTCATTGTCGCCATGACGGTCCGCGGCCGCCGCCTTCATCCGACGGAGGTGCCATCGTGAACCTCTCGGCACGACGACAATGGGCGGGCTGGATACTCCTGGGATGCCTGCTGACACTCGGCGCCTGCGACCTGAATCCGCATCATGTCGATCGCATCACGCCCCAGACCTATCAATGCAACGGCGCCGATCCCCTGGACAGCCATTCGGCCTGCAATCGTGAGCCGCAAGCGCCGCCGCACTGAGAAGCCCGCCGGCCTCAGCGGCGCGGCGCTTGCGCCGATGCCCGCGGATGGCCGGCGGCCAGCAGATGCAGCAGCGCCAGAAGGGCCAGGACGCTCGCGGCCATGCCCAGGGTGCCGAGGCCGTACCATCCGAGAATATGCGAGCCGACCACCGAGCCGATGGTGATGCCGACATAGAGCATGGCGGCATTGATCGAGAGCATGATGCCCATGGCCTCGGGCGCGAACTGCGCGACGCGCGCCTGCTGCGGCGCCATGAAGCCGAAGCTCGTGGCCGACCAGGTCCCGATCAGGACCGCGAGCGCCAGCGGCGGCAGCGGCAGGATCGAGAAGAGCGGCAGGATCAGGATCTGGACGATGCAGATGGCGACGAGCGTGCGCCGCGCGCCGATGCGGTCCGTGGCCATGCCGCCCAGGATGTTGCCAATGAAGGCGCCCAGGCCATTCAGCATGAGGAAGCCCGTCCGCGTCTCGGGGTTCGGCCCGACCGAGGCCTCGATCAGCGGTCCGAAGAAGGTGAAGACGACATAGAAGGCCGCGAGCATGGTCGCGGTGAAGCTGACCGCGATCATGGCGCGGCGGTCCTGCAGCGCCGCGAGGATGGTCGCGAGCCCCGCCGCCTGGAAGCGCACGTCGCGCGGGATGGCGAGGCACATCACGGCGGACCCGGCCAGCGACAGGGCCGCGATGACCCAGAAGGCGGCCTCCCAGCCGAAATGATAGGCGACCCAGGCGCCGAACGGCGTGCCCAGCACCTGCGCGAGCGTGCCGCCGCTGAAGACCGTCGCCAGCGCCTTGCCGCGGCGCTCGGGCGCGCTGATGGCGACCGCGATGCCGGCCGCGGCGGGGGCGTAGAGCGAGCCGCCCAGCGCCACCAGCACGCGCGAAGCCGCCAGCATCGGGAGCCCGGTCGAGATCGCCGAGAGGACGGTGCCGAGCGCGAAGATCGCGAGCGACGCGACGAGGACGATGCGCCGGGAGAGCGTGCCCGTGAGCGCGCCCGTCACCGGCGACAGCACCGCATAGGCCAGCGCATAGACGGTCAGCACCAGGCCCGCGTCGGCTTTGCCGATGCCGAGCCCTTCGGCGATCGGCGAGACGATGCCGATGATGACGAAGGCGCCCATGCCGATGATGAAATTGCCGAAGGCGAGAAAGGCGAGGATGACGCCTTCGCCCGACCGGCCCGCCGTCGAACCGCTGACCACGACCCGCGAACTCCCCCGAGGCGCCCCCAATGACGGGTTTTGCCGGTGCGGTCAATCGCTAAGGTGGGGGATGAGGATGTGGGATTGCGAGACAGGACGGTGGCAACCGCGCTCGACCATCATCCGCGCCTTCGAGCGCGTGAAGAAATCGAGAGCACCCCGCAAGGGCGTAGCAAACACTCAAGCCCCCTCCCCTTGCGGGAGGGGGTTGGGGGGAGGGGTGCCACGGACGCAGCTGGGGGCATCCCTGCGATCAATCACCGCTCTGGAGGCAGAAGGCCTGGACATGGCGCCAAGCGAGCGAGCCCGAGCAGATCAGGCTCCGCTTATTTGCCAGGATCTCGCACGGCATCGCCCCTCCCCCTACCCCCTCCCGCAAGGGGAGGGGGCGAGAGAACTCTTTGGCATCGCCGATTTCTTCATAGGCTCGAAGGCGGGGAGGACGAAGGAAGGAGGCCCCTACCCCTCCACGAACCCGCGCACCAGCCGGTTGAACTCGTCGGGCATCTCCCAGAAGACCATGTGGGCGGTAGGGAGCGAGGCGTAGCGGGCCTGCTTCATGCGCTGGGCGAGATGCTGCGACAGCTCGGGGCGCGTGAGGATGTCGAACTCGCCGGCGACGACGAGGGCGGGATGGCGGATCTCCGCGGCGCGGTCGAGCGTGTGGTGGCCGCGGCAGGCGGCCGCGGCGGCGGCGAAGCCGTCCATGGGTGGCGCCGGCGTCTCGAGGAACATCTTCACCGTCTCGGGCTTGCGCGCGAGATAGCCGGGCGAGAAGCAGAACAGCAGCAGGCTCTCGAGGATATGCTGGCTCTGGCCTTCCTTGGCGAGCGCCATCCAGTGATCGACGAGCGCGCCCATGAAGACGTCGCGCTCGGCCCAGCTGTTGGTGATGACGAGCTTCTTGATGTCCTCGGGATGGCGCAGGGCCCATTGCTGGCAGATGGCGCCGCCCATCGAGGAGCCGACCGCGATGACGGGCTCGAGCTTCAGCGCGCGGGCGAGATCGTGGGCGTCGTCCGCCATCTGCTCGATGCTGTAGGGCCCGGGCGGGGTGGCACTCTGGCCGATGCCGCGGTTGTCGAACAGGACGACCTTGTGGTCGCGCGCGAATTCCGGAACCTGGCCCGCCCAGGAATTGCGATCGTCGCCGAGGCCGGCGACGAAGACCATCGGCGGGCCGGCGCCGTGGATCTCATAGGCGATCTCGACGCCGGCGCGGGTTCGGATGGTTCCGCTCTCGACCGGTTCGCTCATGCTGCCCCCTGCCCGTTGGCGACGCTGACATCAATCCCAGCCCTTCAGATGGCGGGGTTCGGCTGACGGAGTCAACTTCCTTCCGCTGTGGGGCGGCGGAAGAAGAGCTGCGGTTGACGGCCCGCCGGAGCGCGGCGCACGATGAGGCGGGACGAAACGGATGTTCCGCGATCGAGAAGGGACCGTCCGACAAACCCGGGGACATCACCATGAAGAAAATCCTGGCTCTTGTTCTGGGCGCGGCCTTCGCGCTCGTGGCGGGCTTCGTCGCGCCGGCGACGGTATCGGCCAAGACCGAGCTGTGGCAGACCCTGCCGCGCCCGGCTCCCATGCCCCAGGCTCTCAAGAGCGGCACCGCGCCGATCGACGGGGTGCAGATCTATTACGCGATCTACGGCCATGGCGCGCCGCTGATCCTGCTCCATGGCGGGCTCGGCAATGCTGATTATTGGGGCAACCAGGTGCGCGAATTCGCGAAGCACTATCAGGTGATCGTGATGGACAGCCGCGGCCATGGCCGCTCGACCCGCGACGCCCAGCCCTATGGCTACCACCTGATGGCGACCGACGTGGTCCATCTCATGGACTATCTCAAGATCGACAGGGCCTCGATCGTGGGCTGGAGCGACGGCGGCATCATCGGCCTCGACATCGCCATGACCTATCCCGACCGGCTCGACAAGCTCTTCGCCTTCGGCGCCAACGTGACGACGAGCGGCCTGCGCGAGGACATCGGCCAGAGCACCGTCTTCAACAAATATATCGAGGAGGCCGGCAAGGATTACGCACGGCTGTCCAAGACGCCCAAGGAATACGACGCGTTCGTCCAGCAGATCAGCGAGATGTGGAACATGCAGCCGAACTACAGCGCGGAGCAGCTCGCCAGCATCAAGGCGCCGGTCGTGATCGCCGACGGGCAGCATGACGAGGGCATCAAGCAGAGCCACGATATCGAGATGGCGAAGGAGATCCCCGGCGCGCGCCTGCTGATCTTCCCGGGCCTCAGCCATTTCGCGATGTGGCAGGACCCGAAGACCTTCAACAAGGCGGTGCTGCAGTTTTTGGCGGAGTGAGGCCGAAGCCCATTCCGCCATCACTTCTCCATTAGTTATCCTCGCGAAAGCGGGACCTCACCTCTCAGCTGACTGCACTGGATCGACATGGGCACCTACTTCGCTAGGGTGACGAAGGGCGCCAACACACAATGCAGAACGACAAACTGACGCGAGCCATCGAGACACTCTATCGCGTCTTCGCGCGCTATGAGATGCCGAATGAGCTGCAAGCACCTGAGTATCGTGACCCGGAGAAGCTGCGGAAGGAGCTGACCTCAAGGCCATTACGCGAGTTGGGAGCAGATACACTGGGCGTTTATGCCAGCTGGGCTATGACGACGGTCGATGGTTCCGAGACCTTTCGGCATTTTCTGCCACGCATTCTGGAGCTAGCCCTGGATCACCCTGCTTATATGGGACTGGAGCCTTGGCAAATCGTCAGTAAGCTCGACTATGGTAAATGGCGGACATGGCCACGGAAGGAACAAGAAGCTATCGAAGCCTTTTTGTATGCGGGCTGGGAATTCACCCTGGACGACGATTTCAACAGTCCGGATTGGCTTGAGAGTTTCGTGGTCGCCGGACTTGACACTAAGCAAGCTCTAGCGATTTGGAGCAACCATTCATCGCCAAACGCGATGCTCAAGGCCGCGTGGCTGCTCAGCCGGGCAATGGTTCATGGCGAGAACGGCCACACGCTACAGGGTGCCTACTGGGACGAAACCAGTTTGGAGGCACGACGCCACATTGTGAACTGGCTCCTCTGTCCTGCAACACGTGAGCATCTGGAGTCAGCACTTGAGAAAGTCGCGGCCGGGTCGCATGAACACGGCGAACTTGCGAGTGGCATTAAGAGTCTCGACCGGCTTGCCACCCTGACTTAAGTGGCGGTTATGGCCTCTCCGCCTTCTCCACCTTCGTCCCCGTCAGCGTCTGCCGTAACAGCCCCGCCATCAGCTCGAACTCCTCCCGCCGGGCGCTGCCGCGGCGCCAAACGAGGGCCAGCTCGCGGGCCTGGGATTTGCCGGCGATCGGGCGCGTCACCAGATGCGTGCCCTTGAGGATGCCGGCGTCGAGGGCGAGCTTGGGCAGGAGCGTGAGGCCGAGGCCGTTCTCGACCATCTGCACCAGCGTGTAGAGACTGGTGGCCTGGAAAGCGTCGACATGGCCGCCGCCGGGGCCGCGGTTCGAGAGCCGGCAGGCGGCGAGCGCATGCTCGCGCAGGCAATGGCCGTCGCGCAGGAGCAGCAGCGGACCCCGCTCGAGGCTGTCCGGGTCGATCCGGTCGAGCTTCGCCAGCTCATGCTTCTCCGGCAGGGCCACGCTGAAAGGATCTTCGCCCACCGCCGCCTGCTCGAGCCCCGGCATGTCGTAGGGGAGCGCGATCAGCGCCAGGTCGAGCTTGCCGGCATGGAGCTGCTCCAGCAGCCGCTCGGTCAGGTCCTCGGTCAGATAGAGCTTGAGGTCCGGGTGGCGCCGCCGCAGCAGCGGCAGGACGCGCGGCAGCAGGAACGGCCCGATGGTCGGGATCACGCCCAGCTGGAGGGGACCCGACAGCGGCGCCTGGTTGGCGCGCGCCGTCTCGACCAGGTCCTCGGCCTCCTGCAGCAGCACCCGGGCCTTGGCCACCACGGTCTGGCCCAGGGGCGTCACCGTGACGCGCCGCTTGGTGCGGTCGACGAGCTGGGCCCCCAGCACCTGTTCCAGCTCCTTGATGGAGGCGCTCAAGGTCGATTGGGTGACATGGCTCGCCTCCGCCGCCCGGCCGAAATGGCCGTATTCCGCCAGGGCCAGCAGGTGGCGGAGCTGTTTCAGGGTGGGAAGGTTCGTGATCGCCATTTTCGATTACTCCTATCTAATTAAATCATTGGATCGAACAAGGGGTCATCGCCATCTTTGCGGCTGCGAGTTAGTCGCAATCAAAAAAGGAGCCTTTTACGATGCTGACCGTCGGCGACCGTTTTCCCGAGTTCGACCTCAAGGCGGTGGTGACCACCGATCCCAAGACCGCCTTCACCCAGATCAACCACCGCTCCAACGAGGGCAAGTGGAAGGTCGTGTTCTTCTGGCCGAAGGATTTCACCTTCGTCTGCCCGACCGAGATTGCCGCCTTCGGCAAGATCAATGGCGACTTCAACGACCGTGACGCCGTCGTCTATGGCGTCTCGACCGACAGCGAGTTCGTGCATCTGGCCTGGCGGCAGAATCATGCCGACCTGAAGGACCTGCCCTTCCCGATGCTCGCGGACATCAAGCGCGAGCTCTCGACCGAGCTCGGCGTGCTCGACAAGACCGAGGGCGTGGCGCTGCGCGCCACCTTCATCGTCGATCCCGAGAACGTCATCCGCTTCGCCTCGGTGAACGATCTCAGCGTCGGCCGCAATCCCGCCGAAGTGCTGCGGGTGCTCGACGCGCTTCAGACCGACGAGCTCTGCCCCTGCAACTGGCAGAAGGGCGACGCCGTCCTGAAGGTCGCCTAACGACTGACGCGAAGGCCCGACGGTAGAGAGACGGGCAGGCGGCCGGTCGCATCGAGCCGATGGCTCGATGCGTGAATCGGCCTCCCATCAAAGGAAGCCGGGCAAGATTCACGGATCGGCTTGAAGAAGCCGATCCGACCTTGCCCGGTCCCGGGCCCGTCTCTTTTTCTTGCCTGCCGAGTTTCATCCATCCATCGCCCGCGAAGGGGGAAGCACCATGTCGATCGAAAGCCTGAAGAACCGTCTGCCCGACTATGCGCGGGACCTGAAGCTCAATCTCTCGAGCCTCGCCGCGGAACCGGGCCTGACCGAGCAGCAGCGCGCCGGCACCTTCGTCGCCTCGGCGCTCGCCTCGCGCAATGCCGAGGTCACGCACGCCATCCTCGCCGAGTTCGGTCCCAGGCTTTCGCCCGAGGCGCTGGCCGCCGCCAAGGCGGCCGCCGCGATCATGGCGATGAACAACATCTATTACCGCTTCGTCCATCTCTCCTCGGCTTCCGACTACAAGACGCTGCCGGCGAAGCTGCGGATGAACGTGATCGCGAAGCCGGGCGTCGAGAAGGCGGATTTCGAGCTCTGGTCGCTCGCGGTCTCGGCCGTCAATGGCTGCGGCATGTGCATCGACGCGCATGAGCGCGAGCTGCGCAAGGCGGGCCTCTCGGCCGAGCAGATCCAGGCCGCGGTCAGGATCGCGGCGGTCGTCCATGCGGTCGCCGCCACGATCGAGGGCGAGGCCGTCGCCGGCAGCCAGGCCGCTGCCGCCTAGTTCCCGGTTCCGGGATCGATCGGCGCCACCCCTCGCCGACGGTCAGTCTCCCACGAGGGGTCGCGCCGCCAGAGCCCCGGCCTTCTTCCCCCAGGAAGGCCGGGGTTCGTGGTTTGAGGGAGCCGCTTCAGGAAGAAGACTGCACGGACCGCGCAGCCCCCTCCCTCCTACGCGCTACGCGCTTCGGAGGGCAGGCCCTGGCCCCTCCCAAAAAGGTGGGAGAGGGGACAGAGATCAACCTTTCGATCTATCGGGCCGGCCCGGCCGCCGGGTGCGGTTTGCTAACTTTCCCTCCACACCCGCCAGAATCGTCACGGACCTCATCATTTCGGGGGAGGGATTTCACGATTTGGCAAGGGCTGTTGCCCGATCCTCCAGCCTCAGGAATTCCCGGCCCTCCCTCGCCGGCCTGCCCCCGAAGGTTTGGAAGCCATGAAAAAGCTCACGATCGCCCACAAGCTGGGCCTGGCCTCGCTTTTGTTCCTGGTGCCGGTCGCCTACATGGTCTGGGCGCTGGTGGCCTCGCAGAACATCGCGATCGATTTCGGCAACAAGGAGAACACCGGCAACTTCTATCTGCGCGGCCTCGAGACGCTGCAGATGGAGGTGGCGCAGTCGATCGTCGCCGGTACCGCGATCGACGGGAAGAAGGCGGCGGGCGCGATCCGCGAGCTCCAGACGAACTATGGCGAGGGGATGGAGAGCGCCGAGCTCGCCGACGCGGCGGCCAAGAGCCTGACCGATCTCGACGGCGGCGTGACCGCGGAGAAGCTCGAGGCCGCGCGCGCCGCGCTGCGCGCCGTGATCTACCGGATCGGCGACAAGTCCAACCTGATCCTCGATCCCGACCTCGACAGCTATTATGTGATGGACCTGGTGCTGATCAAGCTGCCGGACATCCTCGACCGCACCGCCGGCATGATCAATCTCGGCCGCGCCGACTGGGCCGACGGCGCCATCGGCGGCGACGAGCAGGTCGATTTCTTCGTGGCGCTGGGCGGGCTGACCTCGCTGCTCGAGGGCGCCGACGCCTCGGTGGGCTCGGGCTATAGCGGCAATGCCGACGGCAGCCTCAAGGCCAATCTCGACGCCAGCTACCAGACCTTCAAGACGGTGCTCGGCGCTTTCGCCGGGAACGTCGCCAAGGGCGCCACCTCGGATGAGGATGCCGCCAAGACCTTCGCCGCCATCGACGGCTTCTACAAGACCGCCTCCAGCGAGATGCAGCGGCTGCTCGAGCGGCGCGTCGCCGGCTTCAACTGGGACCAGATGCTGTCGCTGATCATCACCGCCCTTCTCTTCCTGGCGGCGGTCGGCGTGGTTCTGGGCATGATCCGCGTCAGCGTGATCCGCCCCTTGCGCAAGATGACCGGCGCCATGCAGCAGCTCGCCGGCGGGAACCACGAGGTCGCGATCGACCGCGCCGAATCGAAGGACGAGGTGGGCGAGATGGCCCGCGCGCTCGTCGTGTTCCGCGAGAATGCGATCAAGGCGAAGGCGCTCGAGGCCGAGCAGCTGGCCGAGAGCGAGCGCCGCCTGAAGCGCCAGCAGGCCGTCGAGGCCCTCACCAAGGATTTCGACGCCGCCATCAGCGGCCGCCTGAGTTCGGTCTCGCAGGCCGCGCATGAGCTGGAGACCACGGCCTCGACCCTGTCGCACCAGGCCGACGAGACCAACGCCCAGGCGGGCGAGGTGGCGCAGAGCGCCACCACCGCGACCGAGAATTCGCAGACCGTCGCGGCGGCGACCGAGGAGCTGGCCGCTTCCAGCCGCGAGATCGCGAGCCAGACCGACCAGACCACGGCCACGGCCGAGCGCGCGGTCAACGAAGCCGGCCAGGCGCAGAAGATCGTCGACGAGCTTTCCAAGGTCTCGCGCGATGTCGGCGGCGTGATCCAGTTCATCACCGAGATCGCGAGCCAGACCAACCTGCTGGCGCTCAACGCCACGATCGAGGCGGCGCGCGCGGGCGAGGCCGGCAAGGGCTTCGCGGTGGTGGCGAACGAGGTGAAGCAGCTCGCGGGCCAGACCGCCAAGGCGACCGACGAGATCGGCGCCAAGCTCCAGGCCGTCGACAGCGCGACCCGCGAGGCGACCGGCGTGATGAAGCGCCTCGCCACCATCATCGCCGAGATCAATGCCAGCTCGGGCGTGATCGCCGAGGCGGTCAAGCAGCAGGGCAGCGCCACCGCCGAGATCAGCCGGAACGTGCAGGAGGCGGCGACCCGCACCGGCCAGGTCTCGACCAGCATGGCCGACGTGACCAAGAGCGCCGAGGTGACGAAGTCGGCTTCGACCGCCCTCCTCTCCTCCTCCAGCGCGCTGACCCGCCAGGCCGCCGACCTCAAGGCCGAGATCGACAGCTTCCTCGCGAAGATCCGCGCGGCGTAAGCGTTCAGCCTTTCCTCTCCACTCTTTTCTTCACCTCCCCCCTTGAGGGGGAGGCTGGGGTGGGGGGGTGGCTACAAACTCGATATCGGCCAGGTTGGTGCAATGCAAATTTCTTGCAGCACCACGCCCTACGATCACCCCCCACCCTAACCTCCCCCTCGAGGGGGGGAGGGGTTTGAGGGGCGCGGTTCGTTTATGCCGCGCTTGTGCAGCTCTACCCCAGCCGCTGCCCCGTCTCCGCATCGAACAGGTGGACCTGATCGAGACGCGGGAAGAGGTCGATTCGTTCGCCGGGTGCCAGGTTGCGGCGTTCGGCGATGAGGGCCGAGATCGGGGTGTCGCCGACCCGGGCGGAGATGTAGGTCGTGGCGCCGGTCGGCTCCACCACCTCGACCACGGCCGGCAAGGCCGGTCCCGAACCGGCCAGCGCCAGATGCTCCGGGCGGATTCCATAAAGCAGCGCCTGCCCGTCGCGCGCCGTGGCGGGACGGCCGAGCGGCAGGCGGATGCCGGCGCTCTCGACGCAAGGGGCGCCGCCGGCGCCGGATAGGCGGCCGAGGATGAAGTTCATGGCGGGCGAGCCGATGAAGCCCGCCACGAAGCGGTTCACCGGCCGGTCATAGAGCTCGAGTGGCCGGCCCATCTGCTCGACGCGTCCGCCATTCAGCACCACGATGCGGTCGGCCATGGTCATGGCCTCGAGCTGGTCGTGGGTCACGTAGATCGCGGTGATGCCGAGGCGCTGATGCAGCGCCTTGATCTCGCCGCGCATCGAGACGCGGAGCTGCGCATCGAGATTGCTCAAGGGCTCGTCGAACAGGAAGACCTGCGGCTGGCGCACGATCGCGCGCCCCATGGCGACGCGCTGGCGCTGCCCGCCCGAAAGCTGGCGCGGATGACGGTCGAGCAGGGCCTGGAGCCCCAGGATTTCCGTCGCGCGGTTCACGCCCTGCTCGATCTCGGCCTTGCCGGCCCCGCGCAATTTGAGGCTGAACCCCATGTTCTCGCGCACGGTCATGTGCGGATAGAGCGCGTAGTTCTGGAACACCATGGCGATGTCGCGCTCTTTGGGCGGCACCTGGTTGACCACGCGGCCGCCCACCGAGATCGTGCCCTCGGTGATCTCCTCGAGCCCAGCCACCATGCGCAGCAGGCTCGACTTGCCGCAGCCCGACGGCCCCACCAGCACGACGAACTCGCCGTCGGGAATGGCGATGTCGATGCCCTGCAGCACCTTGTGCGGCCCGTAGCTCTTGCCGACGCCCGCGATATCGACACTGGCCATGCGGCGTCAGGCTCCCGTCACGCTAAGCGCCGACATAGCCGCCGCCATTCACATGGATCGTGGTGCCGGTGATGTAGCTGGCGGCCTCGCTGCAGAGAAAGGCGACGGCCTGGGCCACGTCCCTGGGTTCGCCCAGCCGGCGCATGGGAATGGTCTCGGCATAGCCGGCCCCGTGCTGCTCCAGCCAGCGCGCCACCATCGGCGTGTTGATGGTGCCGGGCGAGACCGCGTTGACCCGCACCCGCGGCGCCAGCTCGCGCGCGATGGTCTTGGTGAAGGCGAGCACGCCCGCCTTGGTGGCCCCGTAATCCGCATGCATCGGGCTGCCGCCGGTATGGGCCGCCTCCGAGGCGAGATTGACGATGGCGCTGCCCGTCTTCATATGCGGCACGGCGCGGCGGCAGGCATAGAAGACGCTGTCGAGATTGGCCGACATGGTGCGGCGCCACTGCTCGTCGGTCATGGTCTCGAAGGGATGGTCCTCGAAGATGGCGGCCGCGGTCACGAGATAATCGAGCCGGCCGAAGCGGTCGAGGCAGAGCTTGACGGCCCGCTCCACATCGCCCGCATGGCCGGCATCGAGCCCGATGGCGGTCACGCGCGTGCCTGACGGATCGAGCGCGCGGGCGAAGGCAGCCGTGCCCTCGGCATTGAGGTCGGCCAGCACCAGGCTTGCGCCGGCCTCGAGAAATTCCTGCGCGATCGCCCGGCCGATCCCGCCATTGGCGCCGGTCAGCAGCAGCACGCGCCCCGAAAAATCGAACATGGGTCTCTTTCTCAACGCCGCCGCTCAGCCCGGCTTCATCTCCAGGAGCTCGATGATGATCCCGTTGGGATCGCGCAGATAGCCCGCGAAGCAGCCGCTCACCGGCCCCGTGCTGACATCCGCGATCCGGCCCTGGCCGCTGGCGCCCGCCGCCATCAGCTCGGCCCAGGTCTTCTGGATATCGTCGACCTCGAGGCAGACATGGGCGGCGGCCGTCTGCGCCGGCTGCGGCGGCGCGCCGGGGATGGCACCCGCGAGATACTGGATGAACTCGATATGGTGCCCATGGCCATAGAGATGCGCCACCATGAGCGAGGCGCCGGCGATGCCCGTGACCTCCTCCTGCCAGCGTCCCTGGCGCGGCGAGACCGAGGCCGCCTTGAAGCCCAGATGGCGGGTCCAGAACTCGACCGACTTGCCGATGTCGGCGACGGTGAAGCTGGTGTGGTTGAAGCCGGTGATCATCATTCGCCCTGTTTCAACAAAGCAGAGACTGATTCACGCATCGAGCCGACCCGGCTCGAGACGATCAGGCTCTAGACGAAGCCGTAGGCGGTCCAGCCGCCATTCACTTCCAGCGTATGGCCGGTGACATAGCTCGCCCGGTCCGGCGCCAGCAGGAAGGCGATGCCCTCGGCCGCTTCCTGCTCGCTCCCGAACCGGCCCATCGGCGTGCGGCGGTCGATCGAGGCGGTGTCGAAGCTGCCGGCGGCGATCAGCGCCTTGACCGGCTCGTTCATGATGTAGCCGGGCGCGATCGCATTGACGCGGATGCCCCGCTCGGCCCATTCGATCGCCTGCATCTTGGTCAAGCTGATCAGAGCGGCCTTGGAGACGCAATAGGGCCCGCGCGTCGGCGCCGAGACCTGGCCCAGCACCGAGGAGACGTTGACGATGGCGCTGCCCTTGCCCATGCGGCGGACGGCGGCGTTGGAGATCTCGATCGGCGCGAAGAAATTGACGTCGAACACCTTCTTCCAGCGTTCCACCGACAGCTCCAGCAGCGGGGCATGGTCCCAGGTGCCGGCATTGTTCACGAGATCGTCGATGCCGCCCCAGGCCTTGACCATGTCGTCGAGTGCCGTCTCGACCGACGCGATGTCGGTGACGTCGCCCTGATAGGCGCGGGCCTTGCCGGCGCCGAGCGCCGCCGCCGTGCGCTCGGCCGCGGTGCCGTCGCGATCGAGCAGCGCCACCCGCCAGCCGCGCTCGATCAGAAGACGCGCCGTGACCGCCCCGATTCCGGCACCGCCGCCCGTGATCAGGGCGCGGCGGCCCGCCGCCGATGAACCCGTTGCCATGTGCCCTCTCCTCCCTGTTGCCTTCTCTCGACTTCTTATCCCGCTTTCGCCGCGAGCGTCCTTGCCGCCGCCTGGATCGCATCGGCCTTCGGCAGCAGCGCCGCCTGCAGTGCCGGCGACGCCGGGATGCGGGTATCGGGCGCGCCCAGCCGGCGCACCCTGACCGTGGGATGACGTTCCGCGATCCGCGCCGCGATCTCGGCGCCGACGCCGCCGGTGCGGTTGGCCTCGTGAACGATCAGCACCCGGCCACAACGCGCCGCCAGATCGGCGATCGCCGCCTCGTCCAGCGGCGAGAGCCAGCGCAGATCGAGCACGGCGGCGTCGATCCCGGCGGCCGCGAGCGTCTCGGCCGCATCCAGCGCCTCCGGCACCGCGGTGCCCCAGGCGACGATCGCGAGATCCCGCCCCTCGCGCGCCAGCCGCGCCTTGCCCATGGGGTCGGGTGCCTTGTCGAGGAAGACCGTCTCCTTGCGCTGATAGAGGGCTCGGGCCTCGATCAGCATCACCGGGTCGGGCGAGCCCGCCGCGACCCGCAGCATGTCGTAAGCATCCTGCGGCGTGGCCGGCAGGCCGAGGCGGATGCCCGGGATATGGAACAGCAGCGCTTCCAGCGATTGCGAATGCTGCGAGCAGGAGCCGGGCGTGGCGCCCTGCTGGGTGCGGATCACCATCGGCACGCTGGCGCGACCCTGGGTGACGTAGCGGATATTGGCGGCCTGGTTGATGATCTGGTCGAGCGCCACCAGCAGGAAATCGCCCCACATGATCTCGACGACCGGCCGCATCCCGCTCATGGCGGCGCCCACCGCCGAGCCCAGGATCGCCGCCTCGGCGATCGGCGTGTCGAAGACGCGGGACGCGCCGAACTCGCGCTGAAGATTGCGCGAGGCGCCGAAGATGCCGCCCGCCTTGCCGACATCCTCGCCATAGACGAGGCTGGACGCGTCCTCGGCCAGGATGCGGCGCAGGGCCTCGTTCACGGCACCGATATAGTTGATCTCCGTGCCTGCTCCCGATGAAGCGACCGCCCGCGGGAGGGGTCCTTCGGATTCTGCGACCACATGCGTCCGTGCCGCGGCCGGATCGGGCGTCGCCGCCTTCAGCACCTCGGCCTCGATCGCCGCCATCTCGCGGCCGACCTCGACGCGGGCCTCGGCCAGTGCCGTCTCGCTGGCGATGCCCGATTGCTGCAGCCGCCCGGCCAGCAGCGCGATCGGGTCGTTGGCTTCCGCCAGGGCCCGGTCGGGCTTGGGACGGTAATGCTCGATATCGCGATTGTAATGGCCCCAGAGCCGGGAGACGCGGCATTCGACGAAGCTGGGGCCGGCGCCCGAGCGCGCGCGTTCGGCGGCCTGCGCGATCGTATCGCGCACCGCGATCGGATCGGCGCCGTCGATGGTGACGCCGACCATGCCATAACCGTTGGCGCGCTTGGCCAGCCGGTCGGTCCTGATGATATCGGGGCTCGCCGTCATCTCCGACCAGCCATTGTTCTCGCAGAGGAAGATCACCGGCAGATCGTAGGCGGCGGCGAAGACCAGGCTCTCATGGAGCGCACCCTGGCTGGTGGCGCCGTCGCCGAAGGAGACGAGGACGACAGCGCCGGTCTTGCGCGCCTGGGCCGCCAGCGCCACCCCGCAGGCGATGGGGCCGCCGGCGCCGACGATGGAATTCTCGCCGATGAAGCCGGCCCAGGGCGCCGTGATCAGCGCCGAGCCGGCACGGCCGCCATTGACGCCCGTCGCGCGATGGCAGACCTCGGCGAAGATCTCCTTCGGATCGAGCCTGCCGGTCAGCGCCCAGCCATGGCCGCGATAAGTGGCGACGACGGGGTCCTGCGGCTGGAGCGCCGCCATGGCGCCGGTGGGGATCGCCTCCTGGCCGGCGCAGAGATGGATCGAGCCCGCCACCACCGGCGGCGTGGCGGTGCTGAGATCGAGGCAGCGCTGCTCGAAGGCGCGGATGAAGAGCATCCGCCGCCAGGCCGCCATGGCGAAGTCCGCATCCTCCGGCTTGATGGGTTTGGAGGCATTGGCCAGCGTCATGACGGCACTCGTTCTTGATGGTCGGAATGGGGTCCGGCCGGCCTTCCGCCCCGAACGGGATCGGGACGGAAGGCCTCGGCCGGTAGATGGCGCCGCGCGTTGCGGCTCGCCGTGCGGCTACTGGGCGGACGAAGCCCAGGATTTGTAGTTCCCGATCTCGTCGCCATGCAGGCTGCGCCACTTGGTGATCACGTCCTGATAGGTGGCGGCTGCCTGGTCGGCCGTCATGTCGCCGCCCAGGATGCCCTGGAACACGACGAAATTGCCGTTCACGTCGAGATCGGTCGGGTAGAAGTTGGCGCGGTAGAAGCTGACGCCGTCCTTCGACCATTCCATGAGCTGCTTGTCGGTCGGCCGCTCGATCTGCGAGGTGTCCCAGCGCGAATCGTTCGGCAGGTCGCCGACATTCGCATAGAGCGCCTTCATCCGGTCCGGCGTGTGGAGGAAGGCGAGGAAGTTGCCGGCGAGTGCCTTGTTCTGGGCGAAGCTCGTCACCTGGAAGCCCGGCGTGTCCATATAGAGCAGGCCGGCCTCCTTGCCCGAGCCGAACACCGGCACCTTCATGACGCCGACCTCGGCGCCGCCCTTCTCCATTTCGACGATCATCTGCTGGAAGCCGGGTGCCGCGAAGATCATGGCCGCCTGGCCCTGCTGGAAGCGGCCGAGCCCGTCGGCGAAATTGATCGAGTTGGTGTCGTTGTTGAAGTAGGGCTTGAGCTCGACGACCTTGTCGATCCAGGACTTCCACTGCGCCGAGGTGAAATCGCCGTCGATCACCATCTGCAGCAGCTCGGGCACGGTATAGACCTGCGCCTGGAAGGCGGCCGCCAGCATCTCGCCGCCGAAGCCGTCCTTGAGGCCGACGACCAGCGGATCGATGCCGGCCTTCTTGAGCTTGTCGGCCGCGGCGATGAAGTCGGCCCAGCTCTGCGGCGGCTTGGCCGGATCGAGGCCCGCCTTCTTGAACAGGCCCTTGTTGTAGATGATGGGATAGATGCGGGCATCGACCGGGTAGAGCCAGGTCTTGCCCGACCAGCGCGTCGAGGCGGTGGTCGGCACGGCCTTGATGTCCTCCGCGCTCAGCGCCTCCTCGTTCGGCACGGTGCAGCCGCCCCAGACCTGCTCGAGCGACCAGATGCCGCCCCAGTTGTACCAGAGGTCGGGGCCGGTGCCGCCCTTGCAAGCGGTGGCCTGGGTCGTGGTGTAGGTGTCGGTCGACTGCAGGACCGTGTTCACCGTGATGTTGGGGTATTTCTTCTGGTAGGCGGCGATCGATTCCTTCATCCAGTCCTCGATGCCGGGAACCTCCTGGTTGCCCAGCCACCAGATGGTGAGCGTGGCCTTGCCGGCGGAAGCCGGGTCATAGGCACTGCCGAGCCCGTCGGCCGCGGCGGCACCCGCGCCGAGCGCGGAGAACAAAGCGGCCGCCAAGCCGGCGCGCTTCAGGCTGTCGATGATTCGCATGAGGAAGGCCTCCCGATTTTGTTTCTTGCGAGCGTTGTTTCTTGTTGGCAGCAGCGAAGATGCCGGCGTGGGTCCACGCGGGGGTTCAGCCCACGAGACAGCCGGTGCGGTTGACATAGATCGCCCAGAGCGAGTTCGGGCCGGTCATGAAGAGGCGGCTCCGGCGCGGACCGCCGAAGGTCACGTTGGTGATGTATTCCGGCACCTTGATGCGGCCGAGCAGCGCGCCGCCGGGCGAGAAGACATGCACGCCGTCGCCGGCGCTGGTCCAGATATAGCCCTCGGTATCGAGGCGGAATCCGTCCGAGCAGCCGGGATTGACCTCGGCGAAGACGCGGCTGCGCGCGACCTTGGCCTCGCCCACCACGTCATAGGCGCGGATGTGATGCGGCCCGCCCTGGCGCTCGGTGAAGCCGGTGTCCGAGACATAAAGGATCTTCTCGTCGGGGCTGAAGGCGAGGCCGTTCGGGAACTCGCAATCCTCGACCACGAGCGTGAGCGCGCCGTTGTGCGGATCGACGCGATAGACGTAGTTGCCCGGCTGCTCCTGCGGCGCCTTGATGCCTTCCCAGTCGTTCATGATCCCGTAGGCGGGATCGGTGAACCAGATCGAGTTGTCGGACTTCACCACGATGTCGTTGGGCGAGTTGAGCCGCTTGCCCTTGTAGGAGTCCGCGATGACGGTGATCGAGCCGTCATGCTCGGTGCGGGTGACGCGCCGGCCGCTATGCTCGCAGCTCAGGAGCCGGCCCTGGCGGTCGCGGGTGTTGCCGTTGGTGTGGTTGCTCGGGCTGCGGAAGACCGAAACCTGGCCGTCGACATAGCGCAGCAGCCGGTTGCCGGGGATGTCGCTCCAGATGAACGTGTTGTGATCGCCGAACCAGACCGGGCCTTCGCCGAATTGCGTGCCGGTGTAGAGCTTCTCGAGCGCCGGCCCCATCAGGATGCAGCGGCGGAACTCCTCTTCGTGAATCTCGAACGGATCGTCCATGGTTCCTCCCCTCGATCGCCTGCTTGGCAGGTCATTTTCATCATATAGCGATATATCATCATGATATGATACATGCCGTCAAGCCTGGGCAGGAGCGGGCCGGCCGGCGGTTCGAGGCTCAAGGGGAAATCGGGCGGGTGCGGCGTTTCCGGGCAGAGCGCGCGGGCGATCCGTCGGTCATCGACAGGTCGCGGTCGAAGCGAGTTCGAACCGTCGTCGGGCGCTCATGAGAGCGCGCCCGCGATCCGTTTCATCATCGACAGGTCGCTGTCGAAGCGCGGCTCGAACCGTCGCCAGGCGCTCAGGAGAGCTCGCCGGCGATCCGTTTCATCATCGACAGGTAGCTGTCGAAGCGCTGCTCGAACCGCTCGGTGGGCGCCGAGACGGTCAGCGCGAAAGGCTGGGCGCCGCCGCCGATGCCGACCGCGAGGCAGCAGAGGCCGTTGGAGAATTCCTCGAGATCGGTCGCATAGCCCTGCTGGCGGATCCGCTCGAAATCCTCATAGAGCCGGGCCAGCGTGGTGATGGTGTTCTTGGTCCGGGCATTGAGCCGGTGGCTCGAGAGATAGTCGGTGCGCAGCTGCTCGGTCGAGTAGGCGAGCAGCAGCTTGCCCGAGGCGCGGGCATGGGCGTCGAAATAGGTGCCGTGCGAGACTTCCGCCGCCTGCACCGAGTTGGTGCCGCGCGCCGTGACCAGGGTGACGATCTCGCCGTCCCACCAGCCCGAGGCATAGGCCGTCTCGCCGGTCTCCTCCGCGATGCGCCGGACCACCGGCGCCAGATGCTCGGGCGGCGCCAGCTGGCGCTTGAAGCCTTCGATCAGCGTGCCGACGCGCAGGCCCAGCACATATTTGCCAGGGCCTGAGCGTGTGAGGATGCCGGTCGCGACCAGCGTATGGAGGAGATGGTAGCTCGCCTGCCGCGGCAGGCCGGTCGCCGCCACCACCTCGGCGGCCTTGAGCCCGTCCTTGCTCTGCGCCACGGCGAAAAGGATGCGCATCGCGCGGTCGACCGACTGGACGCGCGGCGCGGGTTCCGTCTCTTTCGTGCGCATCGAGCTCATGGAATCCCGTCGCCAATCCTCATCGCCAGGCGCGCGGTCCAGGTCCATCGCAACCTGTCCTTGCGCATCATACATGACATGCCGATTCGCCAAGGGCCGGGGCGACCCCTGCCGCTCAGCCCTTCACCCCGCCGGCGGTCAGGCCCCGGATGAAGAAGCGCTGGCCGAAGAGATAGAGCAGCAGCATCGGCAGCGTGCCCCAGAGCATGCCGGCCATCACCATCGGCACGTCGATCCGGTAGCGGGAGTTGTAGACCGTGAGCCCGACCATGAGCGTGCGCAGATGCTCGCTCTGCAGGAAGACGACCGCGATCAGGAGCTCGTTCCAGACCCACAGCGCCTGGACCGTCACCACCGTCGCCAGCGCCGGCCCCGACAAAGGCAGCAGGATCGAACGGAAGATCCGCCAGCTCCCCGCCCCGTCCATGCGCGCCGCCTCGATCAGCGAGGGCGAGATCGTCTTGAAGAAGCTGGCCAGCAGGAAGGTCGAGAAGGGCAGCAGCAGGCCGGTATAGATGACGATGACGGTCTGGTAGGTGTTGAGCTGGCGCAGGCCCGCGGCGATCTGGAACAGCGGGATCACCAGCACGATCGGCGGGATCACCATGAGGGCGATCAGCGCGCCCAGCACATAAGGGCCGGCGCGCCATTTCATCAGCGCGATCGGATAGGCCGCGAGCGCCGCCAGCGCCGTCGAGAGCAGCACCGAGGCGCTCGTGACGGCGACCGAGTTGACGACCCAGCGGAAGAGATCGCCGCCGGCGAAGGATTGCGCCAGGGTGGAGAGGACGGGCGCCATCGGCGGTCCGAAGGTGTTGCCGAGGAACTCCTCGCGCGTCTTGAAGGCGCTGACCAGCATGAAATAGAGCGGCAGCAGGGCGATACCGGCGAACGCGATCAGCGTCGCATGCTTCAGGGCGGTCGCCGGCCAGGCGGCGATCTGGCTATTCGTTCTCATAGACCGCGAGCCTCTGGCTCAGCCACTGGCGCAGTGCCAGCAGCAGCCCGACGATGGCGAGCAGCACGACGCCGGCGGCGGCGCCCACGCCGATCTGGCTGTTCTGGAACACCTGCTGGTAAATGTAGAACTCGGTCACGACCGTGCTGTTCTGCGGGCCGCCCAGCGTCATGACATAGACGTAGGAGAAGACCCAGGAGAGCATGTTGATGAGCTCGACGATGGCGTAGAAGGCCAGCGTCGGGATGAGCTGCGGCACGGTCACATAGCGCAGCACCTGGAACCAGCTGGCGCCGTCGACCCGCGCCGCCTCGAAATACTGCTCGCCCACGCTGCTGAGCCGCGCCAGGCAGAGGATGATGCCGAAGCCCAGCTCCTTCCAGACGATGACGGCCATGATGGTCGGCATGGCGAAGGCCGGGCTGCCCAGCCAGTCCGCCGCCAGCGCCTCGAGCCCCAGCGCCCTGAGCCCGCTGTTGAGCTGGCCCTGATACTGGAAGAGATAGCCGAACACGACGCCCACCACGGGAATCGAGAGGATGTAGGGGATGAAGAGCAGCGAGCGGTAGAGCCTCCAGCCGCGCGGCCTGTCGTGCAGGAGCTGGGCCAGCACCACGCTCAGGACCAGCAGCACCGGCACGCAGAGGAAGAGCCGCAGGTTGTTGGCGATGGCCCGGTGGAACAGCGAATCGGTCGCGATATAGCCGAAATTCGCCATCCCGACGAAGGTGGTGGGCAGGTAGGCCGAGCGGCCGACATGCTCGAGGCTGTAGGTCAGGAGCGAGAGCGTCGGATAGGCGAAGGTGAGCCCGACGAAGGCGATCATCGGCAGGGAATAGATCCAGGGCAGCCAACGATCGAAACGGGCGGTCATCATCGTCCTGGGCAAACGGGCCGGGCGCCCCTCGAAGGGCGGCGATATGTATCACTATATGATTATTTATTCACTATATAACAACGCCGCGTCAACGGGGTATCCCGGCGCCCCCACGCTTGCCAATCCAGGGGGCGCCCGCACATCCCTCGCCATCCGATCATTCGTCTCAGGCTCCGGAGAAGCCGGCCCGCCCCGGGAGCGCAAGATAAGGAGAAGGCGCAGCCGCGGGATCGGACAGGGGTCACGGGGGAGGGGACGCGTCCGCGCGAGACGCGGGGTGAGGCCCATCATCGGGCGCCGGGTGACCGAAGTGACTTTCCCGCGCCAGCGCATGGTTGCGCTTGTTCTTTGTATCGTTCGAATGAGTCCCTGCGCGGTGCGGTCACGAAGGCCCACGCGAGAACCACCGGAGCACTGACCTATCTGGCTATTCATCTCCGGGCGCTCACCGCGTTCTTCACACGCACGCGCCCTGAAATGGCCACCGTTCGTCTTATTGAGAAGGCGCACGGACGAGAGTACATCCAACCCATAAAGTCTATCGGCGACCCCACTCGCCGGTTGAAACTTGGCACCCCGGCTCACCATGAGCCGGGGTGTTTTATAAGCCGTTCGTCCATGCGGATGAGGCGACCCGCGCAGCGGGAGGTTGCGCTGTCGCGGATGCCCGCCCCTTGTCACAGCCCTCTCCAGCCTCGAATGTGATCCTGCTCGTCGGACGCCCGCTCGCGAGTCGCCGATTCGCGAACAGGGGCGCGCTGCTGCGGGAGAATGCCGATGGCCATGCCTCACGACCCCGGCTCGATCCAGGTGCCGGAGAATGCGGCCCGCCGGGAGGCCCTGCCGGAGGCCGACGCCGGCGACGCCCTGTCGCGGGCACTGACCGCGGATCTGCTGGTGCTTCAGAGCCTCGCGAAAGCGCTCAGGGCCGATGGCGCCATCACCGAGCAAACGCTCGACCGCGCGGTCGCCGATGCGCTGCGCCGGTTGCTGGCGGCCGACGGCCCTTCCCTGCCGGCGGAGGCCCTCCGGGAGGTCGCCCGCCTGATCGACGACATGGACCGGGAGATCCGCGAGCGGATCAGGGCGACGTAAATCATCGATCATCCCCTCTCCCGCATTGCGGGGGAGGGGATACGGATTCCAGCCAGCCCGCTAGAACGTCACCTTGTCGCCGCCCTTGAGCTGCAGGATCTGGCGCGCTTCCTTGGGCGTGGCCACCTCGAGCGAGAGCGTTTCGATGATGTGGCGGATCTTGCGCACCTGGTCGGCATTGCTCTTGGCCATCTCGCCCTTGCCGAGATAGAGGCTGTCCTCGAGGCCGACGCGCACATTGCCGCCATTGATCGCCGCCATGGAGACGAAGGGCATCTGGTGGCGGCCGGCCGCCAGCACGCTCCATTGATAGTCGTCGCCGAAGAGCTTGTCGGCGATGCGGCGCATATGCATGAGGTTCTCGGGATCGGCGCCGATGCCGCCGAGGATGCCGAAGATCGTCTGCACGAAGAGCGGCGGCTTCACCAGCTTGCGGTCGAGGAAATGGGCCAGCGTGTAGAGATGGCCCACATCGTAGCATTCGAACTCGAAGCGCGTGCCGTGGCCCTCGCCCAGCTCCTTCAGCACATATTCGATATCCTTGAAGGTATTGCGGAAGATGAAGTCGCGGCTGTTCTCGAGATGCTTCTGCTCCCACTCGTATTTGAAGCTCTTGTAGCGGTCGAGCATCGGGTAGAGGCCGAAATTCATCGAGCCCATGTTGAGCGAGGTCATCTCCGGGCTGGCGCGCAAGGGGGCGGCCAGGCGCTCCTGCAGCGTCATGCCGTGGCCGCCGCCCGTGGTGATGTTCACCACCGCATCGGTGTTCTGCTTGATGCGCGGCAGGAACTGCATGAAGACCTCGGGATCGGGCGTGGGCCGCCCGTCCTTGGGATCGCGCGCATGGAGATGGATGATCGAGGCACCCGCCTCCCAGGCCGCGATCGATTCCTTCGCGATCTCGTCCGGGGTGATCGGCAGATGTTCCGACATGGTCGGCGTGTGGATCGATCCGGTCACCGCGCAGGTGATGATGACCTTGCGTGCTTGTGCCATGGTTGGGCTCCTATTTCTTGATCTTGTGTGCGGCGTCGCGCTTGTGCGCGACCAGCGCCATCAGCCGGCGGTCGCGCCAGGCCTGGCGTTCGTTCAGTCTCTCGCGCGGCAGGCCGGCCTTCATCTCCGTCTCCACCGCGGGCGAGGCCTCGGCCCAGGAGACGATATGCTGCTGGCTCGGCCAGAGCCGCTGATAGATCCCCTCATAGCGGGCGATATAGTCGGCGACGCCGCCGGGCGCGTTCAGATCGATGGTCTCGAACGGCCCCATGAAGGCCCAACGCAGCCCCAGCCCGTCGCGGATGCCGATATCGATATCCTCAGGAGTGGCATAGCCCTCGGCCACCAGCCGGAAGGCCTCCTGCAGCAGCGCGCCCTGCATCCGGTTCATCACGAAGCCGTCGAGCTCGCGCTTCATGACGATCGGCGCCTGGCCGAGCTCGCGCATGAAGCTCGCGGTGCGCTCGACCGTCGCAGGCGCCGTCCAGGGGGCGGGAACCACCTCGACCGCCGGCACCAGATAGGGCGGGTTGATCGGATGCACCACGACGCAGCGGCGCCGGCCCTTGAGCTTTTCCGTGAATTTCGAGGGCAGGATGGCCGAGGTCGAGCTGGCGAGGATCGTGTCGGGGCCGGCAAGCCCGTCCATCTCGGCCCAGATCGGGATCTTGGCCTCGAGCTTCTCGGGCGCGTTCTCCTGGACATGGGCGGCCCCCCGGAGCGCGGCCTCGAGGTTCTTCGTCACGCTCATCCGCCCGCGGATGGCCGAAGGACTCGCGCCGCGCAGCAGGCCGTTGGCGGCGAGGTCGTCGAGTACGCCGTCGACGAACCCCAGCGCCGCCTCGGCCGCGCCCGACAGAGGGTCATAGAGCGCCACCTCGGCCCCGCCCCGGGCGAAGGTGATGGCCCAGGCCCGGCCGATCAGGCCGGCGCCGATGACGGCGACTTTGGGAGGGGTCTGGGTGGTCATGGCAAGATTCGCTTCATGGGAGCAGTCACCGCTTTTCCTTCACCTCCCCCCTTGAGGGGGAGGCTGGGGTGGGGGGTGGCCATAGTCTCCATGTGGGTGATGATCGCACGATAGGGGCTTCTTGCAGCATCGCGTCCTTCGATCACCCCCCACCCTAACCTCCTCCTCAAGGGGGGAGGGGATCAAGACGAAGGGCAGCGTCCGACGGACGTTCAATCCTCACAGCGCCTCGACGTTACCGCAGACGCTGAGCGACTGGCCGGAGATATTGCGCCCGGCGGGCGAGCAGAGGAAGAGCACCATGTTGGCGACGTCTTGCGGGCTCACCATGCGCCGGAGCGAGACCTTCCCCAGATATTCATTCTTCATCGCCTCGTAGCTGACGCCGGTGGCCTGGGCGCGGGCCGAGATCACGCGCTCGATGCGCGGGCCCTCGACGATACCGGGCAGGATCGCATTGACGCGGATGCCGACCGGTCCCAGCTCCTTCGCCAGGCTCTCGGTGAATCCCACGATCGCCCATTTGGTCGCGGCATAGGGCGTGCGGTAGGCGTAGCCGAACCGGCCCGCGACCGAGGACATGTTGATGATGGCGCCGTCCTGGGTCTTGCGCAGGGCCGGCACCGCGCGGCGGGCCGAATAGAACTGGCCGTTGAGATTGATGGCGATCGTCCGGTCCCACTCGGCAGGGTCGATATCCTCCACGCCGGCGGTCGGGCCCGCGATGCCGGCATTGTTCACCAGGACGTCGAGGCCGCCCATGGCGCCGAGAGCGGCGTCGAAGAATTTGTCCACCTGCTTCACATCGGCGACGTCGGCCAAATGCGTCCCCACATCGGGCAGCGCCTTGCGGCAGGCGTCGAGCGCCTCCTGCGACACGTCGCAAACATGGACCTTGGCGCCATGCGCGCGCAGGGTTTCGGCCACCACCCGCCCGATGCCGCTGGCACCGGCCGTGATGACGACGCGCAGGCCGGGCTTGACGCCGGCAATGGTCGGTTCCGTCATGATGTCACCCGTTCACGAGGTCCGTTCGCGCAGGGCCAGCACGGCGCCCAGCACGACCAGGCCGAAAATGATATCCCGCACCGCGTGCGGAAGCGTGGTGCCCGCCAGCAGCGTCAGGAGGGCGGTAAGCAATAGCACGCCGCCCAGCATCCCGGCATAGTGGCCGCGGCCGCCGGTGATGAGCGTGCCGCCCACCACCACCACGGCGATCGAGGGCAGCAGATACTCGTCGCCCATGCCGAGGCTGGCCTGGCCGCTGAAGCCGGTCAGCAGGATGCCGACGAGGGCGGCGCAGAAGCCGCTCAGGGCATAGACGCCGATGAGCGTGCCGCCGACGCCGACGCCGGAGAGCGTCGCCACCCGCGCGCTGTTGCCGATGGCATAGACGCGCCGGCCGAAGGCGGTGCGCCCCAGCAGCAGCAGGGCGAAGGCGACGAAGAGGATCACCAGCAGCACCACCGGCGTCACCCCGTGGATGGAACCGGTCATGAACCAGCGCAGCGTGGGCGAGGAGAAGCCGTCCGGCGTCCCGTTGCTGTAGACCAGCGCGAAGCCCTGCAGGATGCCGTTGGTGGCGAGCGTGATGACGATGGGCGGCAGCCCCAGCAGCACCACCCCCAGCCCGTTGAAGGCGCCGATCAGCGTGCCGATCACGAGCACGGCCGGGATCACCCAGAGTGCCGCCTCGTCGGAGCCGCGGATGAAGCCCGCGGCGATGATGCCGCAGAAGCCGATGATCCAGGGGATCGAGAGATCGAGGCCGCCGGTGAGGATGGTGGCGCCCTGCCCCAGCGCCAGGATCGCCAGGAAGGAGCCGAGCACGATCAGGGAGTCGTAGTATTTCCAGCTGAAGATCGTATGGCCGCCATAGACGAACTGCGTGACGATGACGACCAGGATCAGGCAGACATAGGCGGGCATGACGAAGCGCAGCAGCTCGGCATTGCGCCGGTACCAGGGAACCTTCTGGTATTCGGCCGCGGCGTGCGATTTCGCGGCCGCGCGCGGCGCCAGGGGCGGCGCGCTTCGCGATTTCGCCAGCTGCGAGGCGAGCGACCCTTCCTGGCGCGCCTTGAGATTGATACGGAGCTGGTAGAGATAGCGCGCGATCGGCGATTGCCGGTTGAGCGAACCCGCCAGCACGGCCAGCACCAGCACCACGCCCTCGGTCACCGAGGAGTAGTAGGCCGAGACGTTCAGCACCAGCAGGATGTTCACCATCAGCGTCAAGGTATAGGCACCGATGATCGAGCCGATGGCGCCGCCGCGCCCGCCGCCAAGCAAGGTGCCGCCCAGCACCACCGCCGTGAAGGTCTGCAGCAGCACGGGATTGCCGATCAGGGGATCGCCGCCGCCGGTCTGGGCGCTGATGAACATGCCGGCCGCGCCATAGAAGCCGCCGGCGATGGTGTAGGTGAAGAACTTGACCCAACGGACGCGGATGCCGGCCGAGCGCGCCGCCTCCTCGTCGCTGCCCACGGCATAGAGACCGGTGCCGAACCGGGAATTCTTGATCAGGAACCAGACGGCGGCCGCGACCAGGAGCAGGACGATCGGCGCCGGCAGGATGCCGGTGATGGCGTCGCCGGTGAAGAAGGTCGAGAAGCCGGGCGCGATCATGCCGCCCGGCTTGTCGAGGATCAGCAGCGTGACGCCGCGCACCAGGAACATGGTCGAAAGGGTGACCACGATCGGCTGCAGCCGGGCGAAGGCGACGAAGAAGCCGTTGAAGGCGCCGACGGCAGCGCCCAGCCCGATGGCGACGGCGGCCATCAGAACCTGCGAGCCGACCGTGTCCTGCATCTGCGTCGCCAGCACGACATTGATCAGCGACACCACGGCGCCGGCCGAGAGGTCGAAGCCGCCGGAGAGGATCACGACGGTCTGCCCCATCGCCGCCAGCGCGAGGCTCGCGCTGCCGCTCGACATGAAGCTGACCTCGAAATAGCTGAAGGGACCCGGCGTGATCGCCATGATGAAGAAAAGCAGCGCCAGGAACACCGCGGTCACGATCAGGAGGCCACGGTGGCGCGCGAGCGAGACCGTCACGCGCGAGGCGCGGCCCCGGTTGATCGCCAGCGTCGCCATCAGTGCAGGCTCCCCGCCGCCACGGGCCGGGGGCCGGTATCGGCCTCCGCGGCAGCCCCCTGGCCGTTGCGCCCCTGCGCGTCGCCCAGGGCCGCACGCATGATCGCCTCCTCGGAGATCTCGTCGCCGGCGAGCTCGCGCACCATGCGGCCGCCGTACATCACCAGCACCCGGTCGCAGAGATTGACCAGCTCGGCGATCTCGGTCGAGTAGAACAGCACGGCACCGCCCGCCTTGGCGAAATCTCGGATCAGCACATAGAGCTCGTGCTTGGTGCCGACATCGACGCCGCGCGTGGGGTCGTACATCAGCAACGTGCGGCTCTCCGCCAGGAGCCATTTGCCGATGGCGACCTTCTGCTGGTTGCCGCCGCTGAAGGCGGAGATGCGCGTGAAGAGGGCGCGCGGCTGGACCTGGACGCGGTCGAGCACCTGCCCCACCGCCTCGCGCTCGGCCGCCGTGTCGATGAAGCCGAAGCGGGTGAAGCGGTCGATGATCGGCAGCGAGACGTTGCGCAAGCCGTCGAGCTTGAGGAACAGCGCCTCGGTCTTGCGGTCCTCCGGCACCAGGCTGATGCCGATATTCGCGCGCACCGCGTCCTTGGGCGAGACCAGCGAGAGCGGTCTGCCCTCGACCTCGATCCGGCCCGATTGCAGCCGGGCCATGCCGAAGCAGGCGAGGAAGAGCTCGAGCTGACCCATGCCCTGCAACCCGGCGATGCCGAGCACCTCGCCCTTGGCCAGCACGAAGGAGCCGTCGGTGAGCCGGCTCGCCGTCTTGAGCCGATGGGCGGCGAGCGCCGGCACGGTCGAGACCTTCTGCGGCGCCTCGCGCGGCGGGAAGGTCGAGGCCAGCGACCGGCCGATGATCATGCGGATTACCTCGTCGTCGCTGATCTCGTCGACCTTCGAGGTGCCGATATCCTTGCCGTTGCGCAGGACCGTGAGGCTGTCGCAGAAGCGGCGCACCTCCGGCATGCGGTGCGAGATGAAGACGATGGTGGTGCCCTCGGCCTTGAGCCGGGCGATCAGATCGCCCAGCCAGTCGATGTCGCGGCCGGAAAGGGTCGAGGTCGGCTCGTCCAGGAGCAGGATGCGCGGCCGGCGCAGCACGGCCCGCGCGATCTCGATCTTCTGGCGCAGCGGCAGGTCGAGGTCGCGCACCTCGTCGCGCGGATCGATCGCGCCGAGGCCCAGCGATTCGAGATGGGACTTGACCGTCTGCTCGGCAACGCGCCGGCGCACGGTGCCCCACCAGCCCATGGGCTCGTAGGGCAGCAGCATGTTCTGCGCGACGGTGAGGTCGCGCACCTGGGTCATCTCCTGGAACGCGGTCTGCAAGCCCAGGCGATGGGCGTCGCGCGGGCTCGCCAGGCGGCAATCCTGGCCGAAGACCCTGATCTCGCCGGCATCGGGCTTCAGCAGCCCGCTCAGCATCTTGACCATGGTCGATTTGCCGGCGCCGTTCTCGCCCAGGAGCGCATGGACCGTTCCCGGCGCCACCTCGAAGCTGGCGTCGTCGAGCGCCACGGTGGCGCCGAAGGCCTTGCGCGCATTGCGGATGGCGATCGCGGGCTGGGTCGGATCCATGGGCGGTCGGGTTCTCCGGTTCGGCTGATCGAGGCGAAATCCGGGACGGACGGGTCCGCGACCCGTCCGTCCCGGCCTTGTCGTCTCAGGCGATCAATTCTCCGACTGGCCGACGAGGGCGCCCTGCAGGCCGACCTCGGGGGTGTGTTCGGAGTAGATCGAGGCAAACCAGCCCGGATTCGGCACCAGCGAGGGCTGGAAGGCGTTGCAGCCCGCCTTCATCTCGTCCCAGGTGCCTTCCTTGCAGAGCTTGATCGTGTCGTTGGTCACGAGCGGCAGCGGCAGGACGGTCAGCTTCGGGATGTCCTTGCCTTCGAGCTTCTCGACCGCGAGCTTCAGCGCCAAGGCGCCCGAATAGGGCGGCGAGGCGTAGGAGATGCGCGGGGCGTTCATCGGCGTGTAGGTGGCGTTGGCACCTTCGACCTCGGTGCCGTTCGGCAGCATCTGGATGCGGCCGCCGTTCGAGCCTTCGCCGGCGCAAGGCTTCAGCTTGTCGGGGCTGATGCCGGCCTCGACCTGCATCGAGTTCGCCGTGTAGCAGCCGACCTGCAGCCAGAGTCCGTCGATCTTGTCCCAGCCGCGGGTGGCCAGGATCTTCGAGAGCTCGGTGCGGGCGACGGCCTGGCTCCACATGCCGACGGATTCGGCGACGATGTGGATGTCGGGATATTTCGCGAAGACCTCCTTCGCGGCCTGGGTGCGCTGCGTGTCGACCGAGGTGCCGGGCACGCCGGTCAGGATCACGATGTCGCCCTTGCCGTTGAGCTTCTTCGCCAGCCACTCCGCGGTGACGCGGCCCGCCTCGAGCTGGTCGATATGGACATTGTAGGCGCAAGGCTCGGTGATCTCGGCGTCATAGGCGATGACGATGACGCCCTTGTCGCAGGCGCTCTTCACCACCTGGTTGAGAGCGGTCGGCGAGATCGGGAACACGACGATCGCCTGGGCGCCCGCCTGCACCATCGAGTTGATCTGCTGGATCTGGCGCTGGGCGTTGGGGCCCGCCACCTGGATCTGCAGGTCGACCTTGTCGGCCAGCGACTTGTGCGCCGCCATGGCCTTCACCATGTTGGCCGCCTCGGCCTGCCAGTCGTTGCCGATGAAGCTCATGCTCAGATAGATCTTGTATTTGTCGGCGGCCGCATCGCCTGGATGGGACGCCAATCCGAGCCCGAGGGCCAGGGCGCCTGCCAGGCCCGTCAACGCTCGTCTGATCGAAATGCGCATTGTTTTCCTCCCATTGGTTCTTCTTGCGATCGATTGGGGTAGCCTCTGGTCTGCGATAGCCAAGTCGTACCGATAGCAAAGCGGTAGCCAACGCCGATCACCGGACGGCCGCATCACCCCTCATGCGGACGACCGGAAGACGAGACGATAGGGCAGCAGCTCCTGGTGCTGCCGGATGCCGGGCTTCGCGTCCCATAGCCGCTGGAACACGCGCTGCGTCGCCGGACCGAACTGGTCGTAGGGCACATGCACGGTGCTGAGCCAGGGCGCCAGCCACTCGTTGAGCGGGTTGTCGTCGAAGCCGAACAGCGCGACGTCGGCCGGCACGCGCAGGTTCACCTCGCGGCAGCGCCGATGGACGCCATAGGCGATCAGGTCGTTGCCGCAGAAGATCGCGCGCGGCAAAGGCTGGCGGTCGAGCAGCTCGACCGCGGCCGAATAACCCGCCGACATGGTGAGCGCCGCCTCATGCACGCCGCGATCGTCGAGCCGAACGCCCGCGGCCGCGAGCCCGTCGCGGAAGCCCTCGAAGCGCTCGCGGCTGGCGGAGGAGCCGGAGGGCCCGTGGATGACCGCGCAGCGCTGATAGTTGCGCTCGACGAAATGCTGGCCGATCTCGCGGCCGGCGGCGTAGTTGTCGATGCCGACGAAGGGCCCGCCGCCCGCCATGGGCGGCTTGCGGTTGATGAAGACCAGCGGCGTGGCCGCCGCCACCAGCCGCTCGAGGCCCGGGCTCGGCACGGCGCCGAGGAGCGCGATGCCGCGGGCGAGATGGCCCTCCATCTCCTCGAGATAGGCATCCTGGACCGCGGGGTTCTCGGCGGTGTTGCAGAGGATCATCGCGGTCGAATCGGCCCTGAGCGCCGATTCGACCGAATGCGCGATCGCGGCATAGAAGGCGTTGGTGGTATCGGGGATCAGCATGCCGACGAGATGGCTCTCGAGCCGGCGCAGCGCGCGGCCCACCCGCGTCGGGCGGTAGCCCATCTCGGCGATGACCGAGCGGACCCGCTCGATGGTCTCGCCCGAGACCTTCTTGTCGATGCCGTTGAGGACGCGCGAGACGGTCGCGATCGAGACGCCGGCCTTCTCGGCCACATGCTCGATCGTGACCTTGCCGGAGGGGCGCGAGCCCCTTACGCCGCGGATCGGTCCGCCGTTCTGAGGACGTGGCATTGCCATCCCCGCCTCGCCCGTTTCCCGTCAGCCGGCGAAGCGCGGCTCGGGCAGGCCGCGCACGCCCAGCCCTTTGACCGCGAAGAGATGACCCGCCTCGGCCTCCTTGGGCGGCACGCCGTTGATCGCGCGCGCCATCGAAGTCACGTAGAGGATGTCGAGATCGGGCCCGCCGAACATCACGCTGGTGAGGCTGCCCACGGGGAACGCGATCTCACGGTCGATGCGGCCGTCCGGCGCATAGCGGACGATGCGGTTGCCATAGACCTGCGCGTTCCAGACGAAGCCCTCGGAATCGACGGTCGAGCCGTCGGGCGCGCCCGGGTCCTTCGTCACCACCCAGGGTCGCTTGTTGGTCGCAGCCCCGGTGGCGAGATCGTAGTCGTAGGCGTAGATCGTCTTCTTCCAGGTGTCGGCGAAATAGAAGGTCTTGCCGTCCGGGCTCCAGCAGGGGCCGTTGGAGCAGATGATGCCCTCGTCGAGCTGCTGCGTGCGGCCGTCGCTATGGAGGCTGTGCAGCCCGCAATTGTCGCGCTTCTCCTCGTAGTCCATCGTGCCGGCCACGAAGCGGCCGCGTCGGTCGACCTTGCCGTCGTTGAAGCGCGTGTTGGGACGGTCGGCTTCGGGATCGGCGATCGGCGTCGCGCGGGCCGTGGCGAAATCGTAGAAATGGAATCCGTTGCGCAGCGCCACGACCGCGCCGCCCTTCTCGCGCAGCGCCATCGAGCCGATATGTTCGGGCACCGGCCACCAGCGCACGTCGCGCCCGACGGCGTCGCAGCGCCAGATCGACTTGCCGAGGCTGTCGATCCAATAGAGCCGCTGCTCCTGGACGTCCCAAAGCGGGCCTTCGCCCAGCTCGTTCCGCGCCGGAACGAGCACCTCGATCGAGACCATGCCTGCCTCCCCTGGTCCTTTTCCCCGTCGGGCCCGAGGGAAAAGGTTTTCCTTTTTCGGTCTTGCGCCTCGCCCCGGATCCAAGCCGGAAAGAAAGCGCCGCCGCTTTTTTGATCGGAAAAGCCTGCCATCAAGGCAAAAGCCTGGTCAAGATATCATCAGCACTGCCTTGTTTTTGCCCAAGCCATTCCCAAAATCGGGAATCCGGCCGGCTATGGCATTGCAGCAATGCCTGAAAAGCTGGCAATCGTTTACCTAAAGCCACGCCGGATAAGCGGAATCGCGGGTGGCCGCGCGCAGCGGCGGCCGGCCCTTCGCCGCAGTTGCGCAATGGCGATGGAAGGAAGGTCAGCCGGCGAAGCGAGGCTCGGGCACGCCTTTGACGCCGAGGCCGGTGATGGCGAAGAGGCTGCCGCCGAGCGGCCCGTCCTCCGGGAATCGCGGCAGCGGCGGCTTCGCCATCGAGGTCACATAGAGGATGTCGAGGTTGGGTCCGCCGAAATTGACGCTCGTCACCTTGAGCACCGGCATCTTGATGGTGCGGTCGAGCCTGCCGTCGGGCGCGTAGCGGCGGATCTCGCCGGCATAGACCAGCGCCATCCAGACATAGCCCTCGGCATCGACCGTGGCGCCGTCGGGCGCGCCGCCGGTGCCCTTGACCGAGCAGAAAGTGCGCTTGTTCGAGGGCGTGCCGGTCTCGAGATCGTAGTCATAGACCGAGATCGCTTCCGACCAGGAATCGGCGAAATAGAAGGTCTTGCCGTCCGGGCTCCAGCAGGGGCCGTTGGAGCAGATGATGCCGTCCTCGAGCTTGTGCACGGAGAGATCGGGATCGAGGCGATAGAGCGCGCCGATCGGACCTGATTCCATCATGTCCATGGAGCCCGCGATGAAGCGGCCCTTCTTGTCGACCTTGCCGTCGTTGATGCGGGTCGTGGGCTTGTCGGGCTCGGGATCGTGGATGAGCTCGGTCTTGCCCGTCTTGAAATCGAGGAAATGGAATCCGGTCTGGAGCGACAGCACGGCACCGCCTTTGCGCCGCAGCGCCATCGAGCCGATCTTCGCCGGCACGTCCCAGGTCTGGATCTCCTTGCCCTCGGGCGTGGCGCGCCAGACCTTGTTGCCGAAGCTGTCGATCCAATAGAGCCGCTGCTCTTCGACATCCCACAAGGGGCCCTCGCCCAGGATCGTCTTGCAGTCGACGAGCACCTTGATGTCCATGACCGAATTCCTCCCTGGCTGCCGACGCCTTGTTCGCCGGCGTTCGATGCGGCCCTTACTAAGCAGCGTGTAAAATTTACCTGCAAGAGGCGAGGCGCCGAGGGCGTGTAAAGAACGGGCCAGCCACGCTTTGCAGTGGAAACCCTGCCGGCCGGCGCGTCAGGATGGCAGCCATGAATGCCGGGGCCGTCCGTCGTCGTCTGCTACGGCTCGCACCGCGCCGCGAGGATCGCTTCATCCTCCTCGTCGAGGCGCTGCTGCTGTTGGGGCTGCTGCTCGCCTGGCACGCGGCCAGCCGGCGCCCGCTGGGTGCCGCCGATATCGCGATCTGGCTGATGGCGGCGACACCGCTCGCCTTGTCGGCAATGACACAGACGCTGCCGGTGCTCGCGGGCGGCCATGGGCTCGCCGCGGGCTCGACGGCGCTCCTGGTGAACGCGGTGGTCGCGATCGCGCCGATCGCGAGCGGCACGGATGCGCTGCTCTGGATCGTGGTGGGGCTTGCGCTCGGCGCCGCCGTCGGCGCCGTCAACGGCACCTTGATCGGGCAGGCCCGGCTGCCCACGATCGCCGTCACCTTCGCGACCAGCGTCGCCGTCGCGAGCCTGGCGCAGTATCTCGCCGCGAACGCGCCCGCGCCGACCGGTGCCTCCTCGATCCTGCAGGACGCGCTCGATCTGGGGTCCTGGTGGCTGCCCCTGCTGCTGATCCTCGTCTTCTGCGCCGGCGGCATCGCCTTGCAGATGTCGTCGCTCGGTCGCGGTCTGGCGGCGATGGGCCATCGCCCGGGACTGGCCCAGCAGTTCGCCCTGCCCACCGCGCGCTGGCGCATGCTCGCCTACACGATCGCGGGCCTCGGCTATGGGGCCACCGGCGTCTTCCTCGCGGCCCAGGTCGGCTCGGTCGACCTGGTGATGGGGGCGCCGCTGCTGCTGCAGATCTATGCCGCGGTGGCGCTGGGCGGCGGCGTGCCGGGCTTGCGCGCGGGCTCGGTGCCGGGATCGCTCCTGGGCGCGCTCGTCGTCTCGGCCACCGGCAATCTGATGCTGCCGATCGGGCTCGACGATTATCTCTCGAGCGGCTTCGATGCCTTCTGGCTGCTGCTGGGCCTCGCCTCCTGCGTCGCGCTGGTCCGGCTGCGGCCGCAAAGCGCGATCATGCCGCCGCCCTTGCCCGACCCGCCCGCCACGAACAGCGGCCTCGCGATGCTGGCGCTGGGGCTGCTGTCGATCCTGGTGCTGCTCTTCATCGAGCCCGCCAACCGCGACCTGCTGACGATCGCCAGCCTGTTGCCGCTGCTCGTGGTCGGGCAGGGTGCCGTGATGCGCGCGGGCGGCCTCGATTTCGCCATGCCGGCCCTGGTCGCGTTCGCCGGCATCGGCATCGTGACGCTGTCGCAGGGGCTGAACGATCTCCTGCCGCTGTCGGTGCCGGTGATCCTCATCGTCGCGATCCTCATCGGCGCGCTCCAGGGCCGCATGGCGCGCCGCTTGCGCCGCGGCATCGTGGTGCTGGGACTGGCGCTGGGCGGGCTGCTGCTGACGGTGGCCGATGCGCTGGTGGTGGAATCGCCGACCGGCTTCGCGCCCTCGATGCTGACCGGGCTCGCCACGACGCGTTGGGGCGGGCTGCCGCCGGTCGTCTGGTTCGCGGTGCCGCTGGCTCTGGGATCGGCCTGGTGGCTCGACCGCCATGGCCCGCATTGGCAGCGAGCGGCCTACTGGCTGAGCGCCGTCATGGCGGCCTTGTTCGGGCTGGCGATGGCGGGCTTCGCCGGGCAGTACAAGCTCGGCACCATCGACACCTACCTGACGCCGACCTTCGTCGCGGCCGTGCTGGGCGGCATCTCCTTCATGGGCGGCCGCGGCAGCCTGCTCGCGGGCATCGGGGCCAGCCTGCTGATCACGGCGCTCGACAGCCTGCTGATCGCGGCCGGCTGGTCCTTCGAGTTCCGCCTGATCGGTTTCGCCGCGCTGCTGCTGCTCGCGGTCGCGTGGCAGGAGAAGGAGTTCAAGCCCTTCTTCCGGCTTCAGGCCCTGCTGCCGGCGGCAAGGCGCGAGCGATCATGAAAACCCCGCCCCTCCCGCAGGGAGGGGGCTGAAAGAGACAGGATCAGCCCAGCGCCAGAAGCGAATCCCGGACCCGGGTCAGGTGGCGGTAGAGCACCTTGCGGGCCGCCTCGGGGTCGCGCTCCTTCAGCGCCGCCACGATCTCGGTATGGTCACGGTCGTAGCTGTTGCGGACCTCGGGCGTCAGGCTGCGCTTCTTGAGCCGGTACCAGTCGGGCTCGTTGCGCACGACATTGATCGCCTCGCACCAGGCCATCAGGATCGCGTTCTTGGCGGCCTTGAAGATGGTCAGGTGGAGCTGGGCGTCCCAATGCTCGAACTCGGCCAGGCCCTTGGCCGCGATCGAGTGCTTGAGGGCCTGCTCGATCTGGGCGATGTCCTCGGCCGTGGCCCGGCTGGCGGCCAGGGCCGCCATCTGTGGCTCGATGATGATCCGGACCTCCATCAGGTCCGCGGGGCTCGCCCCCCGGAGCTTGGTGGTGAGGTCGCCGCTCATGCTCCCGTTGAGGGCATGACCGTTCCCGTTATGGCCGTTATGGCCATTGGTCCCGTTGGACTTCCCGTCGGAGGGGGAGCGGACGAAGGTGCCGCGCCCGACATGGCGCTCGAGCAAACCCTCGTCCTCCAGGAGCTTCAGCACCCGCCGCAGGGTGTTGCGGGCGAGGCCGAACTGCTCGGCCAGGGCGCGCTCGGGCGGGACCTGCCGGCCTGCCGCCCAGCCGCCGGAGGCGATCTGGTTGCGGAGCTCTTCGGTGACGGTTTGTAAGCGCGCAGACTGACCGTGTGTTGTCATGGTATTTGATCCTTTGAACCAACTTTGAACCATTAAATGCTGCATTGCAAGCCCAAAAAATAGGCAGTTTGCCTCTTGACTCTGCCCACCTGCGATGCAGAATTAGACAACAATTGGATCAATGGTTCAATAATGGTTCAAATCCAGGGAGGATGCCGGTGAAGCTGGTGGTTTTCGAGCGTGAAGGCCGCCGGGGTGTCGGCATCCTGGAGCAGGAAGACCGGGTCCGCCCCTACCGCCTGACCGACGCCGAAGCCGCCCAAGGTCTCCAGCCCATCATCGAGGCCCGGCTCGCCGGCCGGGTCCTGCCGCTGGCGGATGTCACGGTGGCGCTGGAGGGGGTCCGGCTGGTGGCGCCCTTCCCCCACCCCCGGCGCAACATCTTCTGCGTCGGCAAGAACTATCACGAGCACGCCCACGAGTTCGCCCGGAGCGGGTTCGATTCCTCGGCCGCCTCCGGCGCCGTCCCCGACGCCCCCATCATCTTCACCAAGGTGCCGGAGACCGTGACCGGCCCCCACGACCCGATCCTGATGGAGCCCCGGGTCTCGGCCGCGGTCGATTACGAGGCCGAGCTCTGCGTCATCATCGGCCAGGGCGGGCGCGGCATCGCCAAGGCCGAGGCCCTGGCCCATGTCTGGGGCTACACCATCGTCAACGACGTGACCGCCCGCGACCTCCAGGCCAAGCACAAGCAGTGGCTGATCGGTAAGTCGCAGGACAGCTTCTGCCCGATGGGCCCCTGCGCCGTCACGGCCGACGAGATCGACCTCGCCGACACGCCCGTGCGCTGCTGGGTCAATGGCGAGCTGCGGCAGAACGCCAATACCCGCGACCTGATCTTCGACGTGCCGACCCTGATCGAGACGCTCTCGGCCGGCATCACGCTCCTGCCCGGCGACCTGATCGCGACCGGGACGCCGGTCGGCGTCGGCATCGGCTTCAACCCGCCGCGCTATCTCAAGCCCGGCGACCGGGTCCGGGTCGAGATCGGCGGCATCGGCCAGATCGAGAACGAGGTCCAGGAGTTCCAGGCGCAACGGCGCGCGGGCTCGGCGGCATGAGCACCCAGACCATCGAGCGCATGGCGGTCGAGGTCGAGGGCGAAGGCGACCCGATCATCCTGGTCCATGGGCTCGGCGGCAGCTCCAACACCTGGACGCCGCAGCTCGGCATCTTGGCCGGCCGCTACCGCATCATCCGCCCGGACCTGCAGGGCTCGGGCCGCAGCCCGCTGGGCGCCGGACCGCTCTCGGTCGACGGTTTCGCCGACAGCCTGATCCGCATGGCCAAGGTGCTGGGCGTCGAGCGCGCCCATTTCGCCGGCCATTCGCTGGGCACCATCATCCTGGAGAAGATCGCCATCGCCGAGCCGCGGCTGGTGCGCAGCCTCACGCTCTGCGGGCCGCTCCTGGCGCCGCCCGACCAGGGCCGCCAGGGCCTCAAGGACCGCGCCGCCAAGGCGCGCGCCGAAGGCATGGCCGACATCGCCGACGCGGTGCTGGCGGGCGCCGTCTCCGCCCATTCCAAGCAGGCCAATCCGGTGGCGCTCGCGGCCGCGCGCGAATCGCTGATGCGCCAATGCCCGCAAGGCTACGCCGCGACCTGCGAGGCGCTGGCCGCGGTCGAGGCCGCCGACGTGACGCGGATCACGGCACCCACGCTGCTGATCGCGGGCGAGAACGATCCCGTGGCGCCGCCCTCGATCGCGCGCACGATCGCCGACCGCATCAAGGGGGCCCGCGTCCATGTGCTGCCGCGGATCGCCCATTGGACCACCTTCGAAGCCGCCGCCGAGGTCAACGCATTGATGAAGGACTTCCTGGCGGCGCAGCGCTGACCGACTGAACTGAACGGCTGGATCGATCGCCTGAGGCTTCCGCCAAGATCCCGTTCCAAGGGACAGGGAGGCCGGGCCAACCCCCGGGAGGGACGAGACCATGAGTAACGTGCTCTTCACCAACGTCCGCATTTTCGACGGCACCGGCGAGCATCCCTATACCGGCGAGGTGCTGGTCCAGGGCAACCGCATCAAGCATGTGGGCCGCGGCAGCCGCACCGTGCCGGTCAACGGCAACACGGTCATCGACGGCGCCGGCTGCACGCTGATGCCGGGCATGACCGAGGCCCACACGCATTTCTCCTGGAACAACGCGGCCAGCCTCGACGCGATCTTCCGCATGCCGCCCGAGGAGCACACGCTGCTCGCGGCGAGCTCGGCCAAGACCTATCTCGACATGGGCTGGACCTCCTGCGTCGGCGCCGCGGCGGCCAAGCCCCGGCTCGACGTGGTGATCCGCAACGCGATCAATTCCGGCCAGATCCCCGGTCCGCGCTATCTCGCCAACAGCCAGGAGATCGCCACCATGGGCGGTCTCGGCGACACCAACCCGCCCCATGTGGACGCGCCCGAGATGTCCTTCGGCTGGGTCGTCACGGGCCCCGAGGAGATGCGCAAGGCCGTGCGCATGTTCATCAAATACGGCGTCGATCTCATCAAGCTCAATCTCTCCGGCGAGGAGATGACCGACACCAAGGCGCAGGAAACGCCGATGGCGGAGGAAGAGATCGTCATGGCCGTCACCGAGGCCAAGCGCCGCGGCATCCGCGTCTGCGCCCATGCCCGTTCCGACGAATCCGTGCGGCTCTGCATCAAGCACGGCATCGAGATCATCTATCACGCCTCCTACTGCACCGACGAGACGATCGACCTGCTGGCGCAGCACAAGGACAAGTTCTTCGTGGCGCCGGGCCTGGGCTGGCTCGTCAACACGGCGCGCAATGCCGGTCCCTTCGGCATCAAGCCGGATTCGCCGCTCGGCATCTATTATGAGCGCGAGCTCCATATCGCGATCGAGACCATGCGCAAGATGCACCGCAAGGGCATCCGCGTGCTCCCCGGCGGCGATTACGGCTTCGCCTGGACCAAGCACGGCGCCAACGCCAAGGATCTCGAATATTTCGTCGACATGCTCGGCATGAGCCCGATCGAGACGCTGATCGCTGCCACGCGCTATGGCGGGCAGATCATGGGCCGGCCGGGCGAGCTGGGCCAGATCAAGACCGGCTATCTCGCCGACATGCTGCTGATCGACGGCGATCCGGTCGCCAATATCCGCATCCTGCAGGACCGCAACCGCATCCTGGCCGTGATGAAGGACGGCGAGTTCTTCCGCTCGCCCGATATGCAGCCGAGCCGCGCGCGCGTCGCGGTCTAAGGCTTGGGATCGGCAACAGCGATGCGTTCCGACGGGCCGCCGGCGCGACGCTCGCTCCCCCTCACCCGCGATCGGGCGGGCCCGGGGAGCGAGCGCTGCGCCCATCAGATGGCGGGACTGATCACCAGCCTGCCCAAGGCAAAGGCCGCTTCGCCGGCCGAGACGCCGGAGCCGGAGAACGGGAGCTCGAGCCCGGCTGCCAAAAGGCGACGGGCGTGAAGCTCTTCCTGCTCACCTTCATGAACGGGCTGACGCTCGCCGCCCTCTATTTCCTGGTGGCGAGCGGCTTCACGCTCGTGTTCGGCCTGATGCGCAACGTCAATCTCGCGCATGGCTCGCTCTATCTCCTGGGCGCCTATATCGGCTTCAGCACGGCGCAATGGACCGGCTCCTGGTATCTGGGCGTGGCCGCGGGCTTCTTCGGCATGGCGCTGGTGGGCCTGGCGCTCCAGATCTTCGTCTTCCGTCACATGGAGGGCCAGGATCTGCGCCAGACCATGGTGACGATCGGCATCTCGATCGTGCTCGCCGACATCATGCTCTGGATCTGGTCGGGCAACACCTACCAGTTCCAGGCGCCGGACATGCTCTCGGGCGTGGCCCATGTGCCGTTGGTCCGGGTCTATCCGGCCTATCGCCTGGTGGTGCTGGGAGTCGCCATCGTCATCGGCGTCGGGCTCTGGCTGTTCCTCAACAAGACCGCCATCGGCATGATGATCCGCGCGGGCGTGGACGACCGCGCCATGCTGTCGGCGACGGGCGTCAACGTGCATCTGATCTTCGCCGTCACCTTCGCGATCGGCGCGGGCCTCGCGGGCTTCGCGGGCGTCGTCGGCGGCACCGCCCTCTCGATCGCACCCGGCGAGGATGTGCGCTACCTCCTCGCCTCGCTGATCGTCACCATCGTCGGCGGGATGGGCTCGATCACGGGTGCGGCCATCGGCGCGCTCCTGATCGGGCTCGCGGAGCAGTTCGGCCTCGCCTATTCGCCGACCTATGGCGTGGTCTACACCTTCCTCATCATGGTCGCAGTCCTGGCCTTCCGCCCGCAGGGTATCATGGGCAAGCGGGCCTGAGGCCATGAGCAGCATGACCGACACCAAACCCGCCACCCCGACCTCGCTGCCGGAAGAGCTCGCCGACAAGCTGCGCCCGCATCATTTCCTGATCGCGGCCTTCCTCCTGGCCTATCCGCTGATCGCCAGCGACTTCTGGATCGTGCAGATCGGCGCCCAGACCTTCTTCATGGGGCTGATCGGCCTCTCGCTCATGCTGCTCGCGGGCTATGGCGGCATGGTCTCGCTGGCCCAGCTCGCGATCGCGGGCCTCGCCGGCTACATCTATGCGATCCTCGGCGAGAACTCGATGAATCTCGGCCTCGGCTGGCCCTGGTGGGTGGTGATCCCGCTGGCGCTCGCCATCGCCGTCGCCTTCGCCACCATCGTGGGCACGCTCTCGGTCCGCACCGAGGGCATCTACACCATCATGATCACGCTCGCGATGAGCGTGGCGCTCTTCTATTTCTGCCAGCAGAACTACTCCATCTTCAACGGGTTCAAGGGCTATGCGGGCCTGGCGCCGCCGCAGGTCTTCGGCATCGACTGGCGGGCGCCCGTGCCCTTCTACTACTTGGCGCTCGCCGTCGGCGCGCTCGGCTATTTCGGCGTGCTCTGGCTGTCGCGCTCGACCTTCGGCATCGCGCTCCAGGCGATCCGCGACAATCCGCGGCGCATGGCGGCCCTGGGCTACAATGTCCGCGCGCATCGCATCGCAGCCTATGCCGTGGCGGGCCTGCTCGCCGGCTTCGGCGGCCTCTTCCTGGTCTGGTTCAACGGGCGCATCTCGCCCGGCACGATCAATGTCGGCAACGCGATCAACATCCTGGTGATCGCCATCCTGGGCGGCCTCAGGCGTCCGATCGGCCCCTTCATCGGCGCGCTCATCTTCCTGCTGCTCGACAATTTCGCGATCGACCTGATCGACCGCGATCGCTTCAACCTGGTGATCGGCGCCGCCTTCCTGGCGGTCGTCCTGTTCTCGCCGGACGGCGTGCTCGGCCTTTGGGACGGGCTCAAGCGCCGGCTGGCCAAGACCGCGGCTGAACGCGGCAAGGATATGAGGGTTCGTTAGTTGATCATCGATACCGCGGCACCAGACCGGATCAACGTCAGGGGGTGAGCGGTGGGCAAGACAAGAAACGGGAGGAATCGAACCATGATCTCACTATCGAGACGGATCCTGCTGCAGACCGCGGCGGCGGCCGTGGCGATCGGCCTCGGGGCCGGCGCCGCCAAGGCCGAGGACACCATCAAGGTCGGCGTGCTGGCGACGCTGGAAGGCGCTTTCACGGTGCTGGGCGAAGACAGCATGCGCGGCTTCGAGCTCGCGCTGCAGCAGCATAACGGCATGGCCGGCGGCAAGAAGATCGTCGTGGTCACGGGCTCGTCGGACGCCTCGCCCGACAGCGCCATCGCCGCGGCGCGCAAGCTGGTCGAACAGGACAAGGTCGACATCCTGATCGGGCCGCTCTCGGGCTCCGAGGGCCTCGCCGTGAAGGACTACGCCAAGACCCAGCCGCAGGTGACCTTCGTCAACGGCACCTCGGCCGCGCAGGACACCACGCTCCGCAACCCGGCGCCGAACTTCTTCCGCTTCACCACCGACGGCGTGCAGTGGCAGGCGGGCCTCGGCGAATACGCCTTCAAGGACAAGGGCTACAAGAAGGTCGTGTCGATCGCCGAGGACTACGACTTCCCCTACTCGCAGGTCTTCGGCTTCATGGCCGAATACTGCAAGGCGGGCGGCCATGTCGTCGACAAGTTCTGGGTTCCGATCGGCACCAAGGACTTCTCCTCGATCGTCGCCTCGATCCCCGAGGATATCGATGCCATCTATGTGGCGCTGGGCGGCGCCGACGCCGTCAACTTCCTGACCCAGTACCAGGATGCCGGCGGCGACAAGCCGCTGGTCGGCGGCTCGATCACGGTCGACCAGACCGTGCTGGGCTCGGAAGGCAAGCGCAAGGACGCGCTCATCGGCACGCCCTCGGCCGGCCCGATCGCCGACAATTGGGACGATCCGCGCTGGCACAAGTTCGTGGCCGACTATCAGAAGGCGTTCCCGAAGGGCTTCCCCTCGCCCTCGCTCTTCGCCCATGGCTACTATGTCGAGACCGAGGCCGTGCTGACGGCGCTCGACAAGGTCGGCGGCGATCTCTCCGGCGGCCAGAAGAAGTTCCGCGACACGCTGGCGGCGCTCGAGATCGACACGCCGACCGGCAAGGTCCATCTCGACAAGAACCGCAACGGCATCGCCGACATCTTCCTGACCGAGGTGGCGGTCGGCTCCGACGGCAAGCTCTACAACAAGGTGGTCCGCGTCATCCCGCAGGTGCCGCAGACCATGGGCATGGACGAGGCCGCCTTCCTGGCCTTGGGCCCGGCCACCCGCGACAACCCGTCCTGCCCGTAACGGCGGCCGGGATGACACGGGACTTGAAGACCGGACGATGAGCGAGACCGCGCTCCGGATTGCGCAGGCGGGCGCCGCGAATGCCCTCGAGCTTCGCGGCGTCTCCCGCCATTTCGGTGCGCTGGTCGCGCTCAGCAATGTCAGCATCACGGTGCGCGCCGGCGAGCGGCGGGCCGTGCTGGGGGCGAACGGCGCGGGCAAGACCACGCTGTTCAACGCCATCACGGGCGATTTCCCGCCCACCGCTGGCCGCATCCGCTTCTTCGGCGAGGACGTGACGCAGCTCCCGGCCCATGAGCGGATCCGCCGGGGCCTGCGCCGCACCTACCAGACCTCGATGCTGTTCAAGGGCCTCTCGGTTCTGGACAGCCTCTATCTCGCGGCCCGCGGCGTATCGCGCGGCCGCTTCTCCTTCGTGCGCCAGAACGAACGCGACCCCTCGCTGCAGGCGGCGCGCGAGATGCTGCATGCGGTGCATCTCGATCATCTGGCCGACACGCCGGTGGCCGACCTCGCCCATGGGCAGCAGCGCCAGCTCGAGGTCGGCATGGCGCTGGCGGGCGCCCCGCGCTTCATCCTGTTCGACGAGCCGGCGGCGGGCCTCTCGCCGGTCGAGCGGCGCGAGCTGGTCCAGATCCTGCGGGCGCTGCCCGCCCATATCGGCTACATCATCATCGAGCACGATCTCGACGTGGCGCTGCGCGTCGTCGAATCCGTGTCGGTCATGCATAACGGCGCGCTCTTCAAGGAAGGCACGCCGGACGAGATCCAGAACGACGCCGACGTGCAACGCATCTATCTCGGAGGCGCCCATGGCTGAGGCCTGGAACGCGCCCGAGACGCCCGCGGCGAAGCCGGCGAAGAGCGACACGCCGGCGCTCGTCGTCCAGGATCTCCATGTCTATTACGGGCCTTCGCACGTGCTGCAGGGGGTGGATATCAACCTGCCCTCGGGCGTCTTCGCCATCGTCGGGCGCAACGGCATGGGCAAGACCACGCTCTGCCGCACCATCATGGGCCTGACCCCGGCCACGCGCGGCAGCATCAAGGTGCACGGGCAGGAGCTGCTGGGCCGGGCGCCCAACGACATCGTCAATGCCGGCGTCGGCTATGTGCCGCAGGGCCGCCGGGTTTGGCCCTCGCTCACGGTCGACGAGCATCTGCGCCTGGCGGCGCGCTCGGGCCGCAAGGGAACCTGGACGGTCGAGCGCATCTACGAGGCTTTCCCGCGCCTGACCGAGCGCAAGCGCAATGGCGGCGGCCAGCTCTCGGGCGGCGAGCAGCAGATGCTCGCCATCGGCAGGGCACTCCTCGCCAACCCCTCGCTCCTGGTGATGGACGAGCCGACCGAGGGCCTCGCCCCCGTCATCGTGCAGCAGGTGGAACGGATGCTGCGCCGGCTCGCCGACGAGGGCGAGATCTCGGTGCTGCTGATCGAGCAGAATATCGGCGTCGCGACCCAGGTCGCGAGCCGCGTCGGCATCATGGTCAACGGCCGGCTGCTGCGCGAGATGCCGGCCGCGGAGCTGGCGGCCGATCGCGAGCTGCAGCAGCGGCTGCTCGGCATGGCGACCCATGGCGAGGAACCGGAGCCCGAGGCGCCGGCACCCGAGGCCGAGGCGGAATCAGCCGAACCCGCCACCCGGATGTTCCGTGTCCGCCGCCAGGACAACAGCGAGGCGGTCGAGGCGAGCCCGCTGACCGAGGCGGTCTTCACCATCGATCGCGCGCCCACGCGCTGGTCGGCCGGCAACCCGCTGATGGAGCCGCCGGCCACGGCCGAGCCCGAAGCGCCGGTACCGATGGCCGAGCCCGAGCCGGCCGCGGCCTTGAGCCAGGTGCCGGTCGCCCGCATCGCCGGGCGCTCGGCCTATGTCGCCGGCACCTTCGACACCAAGGGTCGCGAGCTGGGCTTCATCGCCAACAAGCTGCAGCGGCTGGGCCTGCGTGTCGTCACGGTCGATCTCTCCACCAGCCAGCGTCCCTCGCCCGCCGATGTCGGCCCCGCCGAGGTGGCGCGCTTCCATCCCAAAGGCACGGGCGCCGTCTTCACCAACGATCGCGGCAGCGCCGTCGCCAACATGGCCGAGGCTTTCGCCCGCTTCGTGCTGTCGCGTCGCGATCTGGGCGGCCTCATCTCGGCCGGCGGCTCGGGCGGCACGGCGCTCGCGACGCGGGCGATGCAGGCGCTGCCCGTGGGCGTGCCCAAGATCATGGTCTCGACGGTGGCCTCGGGCGATGTGCGCCGCTATGTCGGCCCCTCCGACATCTGCATGATCTATTCGGTCACCGACGTGCAGGGCATCAACCACATCTCCGAGCAGGTGCTCTCCAACGCCGCCCATGCCATGGCCGGCATGATCGCGCACCGCAATGACGGGCGCGAGGCGACCGCGACCAAGCCCGCCATCGGCCTCACCATGTTCGGCCTGACCACGCCCTGCGTGCAACTCGTCACCAAGGCATTGGAGCATCGCTTCGACTGCCTGGTGTTCCATGCGACCGGTACCGGCGGCCAATCGATGGAGAAGCTCGCCGATTCCGGCCTGCTCGCGGGCCTCATCGACAGCACCACCACCGAGATCGCCGATCTCTTCATGGGCGGCGTGTTCTCGGCGGGCGAGGACCGGCTGGGTGCCGTGATCCGCACCGGCCTGCCCTATGTCGGCTCGGTCGGCGCGCTCGACATGGTGAATTTCGGCCCGATGGAAACCGTGCCTGAGAAATACAAGGGCCGGAAGTTCCATATCCACAATCCGAGCGTGACCCTGATGCGCACCACGCCCGAGGAGAATGCGGAGATGGGGCGCTGGATCGCGGAGAAGCTCAACCGCTGCAGCGGGCCGGTGCGTTTCCTCCTGCCCGAGGGCGGCGTCTCCGGCATCGACGCGCCGGGCCAGCCCTTCTGGGACCCGGCCGCGGACAAGGCGCTCTATGACGCGATCGAACGCCACCTGGTGAAGTCCGAGCGCCGCCGCCTGATCCGCCTGCCCTTCCACATCAACGAGCCGGGCTTTGCCTCAGCCCTGGTCGCGAACTTCCTCGAGATCGTCGGCCCCGCCGCCGGCTCTCCTCAACACCATCATGCCCCGCAACAGATGGCCACGGCCTGAACGAGAGAGACAGCGAGAACGATGGCACGACCCGACCGCAAGAAACTGCTGGACCGCTTCCAGGGCATGGCGAAGCGCGGCGAGCCCATCGTGGGCGGCGGGGCCGGCACCGGGCTTTCGGCCAAATGCGAGGAAGCCGGCGGCATCGACCTCATCGTCATCTACAATTCCGGCCGCTACCGCATGGCGGGCCGCGGCTCGCTCGCCGGCCTCCTCGCCTACGGCAACGCCAACGAGATCGTGGTCGAGATGGCGCGCGAGGTTCTGCCGGTGGTCAAGCACACACCGGTGCTGGCCGGCGTCAACGGCACCGATCCCTTCTGCCTGTTCGACCCCTTCCTCGACGAGCTGAAGCGGCTGGGCTTCGCCGGCGTGCAGAACTTCCCGACCGTCGGCCTGATCGACGGCACCTTCCGCGCCAATCTCGAGGAAACGGGCATGGGCTACGGGCTCGAGGTCGACATGATCCGGCTTGCCCGCGAGAAGGACCTGCTGACGACGCCCTATGTCTTCAGCGCCGAGGAGGCCCGCGCCATGACCAAGGCCGGCGCCGACATCATCGTCTGTCACATGGGCCTGACGACCGGCGGCGCCATCGGCGCCGAGACGGCGCTGACGCTGAACGATTGCGTGCCCAAGATCAACGAATGGGCCGAGGCCGCGCGCAGGATCCGCAAGGATGTGCTGGTGCTCTGCCATGGCGGCCCGATCGCCATGCCGGCCGACGCCGAATACATCCTCAAGAACTGCCCCGGCTGCAATGGATTCTACGGCGCCTCCTCGATGGAGCGGCTGCCGACCGAGATCGCGCTTACCGAACAAACCCGCCAATTCAAGGCCATCGCCGCCGGCAAGGGCGGCGGGGCCGGGAAGACGGCGAAGCGGCGCTGATGGCACCCGCCTCGCCGTAGCCAAAGCCAAGGAGAAGAAGCCATGTCTGGAGAAACGCTCGGTTGGATCGTCTTCTGGGTCATCGTGATCGCGATCCTGATCGCGATCGGGATCTGGGCCATGAACCGCCTCTATCGGCGCTCCTCGAAGGAGACCTCCTTCGTGCGCACCGGCCTCGGCGGCCAGAAGGTCGTGGTCAATGGTGGCGCCTTCGTGCTGCCCATCGTCCATGAGGTGACGCCGGTCAACATGAACACGCTGCGGCTCGAGGTCCGGCGCGGACGCGACAGCGCGCTCATCACCAAGGACCGCATGCGCGTCGACGTGGTGGCCGAGTTCTATGTCCGCGCCCAGGCGCAGCCGGCCGCGATCGCCGCCGCCGCCCAGACGCTGGGCCGGCGCACCATGCAGCCCGAATCGCTCAAGGAGCTGGTCGAGGGCAAATTCATCGATGCGCTCCGCTCGGTCGCGGCCGAGATGACGATGGAGCATCTCCACGAGAAGCGCGGCGAGTATGTGAAGCGGGTGCGCCAGGCCGTGGCCGAGGACCTGCTGCAGAACGGCCTCGAGCTCGAGAGCGTGTCCCTGACCGGCCTCGACCAGACCAACATGGAGTTCTTCAACCCCTCGAACGCCTTCGACGCCGAGGGCCTGACCCGGCTGACCGAGGAGATCGAGCGGCGCAAGAAGATCCGCAACGACATCGAGCAGGACACGCTGGTCCAGATCCGCAACAAGAACCTGGAGGCCGAACGGGTCCAGCTCGATATCGATCGCGAGAGCGAATATGCCAGGCTCGAGCAGCAGCGCGAGGTCGAGACGCGCCGGGCGGCCCAGCAGGCCGACCTCGCCCGCGAGCGCGCGGTGCGCGAGCGCGAATCCGAGGAGGCCCGCATCCAGTCGCGGCTCGAGATCGAGCGCGCCCGGATCGCCCAGGAGCGGGCGCTCGACGAGGAGCGGATCGTGCGCGAGCGCGAGACGCAGCGGCTCGAGGTCGAGCGGCGCAAGGCGCTCGAGCTCGCCGAGCAGGAGCGCGCCATCGCCATCGCCGCCAAGTCGAAGACGCAATCGGAGGCGCAGGCCGAAGCCGAGCTCGCCCGCGCCAAGGCGGTGGCGGCGGAGGAAAAGGTCTTCTCCGCGCGCGAGACCGAGATCGCCGAGCGGCGCAAGCAGATCGAGGTGATCGCGGCCCAGCAGGAAGCCGAGCGCGAGGGCATCCGGGTGCGGCTCCAGGCCGAGGCCGAACGGGCCGCGGCGGCCGATCAGGCGGCAGCAGCGAGGATGCTGGCCGAGGGCGAGGCCGAATCCGACAAGATCCGGGCATTGGCCGCCAAGCTGCGCTACGAGATCGAGGCCGAGGGCAAGCGCATGATGAACGAATCGCTCAACGTGCTCTCGCCCGAGGCCCGTGCCTCCGAGGCGCGGCTGCGGATCATCGACCGGATCGAGGGCATCATCCGCGAGAGCGTCAAGCCGATGGAGAACATCGAGGGCATCAAGATCCTCCATGTCGACGGGCTGGGAGGGGGCGGCAGCGGACCGGTTGCCGGCGGCGAGGCGCCCCAGAATTTCGCGGATTCGGTCGTCAACTCGGCGCTGCGCTACCGCGCCCAGGCGCCGCTGGTCGACACGCTGCTGAAGGAGATCGGCCTCCAGGGCGGCGATATCGGCCAGGTCGCCAAGATGCTGGAGAAGGCCGGGCCGAAGGAGAAATGAGGGTAAGGTCCGCGTCTGCGGCACCCCCTCACCCTGCCCTCTCCCCCATCCTCCTTCGCCCTTCGGGCTACGGAGGACAAGAAGGGGAGAGCAAGAGAAAAAGGAAGGGGCCTGCCCTCCGAAGCCCAAAGGGCGAAGGAGGGTGAGGGGCCTTTCGATCGAAGGACGAACTGACGGATGGTGAAGGTCTATACCTCGAGCGTGATCGATGCGCCGGCCGACCGGGTCTGGACGACGATCCGAGATTTCAACGCGCTGCCGGCCTGGCATCCCGGCATCGCCGACAGCCGCATCGAGGGCAACCAGCCGAGCGACAAGGTCGGCTGCATCCGCAACTTCAACCTCAAGAGCGGCGGCAATATCCGCGAGCAGCTCCTGGCGCTCTCGGACTACGACTATGTCTGCACCTACTCGATCCTGGCCTCGCCCATGGGGGTCGAGAACTACATCGCGACCCTGAAGCTCTCGCCCATCACCGACGGCAACCGCACCTATGCGGAATGGACCGCCGAGTTCGACTGCGACCCTGCGCGCGAGAAGCAGCTCGCGCAGGATATCGGCCAGGGTGTGTTCCAAGGCGGCTTCGACGCGCTGAAACGGCGCTTCCCGGCGGGACGCTGAACCCTCCTCGACGATGGTGCTCCCACTCTCACTGTCATTGCCTGTCGCCGCATCGCGCACGCGGCCCTGGATCCCCCGGTCAAGCCGGGGGATGACAAAGAAAAAAATAACCTCCCGCTTTTTTAGCCTGTCATTGCCGGGCTTGACCCGGCAATCCAGGGATCGCCCCTCCGGGCGTCATAGTGACGGCGCGCTATCGCGGACGTCGCCCGCATGACCAAGGTCCGCCGCTCCACCATCATCGATGCGCCGGTCGACCAGGTCTGGGGGTTCCTGCGCGACTTCAACGGGCATGAGCGCTGGCATCCGGCGGTGGCGGAAAGCCGGATCGAGGGCGGCCGCGCCGCCGACATGATCGGTGCGGTGCGCCGTTTCAAGCTCAAGGATGGGGCCCTGCTGCGCGAGCAGCTCCTGACCCTCTCCGACCGCGACCGCCGCTTCACCTATTGCATCCTGGAATCGCCGATCCCGCTCATCGGCTATGTCTCGACCGTCGAGCTCAAGCCCGTGACCGATGGGAACCGCACCTTTTGGGATTGGCGCTGCGAGTTCCGCAGCCCGCCCGGCGAGGAATCCGAGCTCACCGCGCTGGTGGGCGAGCAGATCTACGAGGCGGGTTTCGACGCGGTGAAGCGCGCCTTCAACCAGCCGGTGACGCCGCGCCTGCGCACCGATGGTGCCGCCGGGAGTGCCGTCTCACGCGCGGCCGTCGCCGGGAGCGGCGCCGCGATGACGGGCCACGCGATCATCCTCGATCGCCATGGCGGGCCGGAGACTCTCGCCTGGCAGGAGGTCTCCGTGCCGCCGCCGGCCGCGGGCGAGATCCGCCTGCGCCACACCGCGGTCGGCGTGAACTTCATCGATGTCTATTGCCGCACCGGCTATTTCCCCTTCGTGACGCCGCCGGGCGGGATCGGCATGGAGGGGGCTGGCATCGTGCTCGACATCGGTGCCGGCGTGACCGCCTTCGCCCCCGGCGACCGCGTCGCCTATGCCGGCCCGCCGGTGGGCGCCTATGCCGAGATCCGCAACATCCCCACCGACCTCATCGTGCCGCTGCCGGCCGCGATCGGCGACGAAACAGCCGCCGCCGCGATGCTCAAGGGCATGACCGCCGAGTTCCTGCTGCACCGCTGCCAAAAGGTGAAGGAAGGCGACATCGTCCTGGTCCATGCGGCCTCGGGCGGCGTGGGCAGCCTGCTCTCGCAATGGGCGAGCCATATCGGCGCCACCGTGATCGGCACGGTCGGCAGCCGCGACAAGGCGCGCCTCGCGCTCGCCCATGGCTGCGCCCACCCGATCGTCACGTCGGAGGAGGATTTCGTCGCCCGCGTGATGGCGGTCACGGGCGGCCGCGGCGCCGACGTGATCTATGACGCGATCGGCGGCGACAATCTCAACCGCTCCTTCGAGGCGCTCGCCACGCGCGGCCATATCGTCTCCTTCGGCCAGGCCGCAGGGCCGCTCGAGCCGCTCGATATCGCGGGCTTCGCCTCCAAATCGGCCATGATCTCGCGCCCCAATTACGGCCACTATGCCGGCACGCCGGAGCAGGTGCGCGCCGCGAGCGCCCGGCTCTTCGCCGCGATCGAGCGCGGCATCCTGAAGGTGGAGATCGGCCAGCGCTTTCCCTTACGCGACGCGGCCGAGGCGCACCGGCGGCTGGAAGCGCGCGAGACGACGGGGTCGACGGTGCTGCTGCCGTAGCGCAGGCATACAACTGCGAAGGCGGCATACGTATTGACATTGTATATACGAAAACGCATACTCTATCCATGTCGAGAGGCCGTTCTTCATCTCCGAAAAACCTGGAAACTGCGACTGTTGCGGTCGCGGAACGTGTCCCTGTGGCCGATACGAAGGGTAGCATCAACCTACGTATCGAGGCCAATACGCGCCAACTCATTGACGATGCGGCGGCAATACTCGGCAAGACGCGCACCGAGTTTATGATTGAGAGCGCCCGGCGGCAGGCAATTGACGTGTTGCTCGACCAACGGCTCTTCACACTGGAGCCCGAGCGCTACGATGCCTTCATGCATGCGCTCGATAATCCTCCAGCGCCGGGACCGAAGCTGCGTTCGCTACTGCGCCGGGCTCCGGCATGGAAGAAGTAACGAACAAGCCAGGGAAGTCAGAGCCTCGACTTTCCGCTCCTCTCCCCCTCACCGCTGCACACGACCTCTCAGCCTTCGATTGCGGCGAGCCCGCACTGAACGACTGGCTGCAGAATCGCGCCCTGAAGAATGAAAGTCGATTCTCGCGAACTTATGTCGTCTGCGAAGAGAACCGAGTGGTCGCCTACTTCTGCATCTCCGCTGGCGCTATTGAACGCTCGGCAGCGCCAGGCAAAATCCGACGCAACGCCCCCGATACGATACCGGTATCCGTTATCGGGCGGCTCGCCGTCAGTCGCGGTCACGCGGGAAAAGGACTTGGCGCCGACATTCTTTCAGATGCTCTACACCGCATCGCCATCGCCTCCCAAAGCATCGGAATCGGCGCAGTACTCGTCCATGCCAAGGATGATGCAGCGAAGCGGTTCTATCTGAAGTGCGCGGAATTCATCGAATATCCGGCCGATAGCCGGACCCTGTTTCTCCCTATTGAAACCGTGGTCGCAGCGTTCAGTTAAACCCAGGAGAATAAAATGGGTGAAGCTAAACGAAAAAGGAAACATCAAGCGCAATCGACGTCGCCACACTCACACAGTTTCTTCGGCTTCTTCGGCACAATAGATCTGCATATGCTGCCGCCGGTGACGGCCATCAACGGCGCGCGCATCCGTGCCTTAACGAACGATAGCACAATACCAGATGCGCCAGAGATAATGTTGGAGGCGTTCCGAGCGGTGGCTGGAAAGCGGACGTTCAATGTTGGCTTTTGCCTCGGAGACGAAACGAGAGTCAGTGCGATTGGAATCGCAGTCATCGAACGCCTGATGATGGAAGCGCGAGGCGCGCCACTCCACGTCGTGCCAGTTGCTCACGAAGATATCGCATGGGATATCGTACTACGGCATCTCCGAAGCTTCGTGGGGCAGGCCTTATTATTTACTTTCCCAGATCATGACGTCTACGACGCTGGAACGGCGGAGAAGTACTATTCCAGTGCAATTCGGCTCTTTGATGATGAGGGCAAGCAACTCAAACGGTTGACGGCCGCAGGACGCCAAGAGATACGAAAGCAAAAGGCTGCAATCCTCAATCGTCCACCACCGTCTGCTTTCTATGCAGTGTCAGGTGTGGCGCAGGAAGATTCGCCTTGGATATTCCGCCTCGCGACTCCTGCTGGAAAAATGATTCGCACAGCCGTGTGGAATGGCCGCTGCGATTATGTTCACGATCTTCCCGAAGATATCGTGAAATGGGTAGGTGGCGACAAAATCGCCGTTGTCCAGGTAGATAGCCCAGTTGGAGTCAATCGTCGCTCGTCCCTCGATTTGACGCATAAACTCGCCAAGGACTTCGATGGCGTTATTCACTGGGCACGCGATACGAAGACCTTTCAATCTATCCTCAGGTCATTCATTCGGCTTGATCTGGAATCGATCAGTCCCCCGGAGCTACCGCAGGACTGGGACCCGGAGATTATCATTCTCGCGGCTAACGAGAGTCGCGAATGAGAGGGTTCAATATGCTGCCCGTGTCCTACCTAACGTTCCGAGCGATGGTTTGATATCCTCAACCTTGCTGCATAGGGCCGGCCGAGTTGCTTGTGCAGCCTCGGTTCTCTCGCATTACCGTATCTGCCTCCCGCAGTTTTGGTCAGGTTTGCCAGCAATGGCAGAAGGCAAGTGAACGGGTGACAAAACGGAAACCCGGCACCCCGGCTTTGCCCGCGGCGGCCGGACATGCGACGATGTCGCCATTCCCCAGGAAACCTCACGAGGCAGCCATGGCGAACTATCGACTGGTCAGTTTCAAGACCTGCCCCTGGGTGCAGCGCGCCGCGATCGTGCTGCGCGAGAAGAAGATCCCGTTCGAGTTCCAGCATATCGAGCCCGACAACCGGCCCGACTGGTTCCGCGCGATCTCGCCGCACAACAAGGTGCCGGTCCTGCGCATCGACGACCGCATCTCGCTGTTCGAATCCGCGTCCATCGCCGAGTATCTCGACGAGACCCACGCACCGCGCCTGCATCCCGAAGACCCGGTCGAGCGCGCCATCAACCGGGCCTGGATCGAATATATGCCGACCTTCGTCGACCTGACCTCGGGCCACGCCTATGTCGACAGCGAGGCCGAGTTCGAGAAGGCGGTGGCCGCCGTGCCGGGCGCCTTCGCCAAGCTCGAGACGGCGATCGAGGCGCGGAAGGGCGGGCCTTTCTTCAACGGCGCCCGCTACTCGCTGGTCGACGCGGCCTATGCGCCCTTCCTGCAGCGCCACCTCTTCCTCGAGCGCATCAGGAAGATCGGCCAGATCGACAGGTTCCCGCGGGTCAAGGCATGGGCGGTCGCGCTCTCGGAACGCCCCTCCACCCACAGCTTCCCGCCCGCCGAGTTCGAGGCGATGTATCGCGCCTCGGTGAAGAAGCGGAACAAGTGGATCTCGCAGTTCGTGACGGAGAAGGCGGCGGCGGAGTAGCGCGCCTTATGCTTCGATAGCTCGAAGCGTCACCCCTCCCCCTACCCCCTCCCGCAAGGGGAGGGGGCGAGAGAATGCAAATGCCAAGCCCCCTCCCCTTGCGGGAGGGGGTTCGGGGAAGGGGTAGCCGCAGACTCGGTTCTGCCGCGATAAGGCCCGTCAAATCGCCGTCCAGCCGCCATCCACCGGCAGCACCACGCCGGTGACGAAGGAGGCCGCGTCGGAAGCGAGGAAGATGGCCGGGCCGACGATCTCCTCGACGCGGCCGCGGCGTTGCATCGGGGTCATGCGGCGCACCTGGTCCATGATCTCCGGGTCCTGGTCGTAGCCCTCGGTCCCGGTCATGGCATGCTCCATATAGCCGGGGTTGAAGGCGTTGACGCGGATGCCGCGCGGCGCCCATTCGGCGGCGAGCGTGCGCACGAGCTGGTCGACGGCGCCCTTCGACGCGCAATAGGCGGCGATGCCGGGGAAGGCGACGAGGCTGCCGTTGGACGAGGTCATGACGATGGCCCCACCGCCCTGCTTCGCCATCGGCTCATAGGCCGCCTGGCAGCAATAGAGATAGCCGCCGACATTGATCGCCAGGATCTTCTCGAGCGTGGCCTGGTCGATGCGTTCGGCCGGGCCCGGGCTGTCGATGCTGGCGTTGCAGACCATGATGTCGAGCCGGCCGAATTCCGCGAGCGTGTCGGCGACGAGGCGGAAGCAGTCCTCGCGGTCGCTCGTGTCGACGCGCAGGCCCTTGGCCTTGCCGCCGGCGGCGCGGATCTCGTCGGCCGCGGCCTGCGCCTCGGAGGCCGTGCGCGAGCAGGTGACGACGGCGGCGCCCGCCTCCGCCATGCCCTTGGCGATGGCCCGCCCGAGCCCGCGGCCGGAGCCCGTCACGATCGCGGTCTTGCCGGCAAGGCTGAAGCGGGAGAGGGACATGGGGACCTCACTGTCGTGCCGGCGGAGGCCGGCATCCATGAACACAGGCCATGCCAAGCCTTGCGCGATGGGTGTTCATGGCCCCCGGCCTTCGCCGGGGTGACGGTTGGAAGAACCCCTCACCCTGCCCCCTCCCCCGCGAAGCGGGGGAGAGGAAAGAGGAGATCAGCTCCGATAGTCCGGCTCTTCCTTGTCGAGGATCGCCTTGATCTGGTCGAGATGCTGGCTGGCGCCGGTAGGATAGTCGACCCACTGCGAGGCCGTGAGCTTCGCGATGTTGTCGGAGACCACGCGGAGCTTCTTGCCGGTGGCGTAGGCCGTCATCAGGGTCTCGGCGGCGCGCTCGAAATAGTACATCTCGTCGAAGGCGAGCGCGATCGAGGAGCTCGCGATCAGCACGCCATGGTTCGCCATCATCAGCACCGACTTGTCGCCCAGCGCCGCGGCGAGCCGGTCGCCCTCGTCGTTCGAGAGCGCCATGCCGGCATAGTGGTCGTCATAGGCCATGCGCCCGTAGAAGCGCATGGTGTTCTGGTCGACCGGATACATCTTGTTGTCCTCGAGGGCGGCGAGCGCCGTCGTGTATTTCGGGTGGAGATGCAGCACGCAGCGCGCATGCGGCACCTTCGCGTGGATGCGGCCATGGATGCACCAGGCGGTGGGATCCGGCGCGTCCGGGCGGTCCATCGTGGTGGGGTCGTTGCTGTCGAGCAGCAGCAGCTCGGAGGCGCGGACCTGCGAGAAATGCCGGCCGCAGGGATTCATCAGGAACTTGCTGCCGTCGGCCGAGACCGCCGCGCTGAAATGGTTGGCGACGCCCTCATGCATGTTGAGCCGCGCGAACCAGCGGAACACCGCCGCCAGATCGACGCGCGCCTGGCGCACTTCCTGATCGTCCAGCCCGTAATCCCGAACCCGCAATGACGTCACGACGGCCATTTTTCTTCCTCCTGATGCGAGGATGGGCCCCTGCCCGCCCCGCCCTTTTACGTTAACGCTGTGCCCGCTCCCATTCCGGGTGAAGCCAGACCGGCGCCGTCGAGCGCGCCAGGGCCGGCCATCCCCGGATCATATCACTGGCCTTCTCGGCGATCATGATCGTCGGCGCATTGGTATTGCCGCTGACGATCGCCGGCATCACCGAGGCGTCCACGACCCGGAGCCCTTCCAGCCCCTGCAGCCTGAGCTCGTCATCCACCACCGCCAGGCGGTCGCTGGCCGAGCCCATCTTGCAGGTTCCGACCGGATGATAGCAGGTCTCGACCCCCTGGCGCACCCAGGCATCGATCGCCTCGTCCGAGCGGGCGTTTGGCCCTGGCGAAAGTTCCTCGCCGCGATAGGGGTCCATGGCCTTCTGCGCCAGCACCTCGCGCACCAGCCGGACGCCCTGGCGCATGTCCGCCCGGTCGCGGGGGTCCTGCATGTAGTTGAACCGGATCGCGGGCGCCTCTCGGGGGTCGGCCGAGCGGGCCTTGACCCAGCCCCGGCTGTGGGCGCGCATCAGGTCGAGATGGACCTGGAAGGCATGGTCCGGCACCGGTTCGACCGTGCCGGGCTTGACCGCGAGCGGCATGAAGGTGAGCTGCAGGTCCGGATGCTCGATGCCCGGCCGGCTGCGGATGAAGGCGCCGGCCTCGAAATGGTTGGAGGCCGCGGGGCCGCTGTTGAAGAGCAGCCATTCGAGCCCGGCCTTGAGCTTCGCGGCACGTCGGGTCGAGCGGTAGAGCGTGACCGGCTGCTTACAACGATGCTGGATCACCACGTCGGGATGATCGTTGAGGTTGGCGCCCACGCCCGGCAGCGCGTGGCGCACCCCGATCCCGATCGAGGACAGATGGTCGGGATCGCCGACGCCCGAGAGCTGCAGGAGCTGCGGCGTGTTGATGGCGCCGCCGCAGAGGATGACCTCCCGCTGGGCCCGGGCCGTCTCGGCGGCGTTGCCTTGCGCATAGCGCAGGCCCACCGCGCGGCGGCCTTGTAGCAGGACATTCAGCGCCAGCGCGCCGGACACGACCGTCAGGTTGGGCCGCGCCTCGGCCTGCGCGAGATAGCCCCGGGCCGCGCTCCAGCGCCGCCCCGCATGGGTGGTGCGGTCCATCGGCCCGAAGCCTTCCTGCTGCCGGCCGTTGGCATCGGGCGTAAAGGGATAGCCCGCCTGGATTCCGGCCTCGATGAAGGCGCGCTGCAGCGGCGGCAATTCCCGGCCGGGCGTCGAGACGCGCAAGGGGCCCTCGCCGCCATGATAATCGTCGCCGCCGCGTTCATGGCGCTCGGCGCGCTTGAAGTAGGGCAGGAGCTCCGCATAGGACCAGCCGCGGCAGCCGGCCTGGGCCCAGCGGTCGTAATCCAGCGCATGGCCGCGCACATACATCATGCCGTTGATCGAGGAGGAGCCGCCCAGCACGCGGCCGCGCGGATGCGACAGGCGCCGGTTGTCGAGATAGGGCTCCGGCTCGGAGACATAGGCCCAGTTGAACCTGTCGTCCGAGAGCAGCCGGCCCATGCCCGAGGGCATATGGATCGGCCAGCCCCGATCGCGCGGCCCCGCCTCCAGCAGCAGCACGCGAACCTCGGGATCCTCCGTCAGCCGCGCCGCCAGCACGCAGCCGGCCGAGCCGGCGCCGACGATGATGTAGTCGTAGGTGGGGGTAGTGCCGTTGGTGGGCATGGTTATGCAACACGCGCTACAGTGAATCCCCTCCCCCGTCTTCAGGGGGAGGGTTGGGGAGGGGGCTGCTCGGTATCAGCCCTTTTTGCTTCCCGACGAAATCGCAGACCGAGTCTTCCCCCTCCCTGCCCTCCCCCAAAGACGGGGGAGGGGATTAGACCCTGCTCTCACGCCGCCTGGATCGCGTCGTAGCAGAGCTTGTGGAAGTGATGGACCAGATGCTCGCTCTCGTTGCTGCGCTCGGCATCGATGAGGTAGCGGCCCTGGTCGTAGCCGAAGGAGCGCAGGCCCTTCTGCTGCGTGACGTTGAGCTGGATGTCCTCGGGGCCGAGTTCCTCGTTCATCCAGCGGATGCAGGACTTCGTCACCTGCGCCAGCGGCCGGTGCGAGGGCGCGTAATAGCCGAAGCGCAGCAGCGATTTCTCGGGCTCCAGCGGGATCATGATGAAGGTGCCGAGGATGTCGGAGAAGGGGAAGCAGTAGAAGGTCGTGTTCGGCCAGACGCCGATATTGAAGAACCAGTCGGTCTGCCAGGTGGCGCCGGCGAGCGATTCGCCATAGGCCGAGTTGGCACCCGGCATCGGCGGGCCGATATAGGTCCACCATTTGTCGTGCGGCGTCAGGCGATAGCCCTTGAAGTCGATCAGGCTCGCCAGATGCTTGTGGACCGGACCCGAGAGGCCGAAATGATAGCCCTCGATCGAGTTGTCCATGATCACCTTCCAGTTCGCCGGCACGATCACGTCGGTCTCGCTGACGAGCTTCATGCGGTCGAGGTCGGGCAGGTAGCGCCGCATCTCGGCCTCGGCGCCCTCCGTGATCGAGGCGAGCGGGGTCGCGTCCGGATCGAAATTGACGAAGACGAAGCGCCCCATGGTCTCGAGCCGCACCGGCTTGAGCCCGTATTGGCTCTTGTCGAAGCCCCGGAGCCGCTCGGTGCGGGGGGCCGTGCGCAGCGAGCCGTCCTGGGCATAGCACCAGGAGTGATAGCCGCAGCGGATCACGGCTTGGGTCTTGCCGCGCCGGTCCTCGAGCAGGCGGTTGCCGCGATGCTGGCAGACATTGTGGAAGGCGCGGAGCTGCTTGTCCTGGCCCCGCATCACGATCACGCTCTGGTCGAAGAGATCGGTCACGACATAGGCGCCGACCTCCTCGAACTCGCTCTCATGCGCGACCGCATGCCAGGCCGGATAGAAGATCCTGTCGCGCTCCTGGCGGAAGATACCCTCGTCGTAGAAGTAGCGCGCGGGCAGGGTCAGCGCCTGCTCGGGGCGACCCGGATTCCAGTCGAGCGTCTTCTGCGGGATCATCGCCTGCATCCTCTCCCAACGGCCTGAAAGCCCGCGGCCCGGACCGGCGGACCGCCTCCTTCAAACCCTATGGCGCCGGGCTTGCCGGACTTGATGGATTACGTCGCCTCTCTGTCGTAATCTGTCAGGTCATGAAACGACCCGTTCCTGCCCCCGGACCGGCATCGGCGCCCGCCGCCCAGCGGGTGGGGTTCCTGCTGCTGCCGGATTTCCCGCAGATCTGCCTCACGGGCGCGATCGAGCCGCTCTTCATCGCCAACTGGCTCTCGGGCAGCGCGCTCTATCGCTGGGAGACGCTGTCGCTCGACGGCCGGCCGGTCAGCGCCAGCAACGGCACCGCGATCGCGGTCGATGCGGCGGCGTCCGACGATGTGCGCTTCGACGCCCTCTTCCTGCTGGCGAGCTTCGACGTGAAGCGGCAGATCGGCGACCGCCGCCTGCGCGCCTGGCTGCGGCGCGTGGCGCGCCATGGCGCGGCGATGGGCGCCATCGAGACCGGCGCCGAGCTCCTGGCGGCGGCGGGCCTGCTCGAGGACCAGCCCGTGGCGATCCATTGGGACAATCTGCAGGGCTTCCAGGAGAGCCATGGCGGGACACGGGCCGTCGAGCAGCTCTATACGATGACGCCCGGCCGCCTCACCTGCGCCGGCGGCAGCGCCGTTTTCGACATGATGCTGGCCTGGATCCGGGAACGCCATGGCGAGGCGCTCGCGGCCGAGATCGCGGGCCACCTGCTGCTCGACCGCATCCGGCCGGCGGAGACGCCGCAGCCGGTGCCGGGTGCCGTGCCGGCGCAAGCCGCCGATCCGAAGCTGCGCCAGGCGCTGGCGCTGATGGAGCAATCGATCGAGGAGCCGCTGCCCTGCCCTGTCATCGCGGAACGGGTCGGGCTCTCGATGCGCCAGTTGCAGCGGCTGTTCGAGCGCGCGCTCGGCAGCGCGCCTGCATGCCACTACATGCAGATCCGCCTCGCCCGCGCCCATGCGCTGCTGCAGCAGACCGATCTCGGCGTCACCGAGATCGCGATGAGCGCCGGCTTCGGCTCGCTCGAGCATTTCTCGCGGGTCTATCGGGCGAGATTCGGCCTCGCCCCCAGCCGCGACCGACGGCAGACGGTCTCGGCACCGACGATGCGGCGGGGGTGACGCAGGGCGGGCGCCCCACGCTCGCCCGTCATCCCCGCGAAAGCGGGGACCCAAGGTTCCGCTCGGCGTGCTGGATCGGCATGGGTCCCCGCTTTCGCGGGGATGACGGATGGAGCGGATCGGCGACGGAGCGAAAAAGTGATCAGAAGCGCACTACCGCTTGCTCAGCGTCCGCGCGACCGCGTCCTTCCAGCCCGCGAGCTTGTGGCGGCGCACACCCTCGTCCATCGCGGGCGTGAAGCGGCGGTCGAGATGCCAGTTCCTCGTCAGTTCCTCGAGGCCGGGATAGACGCCGGCCTGCATGCCCGCGAGATAGGCGGCGCCCAGGGCTGTCGTCTCCAGGATCCGCGGCCGGTCCACCGGCGCGTCCAGGATGTCGGCGAGGCATTGCATGGTCCAGTCGGAGGCGACCATGCCGCCATCGACGCGCAGGACCGAGCTCGCCGATTGTGCCTCGGGCCAGTCCGCATGCATCGCCTCGAGCAGATCGTGGGTCTGGTAGCAGACGGCCTCGAGCGCCGCGCGCGCGATCTCCGCCGGGCCGGTCGAGCGCGTGAGGCCGAAGAGCGCGCCGCGCGCCTCGGCATCCCAGTAGGGCGCCCCCAGCCCGACGAAGGCCGGCACCAGATAGACCTCCTGATTGAGATCGGCCGCCTCCGCCAGCACGCCCGATTCCGCGGCATTGGCGATGATCCGCAGGCCATCGCGCAGCCATTGCACGGCGGCACCGGCGATGAAGATGGCGCCTTCGAGCGCGTAGCTGCGCTGGCCGTTCAATTGGTAAGCCACCGTCGTCAGCAGCCGGTTCTTCGAAGCGACGGCGCGGCCGCCGGTGTTGAGCAGCGCGAAGCAGCCGGTGCCGTAGGTCGATTTGATCATGCCGGGCTTGAAGCAGGCTTGGCCCACCACGGCCGCCTGCTGGTCGCCGGCGATGCCGAGGATGCGGATCGGCGCGCCGAAGAAATCGGAGAGGGTCGAGCCGTAATCGGCGGCGCTGTCCTTGATCTCGGGCAGGAGCGAGCGCGGCACGCGGATGAGGTCGAGCAGCTCCTCGTCCCAGGCGCCGCGATGGATGTCGTAGAGCAGCGTGCGCGAGGCGTTGGTGGCGTCGGTCGCGTGGCTGCCGCCGGTCAGGCGCCAGAGCAGCCAGCTGTCGACCGTGCCGAAGGCGAGCCGCCCCTGCTTCGCCAGATCGCGGGCGCCCGGCACCTGGTCGAGGATCCAGGCGATCTTGGTGCCGGAGAAATAGGGATCGAGGATCAGGCCGGTACGGCCCGACACCTTCGGCTCATGGCCGGCGGCGCGCAGCGCGGCGCAGGTCTCGGCGGTGCGGCGGTCCTGCCAGACGATGGCGCGATGGATGGCGCGGCCGCTGGCGCGGTCCCAGACCACCGTCGTCTCGCGCTGGTTGGTGATGCCGATGCCGGCGATGTCGCGCGGGGCGAGCTTCGCCCTGGCGATCGCCGCCCGGCAGACGGCAAGCGTGCTGTTCCAGATGTCCTCGGGCTCATGCTCGACCCAGCCGGAGCGCGGGAAATGCTGCTCGAACTCCTCCTGCGCCACCGCCACGACGCGCTGGCCCGCATCGAAGAGAATCGCCCGGCTCGAGGTGGTGCCCTGGTCGATAGCGAGAATATGGGCGCTCATCCCGATCTCCCTTCCTGTCTTCGGCCGCCCTTGAATCTGCATCAAGACAATGCCGCAACCGAACATTGCGCCTTTTCGTCATCCCCGCGAAAGCGGGGATCGATGTCAAAGCCTGGTGACCTGGGTCAGGATGGATCCCCGCTTTCGCGGAGATGACGTTAAGGGCCAAAAAAAGATGGCCGGGAGCAGCGCTCCCGGCCACGAGGTCTCAGAGGTACTTCACGTCAGAGGCAAAGGCGTAGCCCAAGCGCTCACTCGGCCCAGCGCTTGATCAGTTCGTCGTAGGCAATGGTCTCGCCCTTCGGCTTCTCGTTATCCAGCTTCTTGGCGGGACCGTCCGGCGTGCCGAGCCACGCGGAGGCATCCTTCTCCGGATTGAGCCGCGGACCGCAGCCGCCATAGGTCTTGGCCTGCTCGTCGGCGGCCTGCATGCGGGCCATGACGTCGTCCATCTCCTTGGCGAGACGGTCCATGGCCTGCTGCGGCGTGAAGGTACCGGAGTTCACGTCGCCGATCTGCTGCCACCAGAGCTGGGCCAGCTTCGGATAGTCGGGCACGTTGATGCCGGTCGGCGTCCAGAGATTGCGGTCGGGCGAGCGATAGAACTCGACCAGGCCGCCCAGCTTGGGCGCGCGCTCGGTGAAGGATTTGTGCCGGACCGTGCTGTCGCGGATGATGGTCAGGCCGACATGGCTCTTGGTCACGTCCACGGTCTTGGACACGCAGAACTGGCCGTAGAGCCAGGCCGCCTTGCGGCGGTCGACCGGCGTCGACTTGAAGAGGGTCCAGGAACCGCAATCCTGGTAGCCCAGCTTCATGCCTTCCTTCCAGTAAGGGCCGTGCGGCGAGGGCGCCATCCGCCACAGCGGATTGCCCTGGTCGTCGACCGTGTTGTTGCCCGCACTCTTCGGGGCCACCATGTTCGCGGTGAAGGCGGTGTACCAGAAGATCTGCTGGGCGACGTTGCCGGTCGCGAGCGCCGGCAGCGACTGGTAGAAGTCGTAGTCGGCCGCACCCGGCGGCGCATATTTGCGCAGCCACTCGTCCCACTTGGCGATCGCGTAGACGGAGGCCGGCGCGTTGGTGCCGCCGCCGCGCGTGATCGAGGCGCCTGCAGGATTGCAGGAGCCCTTCTCCATGCGGATGCCCCATTCGTCGATCGGCCGGCCGTTCGGCAGGCCCGGCGAGGTGGAGCCGGCCATGGAGAGCCAGGCGTCGGTCATGCGCCAGCCGAGGTCCGGTGCACGCTTGCCGTAGTCCATATGGCCGTAGATGCGAACGCCGTCGACGTTCTTCACGTCGTTGGTGAAGTATTCGGCGATGTCCTCATAGGCCGACCAGTTCACCGGCACGCCCAGGTCGTAGCCGTACTTGGCCTTGAAGCCCTTCTTGATGTCGTCCCGGTCGAACCAGTCCTTGCGGAACCAGTAGAGGTTGGCGAACTGCTGGTCGGGCAGCTGCCAGAGCTTGCCGTCCGGGCCGGTGGTGAAGGCCTTGCCGATGAAGTCGTCGACATCGAGACCCGGATTGGTGACATCCTTGCCCTCGCCCGCCATCCAGTCGGTCAGGTTGACGGCGCTCTGCAGGCGCGAATGCGTGCCGATCAGGTCGGAGTCGTTGATATAGCCGTCATAGAGGTTGCGGTTCGTCTGCATCTGCGTCTGAACCGCCTGCACCACCTCGCCTTCGCCCAGCACCTGGTGGTTGACCTTGATGCCGGTGATCTCGCCGAAGGCCTTGGTCAGGGTCTCCGATTCATAGCTGTGCGTCGGGATCGTCTCCGACAGCACGTCGATCTCCATGCCCTGGAACGGCTTGGCCGCGTCGATGAACCACTGCAGTTCCTTGATCTGATCGTCGCGCGACAGAGCCGACTGCTTGAACTCGGTGTCGACCCAGTGCTTGGCGGCATCGGCGCCGTCGGCCCAGGAGAGCCGCGGCACGATGACCGTCGCGGCCGTGATGGCCGCCGTCCTCTTCAAGAAATCTCTACGCTTCATGATGGTGTCCTCCCTAGCTTTCTGAAGCCGTGGTATTGCGACGTCCATGCGCCCGGATCGGCTCGGCGGATGGGGCCCCGGCCGATCTTCTCGTTGGCATCCTTCCTTGGTCCGGCATCGCGGCGGCTTTTCGGGCCGCCACGTCCGGCTTCCTGTCTCGTCATTTCCCTCCCGGGCTCGAATCCCTGCGACGCGATCCGAACCTCACTCGAACCTCAACCCAGCGACGGCGGACCTCCATCCCGAGGGCCCGCCGCTCAGACCCAGCGAAACACGCAGAACGCATAGACCAGCGACAGGCCGAGCGCCCACCAGAGGTCGGCATCGACCAGCCCCAGCCACGCGAGATGAATGAAGGCGGCGCCCAGGAGCGAGATGAAGAGCCGGTCGCCGCGGGTCGTCTCGAGCCCGAGGATGCCGAGCCGCGGCGCGCCGCCGGGCGATTTCAGCTCCCAGGCGGTCATGGCGCAAAGCAGCAGGAAGATGACCACGAAGAAGGTCGCCGTCTCCCAGGTCCATGCCATCCATGTGAGGCCCATGGTCGGTTCCCTCCTCAGACGCGGCCCAGCGCGAAGCCCTTGGCGATGTAGTTGCGCACGAAATAGATGACGACGGCGCCGGGAATGATGGTGAGAGCGCCCGCCGCGGCCAGCAGACCCAGCTCGTAGCCCGAGGTGCTGGCCGTGCGCGTCATGACGGCCGCGATCGGCTTGGCCGCCACCGAGGTCAGGGTCTTGGCCAGCAGCAGCTCGACCCAGGAGAACATGAAGCAGAAGAAGGCCGTGACGCCGATACCGGACGCGATCAGCGGCATGAAGATCCGCCCGAAGAATTTCGGGAAGGAGTAGCCGTCGATATAGGCCGTCTCGTCGATCTCCTTCGGCACGCCCGACATGAACCCTTCGAGGATCCAGACCGCGAGCGGGATGTTGAAGAGACAGTGCGAGAGCGCGACCGCGATATGGGTGTCGAACAGCCCGATCGCCGAATAGAGCTGGAAGAAGGGCAGCGCGAAGACCGCCGGCGGCGCCATGCGGTTGGTCAGGAGCCAGAAGAAGAGATGCTTGTCGCCGACGAAACGGTAGCGCGAGAAGGCATAGGCCGCCGGCAGCGCCGCTGCGACCGAGATCACCGTGTTGATGGTGACGTAGATGATGGAATTGATATAGCCGTTGTACCAGGTCGGATCGGTGAAGATCTTGGCGTAGTTGCCGAACGTGAAGTTCCGCGGCCAGAGCGTGAAGGCGCCCAGGATCTCGTTGGTCGTCTTGAAGGACATGTTGACGAGCCAGTAGATCGGCACCAGCAGGAACAGGATATAGAGGGCCGGCACCAGCCAGGCGACGCGCTTCATGACTGAGCCTCGTTTCGCATCATCAGGGTGTAGAAGACCCAACTGAGGAACAGCACGATCAGGAAGTAGATGATCGACATCGCCGCCGCGGGCCCCAGGTCGAACTGGCCGAGCGCGATCTTGACGAGGTCGATCGAGAGCAGCGTGGTCGAGTTGCCGGGCCCGCCGCCGGTCAGCACCGCGGGCTCGGTGTAGATCATGAAGGAGTCCATGAAGCGCAGCAGGATGGCGATCGTCAGTACGCGCTTCATCTTGGGCAGCTGGATGTAACGGAACACCGCGAAGCGCGAGGCGCCGTCGATCTTCGCCGCCTGGTAATAGGCGTCGGGGATCGAGATCAGCCCGGCATAGGCGAGCAGCACCACCAGCGAGGTCCAGTGCCAGACATCCATCAGGATGAGGGTGAACCAGGCATCGAAGGGCTGGCGCGTGTAGTTGTAGTCGAAGCCCAGGGCGTTGAGCCCGCGGCCCAGGAGCCCGATATCGGGCAGCGCCAGGATGTTCCAGATGGCGCCGACCACGTTCCAGGGAATGAGGAGCGGCAGCGCCATCAGCACCAGGCAGACCGAGACCCATACGCCCTTGCGCGGCATGGTGAGCGCGATCGCCACGCCGAGCGGCACCTGGATCACCAGGATGATCGCGGTGAAGGCGAGCTGGCGGCCGAGCGCGTCGTGGAACCGGTCGGAATGGAGCACGTCCTGGAACCAGCCGACGCCGTGGAAGAAGAAGACGTTGTCGCCGAAGGTCTCCTGGACCGAGTAGTTCACGACCGTCATCAGCGGCACGATCGCGTTGAAGGCCACCAGCAGCAGCACCGGCAGCACCATGAACCAGCCCTTGTTGTTCCAGGTCTTGTCCATGGCTCAGGCCCCCGCCCCCGCGGCCACGCCTTCGACGCGCCGGCTGTCCGCATAGATGTGGATGTTGGCGGGATCGAGCAGGACCTGGGTCCGGTCGCCCTCGATGCGGGCCTCCTCGGCAGCGATCGCGTTGAAGACCTGGCCGCCCAGATCGACGCGCACGATGCGGTAGCGCCCGACATCGTCGACCTTGAGCACGCGCGCCGGCAGGCCCGCGCCATTGGCGCCGACGCGCACGAATTCGGGACGGATGCCGAGCTCGATGCGCGCACCCTGCGCGAGCCCCGGATAGACCCGGGCGAGCCGGATCTCCTGGCCCCCGGATTCCAGGCCGGCAAGACGTGCGCGATCGCCCTCGACGGTCACGGGCGCCACGTTCATGCCGGGCGAACCGATGAAGTAGCCGACGAAGGTATGAGCCGGCCGGTCGAACAGCTCCTCGGGCGTGCCGATCTGCACCACCTCGCCCTCGAACATCACCACGACCTTGTCGGCGAAGGTGAGCGCCTCGGTCTGGTCGTGGGTCACATAGATCATGGTCAACTTGAGCTGGCGGTGCAGCTCCTTGAGCTTCGAGCGCAGCATCCATTTGAGATGCGGATCGATGACGGTGAGCGGCTCGTCGAACAGGATCGCGGCCACGTCGGGCCGCACCAGCCCGCGGCCGAGCGAGATCTTCTGCTTCACGTCGGCGGTGAGGCCGCGCGCGCGCTTCTTGAGGATGGTCGTCAGATCCAGCATCTGCGCCACCTCGGCCACGCGCTTGCGCACCTCGCCCGACGCCACATGGCGGTTGCGCAAGGGGAAGGCCAGGTTCTCGGCCACCGTCATGGTGTCGTAGATGACCGGGAACTGGAACACCTGCGCGATGTTGCGCGCCGCCGTCGGCAGGGCCGTCACGTCGGTGCCGTCGAAGACCAGCCGGCCCTGGCTCGGCGTGATGAGGCCCGAGATGATGTTGAGGAGCGTGGTCTTGCCGCAGCCGGAGGGTCCCAGCAGCGCATAGGCGCCGCCATCCTCCCAGACATGGTCGAGGCGCTTCAGCGCATAGTCCTGCGGACCCTGCGGGTCCGGGCGGTAGGAGTGGGCGACGCCGTCGAGATGAATGCGTGCCATCGCCGCCCCCTATGCCGCCGCCCGCGCGCCGGGTGCGGCTGCGAGCGCGCCCGAGGCGTTGAACAGGAGGAATCGGTTGGGATCGAGATAGAGCGGGACCGGCTGGCCGATCGGCAGGTCGTGCACGCCATGCGCCAGCGCCACCCAGCGCTCGCCGGCGAAATCGACATGGACGAAGCTTTCCGACCCGGTGATCTCGGCGATCGCCACCTTGCCGCTGATCGCGATCGCATCGGGTCCGGGCTTGGCGAGATAGAGATGGTCGGGGCGGAAGCCGACGACATAGGCGCCGTCCGGCAGCGACGCCCAGGATCCCGAGGCCGGCAACTTGAGATGGCCCGCGGCCGAGCTGAAGAGGCCTGCCGATTTCTGCACCGCCAGCGTGTTGATCGGCGGATCGGAGAAGATGCGCGCCGTCTCCAGGCTGTTGGGGCGGCGATAGACGTCGATGGTGCGGCCGAACTGCGTGACGCGACCTTCGGCGAGCGTGGCCGTGCTGCCGCCGAGCAGCAGCGCCTCGAGCGGCTCGGTGGTGGCATAGACCAGGATGCCGCCGGTGGCGGCGAAGATGCGCGGCAGCTCCTGGCGCAATTCCTCGCGCAGCTTGTAGTCGAGATTGGCGAGCGGCTCGTCCAGCAGCAGCAGGCCCGCCCGCTTGGCGAGCGCGCGGGCCAGCGCCGTGCGCTGCTGCTGGCCGCCCGAGAGCTCGAGCGGCGTGCGCTGCAGCAGCGGCGTCAACTTCAGGAGCTCCGCCACCTCGCGGACGCGCCGATCGATCTCCTCTTTCGGCTGGCCCGCAACCCGCATCGGGCTCGCGATGTTCTCGTAGACGCTCAGCGTCGGGTAATTGATGAACTGCTGATAGACCATGGCGACGCTGCGCTTGCGCACCGGCACGCCGGTCACGTCGGCCCCGTCCCAGAACACCCGGCCCGTGGTCGGCTGGTCGAGCCCGGCCATGAGGCGCATGAGCGTGGTCTTGCCGGACAGCGTCGGCCCGAGCAGGACATTGAGCGTCCCATGCTCGAGGGTCAGGGACAGATCCCGGATATGGATCTGCCCGCCCACCTGACGCGTCACGTTTCGCAGCTCAAGCGTCATTCAGCCCCTTGTCCTCTTCCCTTCCGGCCTCAGGCGGCCGGTGCACGCAACTCGCCTCGCTTCTGCTCGAACCAGCTCTCGAGCGCCTTGATATCCTCGCTGCCGACATGCAGGCCCAGCTTCGAGCGTCGCCACAGCACGTCGCGCGCCGACCGCGCCCATTCCTGGCGCACCAGATAGATCACCTCGCGCTCATAGAGGTCGGCGCCGAAATGCGGGCCCAGATCCTCGGGCCGGTGCACGCCCTCGAGAATCCGCTGGGCGCGCGTGCCATAGGCGCGCGCCAGGCGTCTCGCGTGATCGGGCGCGATGAAGGGCAGACCCGCGCGCAAGGCTTCGGCGATACGGTCGACGCCGCCCACCGGAAACTCGCCGCCGGGCAGCGGCGCCTTGGCGGTCCAGGGCGCGGTCATGCCGGGAAAATGGGAGCCGAGCTTCGCCAGCGCCGATTCGGCGAGCCGGCGATAGGTCGTGATCTTGCCGCCGAAGACATTGAGCACCGGTGCCTGGCCCTCGGGCGCATCGAGCTCCAGCACATAGTCGCGCGTCGCGGCCTTGGCCTCGCTGGCGCCGTCGTCATAGAGCGGCCGCACGCCCGAGTAGGAATAGACGACGTCGGCGGGCGCGATGGAGCGGGCGAAGTAGCGGTTGGCCGAGGCGCAGAGATACTCCGTCTCGGTCCTGGAGATGGCGACATGGGCGGGGTCGCCATGCTCGTCCACGTCGGTCGTGCCGATGAGCGTGAAGTCGCGCTCATAGGGGATGGCGAAGATGATCCGCCCGTCATCGTTCTGGAAGATATAGGCGCGCTCGTGATCGAAGAGCTTGCGCACCACGATATGGCTGCCCTTGACCAGCCGCACCTTGGCGGTCGTGCCGAGCCCAAGACGCTTCACCAGCACCTCGCCGACCCAGGGTCCCGCGGCATTGACGAGGGCCTTGGCCTCGATCTCGGCCTTGCTGCCGGTGGCGACATCCTCGAGCTCGATCTGCCAGCCGCCGGGCTTGCGCCGCGCGCCCAGGAACCGCGTTCCGGTGCGGATCACGGCGCCGCGCTCCGCCGCGTCGACGGCGTTGAGCGCCACCAGCCGCGCGTCCTCGACCCAGCAGTCCGAATATTCGAAGGCCGCGGTCAGGTCCGGCTTCAGCGGCTTGCCCGCCTCGTCGCGGCGCAGATCGACCGAGCGGGTGCCGGGCAGGATCTCGCGGCCGCCCAGATGGTCGTAGAGGAAGAGGCCGAGGCGGATCAGCCAGGCCGGCCGCATGCCGGCCCGGCGCGGCAGGACGAAGCGCAGCGGCCGGATGATATGCGGGGCGGCGCGCAGCAGCACCTCGCGCTCGATGAGGGCTTCGCGCACCAGCCGGAACTCGTAATACTCGAGATAGCGCAGGCCGCCATGGATCAGCTTGGTCGAGGCCGAGGAGGTAGCGCCGGCGAGGTCGCCCTGCTCGCAGAGGAAGACCTTGAGCCCGCGGCCCGAGGCGTCGCGCGCGATCCCGCATCCATTGATGCCCCCGCCGATCACGGCGAGGTCGTAAGCGGCGGTCATCGGCCCCCCAGCGAACCCTGAGTTTTCATTCATGTTCGTTTTTGTTTCTTTGCAGCATATTTGATGATCAAAACGCGCTCAATCGAAAATGCAACAGAAGCGGGCAGACTGCTGCCTTGCCGGGCAGCGGGTGCCCAAGCCTCAGGCAGGCCGGGATTTTCGGGGGTCGTCAGTCGGCCGCGATCTCGACCTGCACGCCGCTTTCGGCCGCGATCCGGGCCAGCGGCTGGGGCAGCTCCTCGTCGGTCACGAACACGTTGATCTGGGAAAAATGGGCGATTCGCATCGGCGCGCTGCGGCGGAACTTCATCGCGTCCGCCACCAGGATCACCTGGCGGGCATTGCGCATGATCGCCTGCGAGACCCAGACCTCGCGATAGTCGTAATCGAGGATGGTGCCGTCCGGATCGATCGCCGAGGCGCCGATCACGGCATAGTCGACCTTGAACTGGTTGATGAAATCGACCGTCGCCTCGCCGACGATGCCGCCGTCGGAGCGCCGCACCACCCCGCCCGCGATGATCACCTCGATCCTGTGGGCGGGCCGCAAGATATTGGCCACATTGATGTTGTTGGTGATGGCCACGAGCCCGACATGGTTGGTGAGGGCGTGGGCCACCTGCTCGGTGGTGGTGCCGATATTGATGAAGAGCGCGCAGTTGCCGGGGATGAGGGAGGCCGCCTTGACGCCGATCCGCCGCTTGGCGTCGGGCGCCAGCACGCGGCGGGAATCGTAGGAGACGTTCTCGATGCCCGAGAGCATCACCGCCCCGCCATGGACCCGCTGCAGCATCTGGCGCTGGCAGAGATCGTTGAGCTCGCGCCGGATGGTCTGGCTGGTGACGCTGAATTTCTCGGCCAGCTCGTCGACGCTGACGCGCCGCTGGGCCCGGGCCAGATTCAGGATCTCCATCTGCCGCTCGGAAAGCATGGGGCTAGGCTCGGTCCATCGCCGGCGCCCCGCTCGCGCGGGCAGCGCCTCGGACCGGTATTCTTGCATGTTTCATTTGAAAACCAAGAAAGTTCGTTTTTTGTTCGTTTTTAACCCTGCCGGCAGGCCTGGTGACGCTCCTGTAACGACCTGAGGCCGCTACCTTTTCAGGCTGTAATGCGCGCCGGCCCGCTCGCCGGGGCCGGGGCCTCGGCCAGATGGCCGATTCCATCCTCACTCTGCCTGATCTCGACCCGGCGGTCATGGAATCCCGCGAGGCTGCCGCGATGGGCGATGCTGACGATCGTCGTCCGCGGCAACCGCTGCTTCAGCAGCCGATAGAGGGCGGTTTCGCTGGTCTCGTCGAGCGCCGAGGCCGCCTCGTCGAGGAAGAGCCAGTCGGGCTTCTGCAGGAGCGCCCGCGCGATGGCGAGACGCTGCTGCTCGCCGGGCGAGAGGCGCTGGGCCCAGTTGGCGCTTTCCTCGAGACGGCCGGCCAGCTGGCCGAGCTGGCAGGCGCCCAGGACCTCGCGGATCTCGTCATCACTGGCCGGCACGGTCAGCCCCGGATAGGTGACGGTGTCGCGCAGCCGTCCCAGCGGCAGGTAGGGGCGCTGCGGCAGGAACAGCGATCGGGTGCCGGCCGGCACCGCCACGGCCCCGCGGCCGAAGGGCCAAAGCCCGCCCAGCACGCGGAAGAGCGTGCTCTTGCCCGAGCCGGAGGGGCCGGTGATCAGCACCGACTGGCCCGGCTCGATCGACAGGTTCGCCGCTGCGATCAAGGGCCGCTCGTCGGGCAACTGGACATCGACACCATCGACGGTGATAGCCGGCTGCGGCGAGGGGTGACGGCGGATGCCGCCCGGCTCGCCGGCGATGCGGGCCATGCTGGCCTCGAAGCCGGTCAAGCGATCGACCGTCGCTTTCCAGCTCGCCATGGTGTCGTAGTTGTTCACGAACCAGCTCATGGCCCCCTGGACGCGGCCGAAGGCCGAGGCTGTCTGCATCAGGCCGCCGAGCTGGATGGCGCCGGCGAAGAAGCGCGGGGCCGCCACCAGGATCGGGAAGATTTCCGCGACCTGGCCGAAGCCGTTCGAGAACCAGGTGTAGCGTTTCGTGAAGCGCATATATTCGCGCCAGTTGCCGATGATGGCGCCGAAGCGTCCGGCGAGGCCCTTCGCCTCGTCCGCCTCGCCGCCATAGAGCGCCACGCCCTCGGCATTCTCGCGCAGGCGCACCAGCGCGTAGCGGAAATCGGCCTCGAACCGCTGCATCTGGTTGTTGATGCGCACCAGCGGCCGCGCAACCTTGTGGGTGATCCAGGTGCCGATCGCCGAATAGACCAGGGCCACCCAGAACATGTAGCCCGGGATCTCCAGGCTATGGCTGCCCAGCGGAATCGTCAGCGCGCCGGAGAGGCCCCAGAGGATGGTGAGGAAGGAAAAGAGCGTGACCGTGTTGCTCAGGAGGTCGAGCGAGATCGCCAGCGTCTGCTGCACGAACAGGCTGATATCCTGCGCGATGCGCTGGTCCGGATTGTCGGTGGTGCTGCCCTGGAGCTGCAGCCGATAGTAGGTCTGGCTCGCGAGCCAGCGGCCGATGAAATGCTCGGTCAGCCAGCGCCGCCAGCGGATCTCCAGCATCTGGCGCAGATAGAGGCTGTAGACGGCGATCGCGATATAGGCCGCGGCAATCCAGGCAAAGCGCAGGAGCTGATGGGCGAAGGCATCGAAGTTCTTTTCCTGAAGCGCGTTGTAGAACAGGTTGTTCCACTGGTTGAGAATGACCAGCAGATAGACCAGGCCCAGATTCAACGCGACGATGACGGCCAGCAGGCCTCGCGCCACCCACCGCTCCTCGGAGAACCAATAAGGGCGCGTCAGGGCCCAAAGATCCCGGGCGAATCCCCGCCACTTTCCAAACATCGAAGCACGCCTTTCTCGCTTGCGGCCACATCCTCTCAGGCCCCGCGGGCCTGATATGACAGCCGCGGCGCGGCGCGCCAATCCTCGGCATTCCACGCTGGACGAAGATTAATCCGGTCATCCGACCGGATTCGGGGAGAGGACGGGGCCGGTCCGACTGGACGAGGTGCGAGACGCCTCGCTAGGCTCGAGGGCTTAGTCCCGGAGAAAGCGGATGGAATTCGATCGGATCATGAACATGACGCCGGAGGAGCAGCCGGTGATCAACCGCAGCCGCGACCGGTATTTTCCGATCCGGACCATTACGCGCGGGACAGGAATCCATCCCTTGCCCCGCCATCCGCAGGCACTCGATCTGACCGTCCCGTTGCAGCGCCGGACGGTCGGGCTCGAGGAATTCATGGCGGCGGGCCGCACGGCCGGCCTTCTGATCCTCAAGGACGGCCGGATCGCGCATGAGAGCTATCGTCTCGGCACCGACGAGCAGTCACGCTGGCATTCCTATTCGGTCGGCAAATCGGTGGTCTCGACGCTGATCGGCGCCGCCATCCACCAGGGCCATATCGGCTCGGTCGAGGACCCAGTCACCGACTATCTGCCGATCCTCAGGGGCTCGGCCTACGAGGGCACCACCATCCGCCATCTTTTGCAGATGTCGTCGGGCGTGTTCTGGGAGGAAGGCTATCGCAACGGGCAATCGGTCTTCGCCCGCATGTATGACGCGATCCGGGAGGGGCGCGACGGCGGCATCCTCGAGGTGATGCGCGGCCTGCCGCGAGTGGCCGAGCCCGGCAGCAAGTTCCAGTACAAGACCGGCGAGACCCATGTGCTGGGCGAGATTCTCCATGCCGCCACGGGCCGGCGCCTCAGCGACTATCTGTCGGAGCGAATCTGGAGCCGGTTCGGGATGGAGAGCGACGGATTCTGGTGCCTGGAATCGGCCGGCGGCCAGGAGAGCGGCGGCGGCGCCTGCAACTTCACGCTGCGCGACTATGGGCGCTTCGGGCTCTTCATCCTGGCGGACGGGATCGCCGGCGGCGAGCGGATCCTGCCCGAAGGCTGGGTCGAGGAGGCCTCACATCCGCGGCGGGATTCGCCGCAGAGCGATTACGGCCAGATCGAGAAGGGCTGGCCGCTCGGCTATGGCTACCAGTGGTGGTCGTTCCCCGCCGGCAAGCAGGCGCTCGAGAACCACGACGGCGCCTTCACCGGCATCGGCATCTTCGGCCAGTTCCTCTACATCAACCCGAAGGAACGCGTCGTCATCGTCCATTGGGGCTGCTGGCCGGATCCTTGGATTGCGGGCCATGAACGCTCCCTCTTCGCCCTCTTCGGCAACGCGGTCGAGGCGCTGCGGTGATCGTTCAATTTCGACGCCAGCTCGTTTTCCTCTCCGCCCGCACAAGCGAGGGGGAGGATGAATGGGGTGGCTACGCCGCTGCCGCCGCCAGCTTGCGCTCCTTGGCGAAGGGGCTGAGGCCCAGCCAGCGCTGCATCGAGCGCTGCAGCGCCATGTCGCCGGTCAGGATCAGGCGGCCGGCATCGACCTCGCCCGCGACCGATGCGAGCCCCATCCAGATGGCGGTCATCGTCTTGAGATCGGAGACGACATAGAGATCGACATCGAAGCCGGGATCGACGGAGCAGAGATCGACCTTGCCCTTGTCGATGATCAGCCACCAGAGCCGGCGCGCCGCCGGCAGCTCGGGATACTGGAGCTGGATGACGGAGCGCCGCGGCGGCAGCGGCGTGGGATCGAGATTGCGCCGCATGTCCCACATCAGGAGCGACGGGTCGAGATTCTTGAGCGACACCTGCGCCTCGATCCAGCGCTGGCCCCACATCCCCAGGCTCCAGATCACGTCGCGCAGGTCGCGCCCCGCCGGCGTCAGATGATAGTCAGCATCCTCGCCGTCGGTGCCGCGCCGGCGCTCGACGATGCCGGCCTGCTCCAGTTCCTTGAGGCGCTTGGAAAGAAGCGCCGGCGACATGCGCGGCACGCCGCGGCGCAGCTCGTTGAAGCGCGTGCTGCCCGCCATGAACTCGCGCAGCAGCAAGGCCGTCCAGCGCGTGCACACGATCTCGGCGGCCATGGCGACGGGACAGAACTGCCCGTAGCTGTTGCTGCCATCCGGTTCTGCGGCTGTGGTCGACGGCATCGCGGGGGCTCCCTTCCGGTTGCGGGGCCAGGAACCTAAACCCAACCCGGTTGCCGCTCCAGTATAATTTCTGAATCGAACATGTTCCCGCATCTGAAGCCGTAAAACTCCACAACAAATGTATATATTACAAATATATAATCAAAAGTTCGGATTCGAACTCGTCACGAATAAATCCCCATTCCCGTCGAGGCTTGCCCCGCTGGAGCCCTTGCCCCGCGGGCCTGCGCCCAGCGGTTCGACAGGACAGGGCGGTTCACTTTCTGCACTAGGCCCGCCCGCCCAGATGATGAGGATGACGCCCCTATCGATTCCCATCATCCGCTCATCGACCGAGGAAGAACGACAATGACAAGCTCGATTCACAAGACAGGAACCACCCAGCGCCCATCTCTCGACGCCGCGATCGAGGGCCTGCGCCGCGCCGTCCGCGGCGAGCTGCTGCTGGCAGGCAATCCCGCCTACGAGGAAGCGCGCAAGATCTGGAACGCGATGGTCGATCGCCATCCCGCCCTCATCCTGCGCGCGCAGGACGTCTCCGACGTGGTCCAGGCGGTGCGCTTCGCGAAGGATCACCGCCTGCCGCTCGCGGTCCGCGGCGGCGGCCACAACATCGCCGGCAACGCCGTCTGCGAAGGCGGGCTGATGCTCGACCTCTCGCGGATGAATTCGGTCAAGGTCAACGCGACCACGCGGCGGGCGATCGTCGGACCCGGCGCCACGCTCGCCGATCTCGACCGCGAGACCCAGGCCTTCGGCCTGGTGGTGCCGACCGGCATCAACTCGACCACCGGCATCGCCGGCCTGACGCTGGGCGGCGGCTTCGGCTGGACCACGCGCAAGTTCGGCATGACGATCGACAATCTCGTCTCGGCCGATGTGGTGACGGCGAACGGCGCCCTCGTCCATGCGAGCGAGCGCGAGAATGTCGACCTGTTCTGGGCCCTGCGCGGCGGCGGCGGGAATTTCGGCGTCGTGACGGCCTTCGAGTTCGCGTTGCATCCCCTGGGCCCGCAGGTCCTCTCCGGCCTGCTGGTCCATCCGCTCGACGAGGCGCCGACGCTGCTGAAGCAGTATCGCCGGCTCGTGGCCGAGGCACCCGACGAGCTCACTTGCTGGGCCGTCATGCGCAAAGCCCCGCCCCTGCCCTTCATCCCGCAGGAATGGCATGGCCGCGAGGTGCTGATCTTCGCGCTCTGCTATGCCGGCGACATGGCGGCGGGCGAGAAGGCGGCCGCCCCCTTCCGCGCGATGGGCAAGCCCATCGCCGATGTGGTGAGCCCGCATCCCTTCGCCGGCTGGCAGGCGGCGTTCGATCCGCTGCTGACGCCGGGAGCCCGCAACTACTGGAAGAGCCACGACTTCGTCGAGCTCGGCGACGGCGCCATCGACGCGCTCCTCGCCGCCGCCGGGCGGTTGCCGGGGCCCGAATGCGAGATCTTCATCGCCCATGTCGGCGGTGCCATGGCGCGGGTGGCGCCCGAAGCCACCGCCTATCCGCAGCGCCAGTCGCATTTCATCATGAACGTGCATACCCGCTGGCGCGAACCGACACAGGACGAAACCTGCATCGGCTGGGCGCGCAAGCTCGCGCGCGACATGGCGCCTCACGCGGCCGGCAGCGTCTATGTCAATTTCATGCCGGATGACGAGCAGGATCGCGTCCAGCTCGCCTACGGCGCCAACTATCCGCGGCTGGCGGCGATCAAGCACCGCTACGACCCGGACAATCTGTTCAGGCTCAACCAGAACATCCGGCCGAGCTGAACGGAAACCGCCCCACGAGAGCGCTGCCGGTCCGCGCGAGCCGGCAGCGCTTTCCCTCCTTCCGAGGCCGCTTTCCATTCGGCCGATGTCGGGCCCGGCGGAAATGCTCTAGGCTGCGCCCTCCATCACGACATCGGAGGGGAACCATGGATCTTCATCTCGCCGGCAAGAAGGCACTCGTGACCGGCGCCACCCGCGGCATCGGCAACGCGATCGCGCGGGGGCTTCTTGCCGAAGGCTGCGATGTCGCGATCTGCGCCCGCGACGCGAAGGGCGTCGAGACCGAGGTCGAGGCCTTGTCGCAGGGCGGCCGCCGTGTCTTCGGCAAGGCGGTCGATGTACGCGACCGTGCGGCGCTGGTCGGCTGGGTCGAGGCAAGCGCCAGGGAGCTCGGCGGCATCGACATCCTGGTGGCCAATGCCAGCGGCCTCGCCAGCGGCGCCACGCCCGACGCCTTCCGCGCCGCCTTCGAGATCGACCTGATGCACACCGTCAATGCCGCCGAGGCGGCGATCCCGCATCTGAAGCGCTCGAAGGCGGGCGCCGTGGTCGCCATCGCCTCGATCTCGGGCTCGGAGGATTACGGCTATGAATCCTCGGCCTATGGCGCGCTGAAGGCGGCCCTGATGTTCTATGTGAAGTCGCTGGCGCGCCATCTGGCCCCGATGGGCATCCGCGCCAATCTCGTGAGCCCCGGCACCACCTATTTCAAGGGCGGTTTCTGGCATCAGGTCGAGCAGGAGCAGCCCGCGGTCTTTGCCGATACCATCAAGGAGAACCCGCTGGGCCGCATGGCGACGCCGGGAGAAATCGCCAACATGGCGGTGTTCGCGGCGAGCCCCGCTGCGAGCTTCGTCACCGGCGCCAATCTCGTGGTCGATGGCAGCCTGACGAAGCGGATACAGAATTGACGAAGAGGCAGCCCCGAGAAGGGCACTGGCCCGCCCCTTTTCGTCACCTCGGCGAAGGCCGGGGGCCATGAACACCCGCCCGTGCAACACTGGGTGACGCTCGTGTTCATGGGTGCCGGCCTTCGCCGGCATGACACATGGCGCACCACCCAGTCACCCTGGGGCATGACCTGAGGGTGACTGGGTTGTCGTGAGTCTGCCTACGCCGCCGAGCGGCCGTGAGACTTGGCCGGTTTCGCGCTCGGGGCCTTCTCCTCGAGGCGCGCGGCCGCGGCTTCCCAATCGACCAGATGCTCGAGGAAGGTCTTGAGGAACTTCGGCCGCTCGTTGCGATAGTCGATGTAATAGGCGTGTTCCCAGACATCGCAGACGAGGATCATGCGCTGGCCTTCATGCAGCGGATTCTCCGCATTCGCGGTCTTGGTCACCTGCAGCTTGCCGTCGGCCTCGACCAGCCAGACCCAGCCGCTGCCGAACTGGCCCACGCCCTGCTCGGTGAAGGTCTTCTTGAAGTCCTCGACGCTGCCGAGGTCGGCGATGATGCGCTTCTCGAGCGAACCCGGGATCCTGCCGCCGCCCCGGGGCTTCATCGCGGTCCAGAACTGCGAATGGTTCCAATGCTGCCCGGCATTGTTGAAGATCGCCTGGTGCTTCTTCACGCCATGGGACTTGACGATGATGTCCTCGAGCGACATCCCCTCGAACTCGGTGCCGGCAATCAGCTCGTTGAGCTTGTCGACATAGGCCTTGTGATGCTTGCCGTGATGGAACTCGAGCGTCTCCGCCGATGTATGCGGGGCCAGGGCGTCCTTCGCATAAGGCAGGTCGGGAAGTTTGAAGGCCATTGGTCCTCTCCTCTGTGATCTGATCTGTTCGGTGATCGCGGGCTGTCCGCCGCCGACCGGCCGCGGCGGCTGCTTGAGAGATCGAGCCTCGGCCGCAGCAATGCAAGCCCCCGACCTCGGATTGATGCGACGACGCGAACCTGCTGCAGAAACAGGCAGTGGCTCAAATCGCAGGCGGATGCCGCGACGACATGAAAACGAAGGAGAAGCGTTGCGGTTCCGTCATGGACGGCGGAATCGCCGCCATGCGTTTTGCGGAGGAGCCGTCGTGGATCAGGAGATCGAGGGCAGCGAACGCTGGCGCTCATGCACCAGGCGACGCAGATGTGCCGTCTTCGCGGCCACCGCGCCGGGGCCGGGATCGACCCGCGCCAGCCCCTGGGCAACGGCCGCGCGCGCGACGGCCTCCGCCACTTGGGGATAAAGCGTCTCCGAAAGGGGGCTGGGCAGGATCAGATCGGGGGCGAGCGCCGCGTCCGGCACCTCGGCCGCGATGGCGCGCGAGGCGGCGAGGCACATCTCGCGGCTGACGCGGCGGGTCCTGGTGTCGAGCGCCGCCCGCATCAGGGCCGGGAAGGCCAGCACATTGTTGCAATGATTCGGGAAGTCGAAGCGGCCGCTGGCGGTGATGGCGGCCCCGGCGGCTTGCGCCTGGTCGGGCCGGATTTCCGGCTCGGGGTTGGCAAGGCCGAACACGATGGGCCCCGGCGCCATCGACCGGACCATGTCCGGCGTCACCTGATTGGCGACCGACACGCCGATGAAGACGTCGGCACCGCGCAGGGCCGCGGCGAGATCGCCCTGGAGGCCGTCGCGATTGGTCTCATGCGCGATGCGCCGCCAATGCTCGTGCGGATAAAGCCCGCCGCGATGGAGGATCCCGACCTTGTCATGGACCGTGATCTCGCCGATCCCCAGCGCCTGGAGCATATCGACCGTCGCGGTCCCGGCCGCCCCGGCCCCGTTCACCACCACCCGCACATCCTGGGATTTGCGACCCGTCACCTTGAGCGCGTTGATGAGCGCCGCGGCGATGACGGTGGCGGTGCCGTACTGGTCGTCATGCATCGCCGGAATGGCGACGCGTTCCTCGAGCCGGCGCACCACCTCGAAGCAGGCGGGGGCCGCCACGTCCTCGATGTTGTAGCCGCCGAAGCCGGGCTCCAGCGCCTCGAGGATGTCGACCAGATGGGCGGCGTCGCGGGCCTGGATGCAGAGCGGGAAGCAGTCGATGCCCGCCAGCAGCTTGAACATCGTGGCCTTGCCTTCCATCACCGGCAACGCGGCGCGGGGACCGGCATTGCCGAAGCCCAGCACCGCCGTGCCGTCGGTGACGATGGCGACCAGATTGTCCTTGGCCGTCAGCTCCGAGAGCGCTTCGGCGCGCGCCTGGACCTCGCGCACGGCATGGCCGACGCCGGGCGTGTAGGCAACCGCCATGTCCTGCAGCGAATGCACCGCGACCTTGGGCAGGATCTCGATCTTGCCATGGCCGTAATAGACGTCGCGGCCGAAGGCGAGCGCCGCCTCCTTGGTGACGGGAGCGTTGGCCATCCTGAGGGGTTGTCCTCTAACGCTTCGAGACCAGCCGCTTCACCACCTTGCGCGCGGCCGCCTCGCCTTCGCGAACCCAGACCTCGTAGAACGGGATCTGGCCGAGCTGCGACCAGACATAGTTCTTGAGCTGGTTGAAGGGCCGGCCGTTCAGGTCGCGGCCCGACAGGTCGTAATCCTCGGCCGCGATCTGCTTCAGAAGCGGGTAGGTGTAGAGATGGGCGGCGCCCATGGTGTAGGGCCAGTTCATGTCGGCGAGGTGCGTGACCCACTGCTCGCCCGTGACCGGCGGCAGCACGAGATCCTTGCCCTTCTTCTCCAGGAGCCCGTACTCGACCGGATCGACCTGCGCCATCAAGGCGGCGGCCTTGATGAAATGGGCGACGCGCTCGAGCCCGACCCAGTTGCAGATCACCTTCTTGCCGTCCATCGAGGCGCCGAGCGCCGAGAGCTGGTGAGCCGCCGCCATGGCCAGCACGATGCGGGAATCGAAGCGACGGTGCATCAGCTCCGCCGTGACATAGATGCAGTGCGCATGCCAGGTGTCGTCATAGACGGTGCGCGGCTCCTCGAGCCAGGAACCGTCCGCGAGCCACTGATAGAGCCAGACCTTGGGGTATTCATGGACGCAGAGTGCCGCCGCCGGCAGGTCGCGGTTGAGCGGCAGGCCCAGCGCCTGGCGATAATGGTGGGTGTAGGAATCCGCCATGCGGATGTTGTAGGCGACCGTCATGGCGAGCCCGCCCGGATGGGCGTTGTAGAAGTCGTTGTGGCTCGAGGGTGCCGTCAGATAGGTCTGCGGCGTCAGATGGCCCTGCGGCCAGACCTCGTCCGGATGATCCTCCTTGTTGAAGAATCCGAGCCGGACCATCTCCTTGAAGAGCTTCTTGCGGTCGTCGTCGCGAGGATACATCTCGAGGAAGGTGACCCGGGGGGCCGCGACGCATTCGGTCATGAGACGGCGATAGCCCACATCCTCGAGGCTCGAGGCCACCGCCAGCAGCTCGTTATAGGCGCTGGTCACCGGCCGCGAGGCCCTGGCCATGTCCTCCGGCGTCATGGCGATGACGGCCTCGAGGCTGCGCGCGGGCGAGAGATCGAGATCCTTCGAGAAGGCGCCGTAATCGAACTTGCCGGGCAGCTTCTTGGCCGGTCCCCCCTGCACCGCAGGCGCGTGGTGAACATGGCCATGTCCATGCTGATGCTTGTGCCCCTTCGCCATGATGGCCTCCTGTTGCCTGTCCTTTGGGTTCTTGCCCGTTCCGGCTTCAGCGCAGGAACTGGTCTGTCTCGCGATTGAGCAGATGATGCGGCTTGGGCGTGAAGCCGAGCCAGGCCCGCCCCTCGCCCTTCACGGCATGATCGTCGGCGATGACCGCCTTCAGCGCCGTGGAGCCCAGCCGCAGATCGAGGATGGTCTTGGGGCCCAGATGCTCGGCCCAGACGATCTCGGCCGGAAAAGGCGTGTCGCGGCTCTCTGCCGGCGCGACGCGGATCTCCTCGGCCCGCAAGCCCAGCCCCACCTGGCGCGGCAGGGTCGTGATCGCCGGGTCGAGGTTCCGCAACGGGACCCGGAAGCCGGCGCCGGCGAGGATCGGCGCGCCGCCCTCGCTCGTGACCTCGGCATCGAGGATGTTCATCGGCGGCGTGCCGATGAAGCGTGCCACGAAGCGGTTGGCGGGCCGGTCATAGATCTCCTGCGGCCGGCCGATCTGCTGGATGCGGCCTTCGTTCAGCACCACGATCCGGTCCGAGAGGCTCATCGCCTCGATCTGGTCGTGCGTGACATAGAGGATGGTCTGGCGGCGCTCGCGATGCAGCTTCTTGAACTCGATCCGGAGCGCGATGCGGATGCGGGCGTCGAGATTGGAGAGCGGCTCGTCGAGCAGCAGCAGGTCGCTCGGCCGGATGATGGCTCGCCCGATCGCCACGCGCTGCTGTTCGCCGCCGGAGAAGGTGCGGGGATAGCGGTTCAGCACATGGCCGATCCTGAGCAGCTCGGCCGTCTGGCGCACCCGCGCCTCGACCGAAGCTCCCGTCTCCCCCGCCGCGGTCAGCGGGAAAGCGATGTTCTCGAAGCCCGTCATAGTGGGGAACAGCGCGATGTTCTGGAACAGCAGGCTCACGCCGCGATCCTTGGGCGCCACGTCGGCGAGATCGCGGCCCTTGGCCAGGATGCGGCCTCGGTCCGGCCGGATCAGGCCGGCGATGGTCTTGAGCAGGGTCGATTTGCCGGCATTGGTGGGGCCCACCACGCAGAGGAACTCGCCTTCCGCGACCTCGAACCCGATATCGGCCAGCGCCGTCACCTTGTCGAAACGCTTGGTCAGGCCCTGGATCTGGAGCGCGCTCATGCCGCCACCCCGAAGGATTCGATCGGCAGGACGGCGTCGCTGCCGGCATCGATCAGGAGGGCGCGCCTCAGATCGAACTGCAGCGAGACACGGTCGCCTTCGCGCGCCTGGCCGGTCGGCGTGACGATCTGGAGGAGCTGCCCGCCATACTCGACATGCAGCACCTCTTCGGCGCCCAGCGTCTCGAGAAAGCGGACGGGAAAACTGCCGCCCGTTCCGATGCGGATGTCGTGCGGCCGGATGCCGAGCCAGTGCCGGCCGGCCGGCGCGGAACCACGGCCCAGCACGAGCCCGCGATGGCCGGCGGTGGTGACGGCGACCTGACCGCCGCCGGTCTGGACCTCGCAGGCGATCAGGTTGATCGGAGGGTCACCGATGAACTCGGCGACGAAGCGGTTGCGCGGCCGACGATAAATCTCCTCCGGCGTGCCGATCTGCTGCAGTTCGCCCATGCTCATGACCGCGATCCGGTCGGACATGCTCATCGCCTCGACCTGGTCGTGCGTCACATAGAGCACGGTCTGCTGCAGTTGCTTCTGGATCAGCTTCATCTCGCCGCGCAGGCTGGCCCGCAGCGCCGCGTCGAGATTGGACATGGGCTCGTCGAGCAGGACGAGCTGCGGCTCGGTCACCAGCACCCGCCCGATCGCGACCCGCTGCATCTCGCTCATGTTGAGCCGGTCGCCGCGCCGGTCGAGCAGGTTCGTCAGGTCGAGCCGCTCGGCGATGGCCTGGACGGCCTTCGCGCGTTCGGCCCGCCCCACGCCCTTGGCCTCGAGCCCGAAGGCCAGGTTCGCGCGCACGCTGAGCTTGCTGAAGACCGCATAGTCCTGGAACACGAGGCCGATGCGCCGGCGCTGCGGCGGCAGCCCCTCGACCGACTGTCCGTCCACCAGGATCGAGCCCGCGGTCGGGGTCTCGAAGCCGGCCACCATGGCGAGCGTCGTCGATTTGCCGCAGCCGGAGGGGCCCAGCAGCGACACGAACTCGCCCTTCTCCAGCGAAAGCGACAGCTTCTTGACCGCGACGGTCTCGTCGAAGCGCTTCTCCAGATCGCGCAGCTCGAGCTTCGCCGTCATGGCACCCTCACCGCTTGACCGCGCCAAAGGAGAGGCCGCGCACGAGCTGGCTCTGGATCAGGTAGCCGAAGACGATCACCGGCAGGGTCGAGATCGTGCCCATGGCGGCCTGCACGCCATAGAGCTTGCCGGAGCTGGCCGAGACATAGTTCGCCACCTGGACCGTGACGGTGACGATATGGCCCTGGGTGAGCGTGAGGGCGAACAGGAACTCCGACCAGTTGAGGATGAAGATGAAGAGGGCCGTGGCGAGGATGCCGCCCTTGACCAGCGGCAGGGTCACGGTAAGGAAGGCGCGCAGAGGGCCCATGCCATAGAGCATGGCCGCGCCCTCGATCTCGACCGGCACCTCGTCGATGAAGCTGCGGATCATCCAGACGGAGAACGGCAGGGTGAAGGCCGTATAGGCGATGATGAGGCCCGGGAAGGTGTCGGAGAGCCGCAGGAAGGAGAACACCACCACCATCGGCACCACCACCGCGATCGGCGGGAACATGCGGATGGTCAGGAACTGGAAGGGGTAGTTGTCGCCGCCGGTGCGGTAGCGCGAGATCGAGTAGGCCGCCAGCGTGCCGAAGAGCACGGAGAGGATCGTGGCCGAGACCGAGATGATCGCGGAATCGCCGAAGGCCTTCCAGGCGCTGGTCGAGACCTTGTAGTCGAGCGAGCCCGCCTCGCTGGCCGCGAAGGCGCGCGCGGCCTCGGGCGCGAACACGATGCGGTAGTTCTGGAGCGTGGGCCGCTCCGTGACCCAGACCGGCGGATAGGCGGCCCATTCGTCCTGCGGCTTGAGCGAGGTCGAAACCAGCCAGAAGATCGGGAAGAAGCTGATCACCATGGCGAGCGCCACGGCGATCCGGCGCAGGGCCTTCCCGCCCCGGGATTCCTTGCCGACCATCGCCGCCCTAGCCATGGTGCTGCTTCAGGGGCCGGGCCAGCGCCAGGCAGATGGAGACGACCAGAACCAGCACGACCAGCGCCGCGGCGGCGATATAGCCGATGCGGAAATAGACGAAGGCGCCGTTATACATGTACATCGAGATGGTCTCGGTCGAGGCGCCGGGCCCGCCGCGCGTGAGGATGTAGATGGCGTCGAAGATCTTAAAGGTCTCGATGCTGCGGATGAGGAGCGCCACCAGGATCACCGGCGTCAGGAGCGGCAGCATGATGCGGAAGAAGATCCGCACCTGCGAGGCGCCGAGCGCCTGGGCGGCGCGGATCTGGTTCTGCGGCAGGTTCATGAGGCCCGTCAGCAGCAGCAGGAACATGAGCGGCGTCCATTGCCAGACCTCGCAGGCGACGATCGGCGCCAGCGCCCAGTCCGGGTCGGAGAGCCAAGAAAACTGGAAGTTCATGCCGGTGACGAACCCGATCAGGTGATTGATCGGCCCGCGATCGTTGAACAGCATGAAGAAGGCGTTGGCCGCGTCGACCGGCACGATCATCATCGGCAGGATCAGCACGCTGACGGCGAGCTTGCGCCAGGGCCATTCGTCGAGGAACAGCAGCGCCAGCCCCAGCGCGATGACGAGCTCGAATCCGACCGCAACCGCCACCACCAGCGCGGTGCGCCAGAGCGAGTTGATGAAGCGCGTGTCGAACCAGAGATCGTTGAAGTTCCAGAACCAGGAGAACTCGGCATCGTACCAGGCCGTGCCCTGGGTGGGCTGCCAGTCGGTCAGGCTGAGCCAGATCGCGATCAGGGTCGGCGCCAGCACCACGGCCAGCATGGTGAGCTGCGCCGGCAGCACGAGCGCGACGTTGAAGGGAAGCAGGCGCCGCGTCCGACCCGTCGGCGCTGTCGTCGCTGGATCAACGGTCTGAGAGGTCATGGTCCGGTCAGTCTAGGAGGAACCGGCGGGCGGGAACATCCCCGCCCGCCGGCACCATAGGCCTCGTCCAGGTCAGGTCAGCTCGTCGCGGATGCTCCGGGGATAGAGGGACTTCAGGAACTTCCACTGCTCCTGCTGGCCCTTCTTGCCCGCGCGCCGCGTGATGCGGTTCCAGGTGTTGGCGACGTCGTCGAGCGCCTCCTTCGGCTTCTGCTTGCCGACATCGACATCCTGGATGGCGACCCGGAGCGCGTCGAAATACTCGCCCTGACCCTTGAGATAGAGGTCCGGGATGCTGCCCCGCATCGAGGCCTCGTGCACCACCAGGAACGCCTCCGAGTAGGACTTGATGATATCCGGGTCCTTGTAATGCTCGGAGCGGAAGGGATCGAAATAGCCGTCCGGATCGCGCACGGCCACGGTCGATTCCTTCGGGCTGGTGGCGAAGAGCGTGAAGAGATAGGCGATCTCCGGCTCCTTCGACACGCTGGAGACGACATAGTTCCAGCCCCAGTTGAAGTAGGGCGTCTTGAGCAGCTTGCCCTTGACGTTGCCGCCCGGCGTGAAGCCGAAGGCGAGCTTGCCTTTCACGCTCGACTTGTCGCTGTTGAGGTATTTCTGCGTGCCGCCCCAGCCGATATTGGCGTAGCTGTCGCCCTTGCCATAGGCCTCGAAATTCTCGAACAGGCCGTTGGTGCGGGCACCGGGGTAGAGATACTGCGAGGCCGCGACCAGCTCTTCCAGCGCCTTCACGCCCGCCTCGTTGTTGATCTGCGGGTTGAGGTCGTTGTCGAAGGGGTAGAAGCCCTTGGCATGGAAGCGCACCCACCATTCCCAGGCGATGAAATACTGGGTGCGGAACAAGGCGCCGCCATACTGGCCCTTGTCCGGGCGGTGGAAATGCTTGAGCTGGGCGTCGAGCTCTTCCCAGGTGTCCGGCACCTTGAGGGCATAGCCGTTCGCGTCGGCGAAGGCCTTCTGCTCCTCGGGATTGTCCAGCCACTCCTTGAGATAGAACATCACATAGGTGTCGCCGTCGGTCTGGTAGCCGTAGAAGCTGTCCTTGTAGAAATCGCCGATCGAATAGAGCGTGTCGGCCTGGAAGCCGTCGGGCTGGTATTTCGCGGCATATTTGTCGAGATTGACCAGGATGCCCGACTCGACCAGGTCCGGAATCCCGAAGGTGGCCGGCAGGGCGATGTCGAAGGCGCCGGTCTTGGCCACCGCCTCCAGCAGCATCTTCTGGTTGATCTCGCCCAGCGGCACCTCGATATACTCGACCTTGATGCCGGTCTGGGCCGTCCAGACCTCGGCCACCGGCTTCACGTTGCCGAGCGAGCCGGAGGGCTCGAGGATCTTGAGCGTGATGTCCCGGCCGGCCGCGAGTTTCTTGGCGGCGGCGGCCGCATCGGTATCGACCGTGTCCAGCGCCAACGCCGCCTGCGCGGACCGCGGACGCATCACATAGCTCGGCAGCAATGCCGAACCGGCAACGGCGGCCGCTCCTTGCAGGAAACGACGCCGGGTTGATGAAAGCTCTGTCAATTTCTTACGCATCTTGCTCCCTCGCTTGTTCCGCTATCCCTGTGCTTGCGTCTTGGCCTTGATCTTCTTGGTCGAGCGTTCTTGTCGCGCATATCCATGGGGCCGTTCCGGCCGCTACTTCATGACGATGAGCTTGCTGCGGTCCTGGCTGATCAGGACGGCGCCGATGACGACGATCCCCTTGATGACCATCTGCGTGTATTGATTGACGCCGAGGAGATTGAGGCCGTTATCGAGCAGCGTGATGATGAGGACGCCGATCAGCGTCCGCTGCAGCCCGCCGACGCCGCCCGAGAGCGAGGTGCCGCCCACGACGATCGCAGCGAGGCTGTTGAGCAGCAGCTCCGAGCCCAGGGTCGGGCCGGCGGCACCGAGCCGCGCGACGCCCAAGGCGCCGCCCAGCCCCGCCATCGCTCCCGACAGGGTGAAGGCATAGATCTTGTAGCGCCGCACCGGCACGCCCGAGGTCCGTGCCACGGCCTCGCCGCCGCCGATCACGTACATGTAGCGGCCGAAGCGGGTGCGGAAGCAGACGAAGACCGAGACGGCCCAGGCCGCCAGCGCGAAGAGCGCGATGTTGGAGACATAGGGGATCGCCTGGCCGATCGCGAGATTCTCGAAGGCCACCGAATCGAAGCGCAAGGCGCGGCCCTGCAACAGGTTCCAGGCGAGGCCGGTGAAGACCGAGAGGCTGCCCAGCGTCACGACGAAGGACGGGATCGCGCCATAGGCGAAGATGAGGCCGTTCACCAGCCCCAGCAGCAGCCCGATAAGGATCGCGACCGGCACCGCCGCGATGCCGAGATCGAGCGCGTTGATGAGCAGCACCGTGACCGAGCCCGTCAGCAGCACCGTGGCGCCGACCGAGAGATCGATCGAGCCCATCAGGATCACGAAGGTGGCGCCCAGGCAGGCCAGCAGCAGGACGCTCATCTGGCCGGAAATGGCGGTCAGGTTCCGCAGGGTGAGGAAGGAATCGGTCGTGACCGAAAAGAACAGGATGAGCGCCAGGACCACCGCCACCGGCAGCCAGAGGACGAGCTTCGCCGACAGCCCCTGCTGTCGGAGCGCGGCGGCGGGCGGGCGCTGGCGTTCCACGTTCAATGTAACGTCCCCTGGGGCTGCGTCCCCCGGGCGGCGTCGGTCCGGTTGGCCTCGTAGCCCAGCATCAGGGCCACCAGCGCATCCTCGGTCGGCTTGGCGCCCACAGGAGCCGCGATGACCGCGCTGATGCGGCCCTGGCTCATGATGGCGATACGGTTGGAGAGGCCGATCAGTTCCAGGAGCTCGTCGGTGATGAGGAGCACGGCGACGCCCTGGCCCGTGAGCTCGCGGATCAGGGCGTAGATCTCCTCCTTGGCGCCGGCATCGACGCCGCGGGTCGGGTTGTCCAGAACCAGCACGCGGGGTTCCCGGCAGAGCCACTTGGCCAGCACCACCTTCTGCTGGTTGCCGCCGGAGAGGCGGGCGCAGATGGCGGCAGGGCCGCTGGCCTTGATGCGCAACCGCTCGATGAAGCGGCGGCTGACGCTGGCCTCGAGCCGGCCGCGCCAATAGCCGAGATGGGAGCTGAAGAGGTCGCCCCCGCTCGCGAGCGAGAGGTTCCAGGAGACCGGGAAGGCGGTGATCATGCCCTCGGCATGCCGCTCGGCCGGCACATAGCCGAAGCCGCGCGCCATCAGCCGCGAGAGCTGCGGGCGGGCGGGCGCGTCATCGCCGATCGCGACCGTGCCCTGGTCGGGCGCCCGCACGCCAGCGATGCCCTTGCCCAACGCCGACTTGCCGGAATCGAGCAGCCCGCCGATTCCGAGGATCTCGCCTTGGCGCAGCGTAAGGGTGATGTCCTGATAGTCGCCGCGGCGCGACAGATGCTCGACCCGCAAGGCCGGCGGCGCCGTCTCGACCGAGCGCTGGCCGCGCTCGTGATAGTAGTCCTCGTCGCGCGCGCGGCCGACCATCAGGCCGTGGAGCTTGCGCTCGTCCGCTTCGGCCGGGTCGACCTCGGCGACGATGCGCCCGTCCTTCATCACATAGATGACATCGCTGATGCGCAGCACCTCGTTGAGGCGATGCGAGACGAACAGCACCGCCCCGTGCTCCTTGAGCCCCGCGACCAGCCGGAAGAAGGCCTCCTCCTCGGCGCGCGCCAAGGCCGAGGTGGGCTCGTCCAGCAGGATGACGGGATGCTCGATCCCCAGCACCGCCTGCGGCACGAGGCAGGCCCGGGCGATCTCGATCGCCTGGCGGACGGAGAAGTCATAGTCGCCGGCGGGCCTGCGCACATCGATATCGAGCCCGATGGCCGAGACCACGCGCTCGGCCACTTCGATCATGCGCCGGCGGTCGACCAGTTGGCCCCAGCGCACGAAACGGTCCTCATGCGCCAGGAGCAGGTTCTCGTAGACGGTGATGTTGGGGATCAGCGCCTGTTCCTGGAACACGCGGGAGATGCCCAGGAGCGAGGCCTCGCGGTAATTGGCCGGCCGGACCTCGCGGCCATCGAGCAGCACGCGCCCGCCATCAGCCGCGATGATCCCGGAAATGATGTTGAAGAGCGTGGTCTTGCCGGCGCCGTTCTCGCCCACGATGCCGACAATCTGGTTGCGCCGGGCCTTGAGGCTGACCGAATCGAGCGTGGTCACGCCGGCAAAGCTCTTGCTGACGTTCTCGACCCGGAGGATCTCGCTTTCGGTCATGGCGGCGGAACGGCCGGCCCGGAAAGGGGCGGCGGCGGGCAGCGAGGCGCCTGGCGCTTGGCTCATCGCGGATGCCCGCCGCATTCCCGACCGGTCAGGCCTTCTTCATCGGCGAGGGGCCGAAGAAGTCGATCTTGTAGTGGGCCGCATATTCCGCCGCGACCGCCTTGGCCTCGCCGCCGTCATGGGCCGCGCGATAGGCCGCCGGATAGTCCCAGCCCGCCGGCTTGTCGATCCCGCCCCATTCCTGGTCGATATTCATCGGGAAGACCTCGGCCTGAGGATCCCAATCGTCCGGGTGCTTCACCTTCGACAGCTTCTCGTAGTCGAAGGGATCCACCCCGTCATTGTTGACGTAGCGGCTGAGATAGGCGTCGACATTGCTCTTGGTCATGGCGACCGAACGCCAGTTCATCATCCGCTCCGAGGCGCGCGGCTTCCATCCGTTCATCACGTCGTAGAGGCGGGTCGAGAGGAACGCCCCCATATAGGCCGGCACGTTGGCCGAGGTGGCGAGCAGCTTGCCCTGCTTGATGGCTTCCGCACCGCCGGTGGTGCCGTCGGCGCCCGAGACGAACACGTCCTGGCCGGGCTGGATGCCGGCGGCCCTGAGCGCCGCGATGCAGCCGTCGGCCACGTCGTCGTTCTGCGCGATCACGCCGACGATCTTGGGATAGCGCGAGATCAGGTCCTCCATCGCCTTCTGCGAATCCTCGCGGTTCCACTTGCCGGGCAGGGAGCCCGCGAACTTGATCTCGGGGAAGTCCTTGAAGGCATCGTCGCGGCCGCGGCTGCGGATGATATCGGTCGAGTTGCCCTCGATGCCGGTCACGCCCACCACGGTGCCGCCGCCGAACTTCTCCTTCACCGCCTTGCAGACCTCGACCGTCACGGCGCGGTGCGCCGAGAACTCGTCGGGCTCGGCATAGAGCGTGTAATAATCGCCCGCCTCGAACGGCGTGAACCAGGGCAGCGTGCCCCAGGTATTGTCGAGCCAGACCTTGTTCTCGTTGGCGAGCTGGGCAATGCGCTTGATCGAGCCGCCGCCCGGCGCATGCAGCAGAACGCCGTTGACGCCGTCGGCGATCTGCTGCTCGAACTGGTTGAGCTGGCGCTCGGAATCGAGCTGGCCGTCGAGCGAGGTGATGCCGAGACCCAGCGCCTTGGCGGCACCATGCGCGCCGGCATCGGCATTGGCGCAATATTCGAGCTGCAGCGTCATCATCAGATGCGCGATCTTGCCGCTGGGATCGGCGATGGCGACCGCGGGCTTGCCGAGAGTGACGGCGGTCGCCGCCGCGATCGCGCTGGCGGAGGCGAAGGAGAGGAACTGCCGGCGGGTGAAGCCGTGCAGGTCGAGGCGCTCCATGGCGCTGTCGACGACCTTTTTCTGCGTGTAGTCGGGAAAGAGCCGGGGATCGAGACGCTTGGCCATGGTCGAATTCTCCCTGTGTCTTCTCGCTGCTGGCGTTGTTATGGTTTCGCGACGAACTTGATCTTGCCGTCTTCTCGGATGCGTTCGGCCCTGCCCTGCTCGACGAGCCAGAGCAGATGGGTCTGGATGCAGGCCTCGGCATAGCAGTGGCGCTCGCCGATGCCGGTCGAGACCGTGTAGTTGAGGTCGGTCTTGATCGGCATGACCTCGGGCAGCAGCTCGCTGATCGTCACCGGCTTCTTCTCGCGGCGCAGCACGAACAGCACGCGCGCCTGGGTATCGCGCTGCTGCATCTGCATGTGCTTCATGCGGCGGAAGGAGCTGTCCTTCGAATAAGCCGAGAGTCCGTGGCCCTCCAGCAGCAGCTCCGGCTGGAAATCGATGCAGCGCTGGATCGAGTGCGAATGGGCCTTGGCGTCGCCGATCGGATAGGGCCCGAGCGGCGTTGGGTAATGCATGAGGTCGCCCGGATAGAGCGTGCGGGTGTTCGGGTTCCAGAGCCCGACATGGCCGGGACAGTGGCCCGGCAGATGGACGACCTCGAGCTTGAGCCCGCCGACGTCGAGAACGTCGCCATCCTCGACCGAGCGGTCGACCTCGACCGGGAAGTTCCAGTATTTGCGGACGATCTCGGGATCGGAGAGGCCGAAGCTCTCGCCCGGCTTCAGGTTGAAATCCTCGAGGATCGCCTCGGGCGTGGTGCCGAACCGGGTGATGTTGTCGCGTCGGGTGACGATCATCGGATCCTCGATGATCGGACGGTCGAGCGGATGGCAAACGACCTGCGCGCCATAGCGCTTCTTCAGCATGGCGGCGTTGCCGGTGTGGTCGTAGTGGAAATGGGTAATGAAGATGTATTTGAGCGCGTTCTTCTCCTTGTCGAGCAGCTCGACCAGGAACTCGCCCATGCCGTTGTTGTACTCGGGCAGCGTCCAGTTGCCGCTGTCGATCAGCAGATTCTCGCCCTTGCCGCGGATCAGATAGACGCCGCTCTGGACATAGCCGTCGAGCTCGTCCTCGGCCAGGGGCCCGTGAATCCCGGGAATGCCCCAGCCATCCGGCGTTTCCGCCCAGAAGAAGATCATGTCGCGGGTCCTCCCTCTCTCCAGGTCGAGTGGCTCGTGATCATCAGGCGTGAATCATCAGGCGTTCTTGGGCGCGTAGCGGCGATACCGGACGTCGGCCGTGATCTCGTGGGCGAGCATGCCTTCGACATGGCAGACGCGGCCCATGATGGGCGCGATCCGCCGGCTCGCCTCCGGCGACAGATGCTGATAGGTCACGGTCTTGATGAACTTGCCGGCCCAGAGCCCGCCGGTGTAGCGGGCCGCGCGGCCGGTGGGCAGCGTGTGGTTGGTGCCGACACCCTTGTCCCCATAGGCGACCGTGCATTCCTCGCCGAGGAAGAGGCTGCCATAGTTGCGCAGCTTGGCGAGGTAGAAGTCGAGCCGGCGCGTCATCACCTCGAGATGCTCGGGCGCGTATTCGTCGCTGACGGCAACCGCTTCCTCGTCGCCCTCCACCACCACGATCTCGCCGTTGTCGCGCCAGGCGACCGAAGCGATCTCGGCGGTCGGCAGCGTCTTGAGCTGGAGCTCGATCTCGGCGGCGACCGCCTTGCCGAAGGCTTCGGAGGTCGTGACCAGCCAGGCCGGGCTGTCGGGCCCATGCTCGGCCTGGCCCAAGAGATCGGTCGCGACCAGCGCCGGGTCGGCGCTGTCGTCGGCGATGACGAGGATCTCGGTCGGGCCCGCCATCAGGTCGAGGCCGACCGTGCCGAAGAGCTGGCGCTTGGCCTCGGCGACGAAGGCGTTGCCGGGGCCGGTGATCATGTCCACGGGGCGCATGCCGACGCAGCCATGGGCCATCGCCGCCATCGCCTGCACGCCGCCCAGGGCATAGATCTCGTCGGCGCCCGAGGCATGGAGCGCATAGAGCGTCGGGGGGAAGATCGCGACCCCGTCGCGCGGCGGGGCGCAGGCGGTGATGTAGCCGACGCCCGCGACCCGGGCGGTGCCCACGCTCATGATGGCGGCCGAGACCAGGGGATATTTGCCGCCGGGGATGTAGCAGCCGACCGCCTCGACCGGGATATGCTTCTGGCCCAGCCGGATGCCGTCCTGGGTCTCGACCTCGAACTCGTGCATGGAGTCGCGCTGCCGGCGCGCGAAGTCGGTCACCTGCTGCTTGCAGAAGGCGAAATCCTCCTTGAAGGATTCCGGCAGGCTCGCCGCCACCTTGCGGATCTCGTCCTCGGAGACGCGGAAATCCTTGCCCTGCCAGCGATCGAGCTCGCGCGCATAGCGGGCGACGGCCTCGTCGCGGTTGGCGGCGATGTCCGCCAGCATCCGGCGCACCGTCTCCTCGATGCGGCTCAGATCGCGCGGTGCCTTGGGCGGTGCCTTCTTGATGTATCGACGCATGTCTTTTCACTTGCTCCTGCGGGGCCCTCGAGGATCCCGCATGAATGCAACCCTTTACATTCCGGGATCGAAGATGGGGCCCCGGGCGGAGGGCGTACCGGTCGGGACGCCTTCCGTCGAAGCCAATGAAAGCGAGGGGAAGCCCGCGCGCACGCGAGATTTTCTTGGCGGTGGCACAAGAATCATTTGAGCCCTCCCTGGTCGTGCCCTGCTCAAGGCGCAAGCCCGGCCCCGCATTCTTGGCGGCGGTGGTCCGGATTGCGGAATCGAGTGTAAGCGTTTACATATAAAAGGCAACCACGAAAGCGACCGGTCCACCCGAGCGGTGCTCTCCCTTGCCGCGATGCGGCAGACGCTCATTCGCCGCCGCCCGGCTCCGTGCGCTTCCCTGTTGAACGATCAGCCAAGCCGATGCTGCGTTTGCGGTTTCCGGCAACCGCATTGCAATGGACACGGCGGCGTCTTAGGACATTGCCCATGGCAGACAACAACCCCAAGGCGGCACGGCGCGCCAAGCGCAGCGCTCGTCCGCGCCCTGGCGGCAGCGTCACGATCCATCGCATCGCCGCCGAAGCCGGCGTCTCGACCGCGACCGTCTCGCGCGCGCTCAACCAGCCCGAGAAAGTCAGCGCCGAGGCGCGCGAGCGCATCCAGGCCGCGATCAAGCGCAATCACTATGTGCTCGACGGCTTCGCCGTGGGCCTCGCCTCGCGGCGTTCGCGCACGGTCGGGCTCCTGATCCCCACCATCACCAACTCGATCTACGCCTCGTCGACGCAGGCCGTGCAGCGCATCGCCCAGCAGAAGGGCTACAGCGTGCTGGTCGGCGTCTCCGAATTCTCGCCGGCGCGCGAGGAGGTCCTGATCCAGAAGCTGCTCGAGCGGCGCGTCGACGGGCTGGTCCTGACCGGCGAGGCGCGCTCGGCCGCGACCTATGAGAAGATCCGGCGCAACGGCGTGCCCTTCGTCATCACCTGGCAGCTCACCGCCGATTCCACCCTGCCCTCGGTCTCGTTCGACAACCGCAAGGCCACCATCGCCGCGGTCGAGCATCTGATCGCGCTCGGCCATCGGCGCATCGGGCTCATCTGCGGGCGCACCGACGTCAACGACCGGGCGCTGGCGCGGCGCGAGGCGTTCGAGAGCTGCCTCGCACGGCACGGGCTGCCGGTGGTGGCCGACCTGATCTTCGAGCGCGACTTCGAGTTCGTCGAGGGGCGCAGCGCCATGCATGCGATCCTGCATCACCGCTCGCGCCCGACCGCCGTCTTCTGCGCCAACGACATCCAGGCCATCGGCGCCATGTACGAGTGCCAGGAGGCGGGGGTGAAGGTGCCGGAGCAGATGTCGATCGTGGGCTTCGACGATCTGCCGATCTCGCAATATATGCACCCGCAGCTCACCACCGTCCGCGTGCCCGCGGACGATATGGGACGGCGCGCGACCGAGATGCTGCTGGCGGCGATCGAGGGGAAGCCGGGCGATCAGCGCGTCGAGCTCACCACCGACCTGGTGGTGCGTCGCTCGACCTCGACGCCGGCCCGGCAGAGCCGGGCCTCCTGACGGAGATCAGAACGCGATCTTCCAGCGGCCGTCGGCCATCTGGCAGAAGGGAAGCTGGTAGGTGCGGCCCTCGCCCTTGGTGAAGACATGCTCGACCTGGCCGCAGGGCATGCCGTCGCGGGTGAACACGTCGAGCAGCGTCGCCCGGCCGGCCTTGCCGGAGGCGGGATCCGACCATTCGGCCGTGGCCCCCACTTGCCGCTTCTCCAGCACCTCGCGCACCGCCCCCTTCAGCAGCTCCATGTCCTGGTCGCTGAGCTTGTAGGCGCCGCGGCCGAACGGATCGACCAGGGGCCCCGCCTCGGCCGGCCGCAGGAGGGCCGCGGCCATCGCGGTCACGAGGAGCGCCATCAGGAACATCGGACGAAACGCGAGCGGCATGGTTTCCTCTCAGAGTCCGTTGCAGGGATCCGGTCCGGGCGTGCCGAAGCTCAGCCGCGCCCCACGAAAGGCATCTTGGTCGCCATCACCGTCAGGAACAGCGCATTCGCGTCGGGCGGGAGGCCCGCCATGAACAGCACCGCTTCGACGACATTGCCGACATCCATGGTGGGCTCGGGTGCCAGCGTGCCGTTCGCCTGCGGCACGCCGCTTTTCATCTTGTCGGTCATGTCGGTCGAGGCGTTGCCGATGTCGATCTGGCCGCAGGCGATGTCGTGGACGCGCCCATCGAGCGCGATCGACTTGGTCAGGCCCGTGACGGCATGCTTGGTCGAGGTGTAGGGCGCCGAGTTCGGCCGCGGCGCATGGGCCGAGATCGAGCCGTTGTTGATGATGCGCCCGCCCTTGGGCTGTTGCGCCTTCATGATCCGGAAGGCGGCCTGCGCGCAGAGGAACATGCCCGTCAGATTCACATCGACGACCCGCTTCCAGTCCTCGACCGGGATCTCGTCGAAGGGCACGCCGCGCCCGAAGGTGCCGGCATTGTTGAAGAGCAGGTCGAGGCGACCGAAGGCGGCCTTGGTCCGGTCGAAGAGACGGGCCACCGCCGCGGGGTCGCCCACATCGGCCGCGACCACCAGGCCGCGGCCCGGGCCTTTCTTGCCCAGCGCCGCGGTTTCCTGGAGCGCGTCTTCCCGACGCCCGGCGAGGGCGACGGCGTAGCCCGCCCCGATCAGGCCGAGGGCGACGGCGCGGCCGATGCCGCTGCCCGCGCCCGTCACGACCGCCGCCTTGCCGCCCGTGGTCATCGCTTCACCCCTTGATCCTGCTTCGCCGCCCGGACAAGGCAGCTATCCCAGGGCCGGCGCCTCAGGTCAAGCCGGGTCCCGCCGGCGGGCATCAACCATGCTCTCCCTGCTTCTGAAGGGCTTCGGCTGCCGCGGCCCCGATCGCCTCGGCCGGGATCTTGGCATCGCTCTCGACGCGCACCACCACGCCGCGCCCGACCAGCTCGATCCCGTTCTCGCGGAAGGCGTCGATCAGCTTCTCATAGGCCGCCTTGCGGATCAGGAACTGCGTGCCGGGCTTGGCGATGTATTTGATGCCGATCACGATGGCGCCGTCCTCGACATTGCGGATGCCCTGCGACTTCAGCGGCTCGATGAAGCCGGGCCCCAGCGCCGGGTCGTCCTGCAGCTCCTTGCCGATCTTCTTCACCAGCTTCTTGACCAGATCGAGATCGGTCTCCGGCGTCACGCGGAACTCGAGCCGGATCAGCGCCCAGTCGCGCGTGTAGTTGGTGAGCGACTTCATCTGGCCGAACGGCAGGGTATGGACCTGGCCGCGCTGGTGACGCAGCTTCATCGAGCGCAGCGAGATGCTCTCCACCTGTCCCTTGAGGCTGCCGACCTCGACATAGTCGCCGATGCGGAAGCTGTCCTCGAGCAGGAAGAAGATGCCGGCGAGGATGTCGGCGATGGTCTGCTGCGCGCCGAGCCCGATCGCGATGCCGACCACGCCGGCACCGGCGAGCAGCGGCCCGATCTCCACCCCCATCGAGGCCAGCACGATCATCGCGACCATGAAGACCAGCGTGACCAGGAGGAACTTGCGCAGGAGCGGCAGCAGGGTCGCCAGGCGCTGCGCCTTGGTCGTGACGCCGCCCGCCTTGGCGTTCTCCATCGCGCGGTCGATGGAACGCACGATCAGCGCCCAGCCGACATAGCCCAGCAGCAGCACCACGCCGATATCGAACAGGATGCGGACCGCGTAGCTGCCGATGCCGAGCTGCGCGCTCGGGTCGAAATCCCAGATATGGAAGGTCAGGAGCGCCGCCCCGACGACCAGCACGAACCAGACCGCCCGCATCAGCCGCTGCACCTGCTTCAGCGCCGAGCTTTCGACCGCGGGCGGATCGGCCTGCGGTCCCGTCTCGCCGTCGCCGGCCGCCGCCAGGATGGTCACGCCGTAGAACCGGGCCAGCGGGCGATGGATCAGCCAGGCGATCAGGGGCACCGACAGCAGGATCAGCAGGCTCGCCAGCGCGCGGGGCGCCGTCTGTTCCTGCGCCCGCAGGATGCCGTCCGCGATGACGATCCAGAGGATGGCCAGATAGCCGGTCAGGAGAACCGGCCAGGCATCGACCATCATGTTGCGGCCCTGGTCGAGCGTCAGCCAGTGGCGCAGCCGCTGGGACACCCGGGCGCGATGCCGCCAGGCCGCGGCGATGAGGTAGACGAAGGGAATGAGGCTGAGCGGGAGGGCGAGCGCCACCCGGCTGTCCATGTCGAGCCCCATCGCCCGCAGGATCCGGATCGCGGCCGCGACCGTCACGGTCAGGATCGTGGCGGTCACGAGCAGGCGATGAAGCGCGCGCGCGGCCGCATCGTCCACCGCGAGCAAGCGCATCCCGGCGCTCTGCGTGTCGCAGAAGAAGAGTACGACGCGGCTCACCAGCAGCACGACCGCCACGCTCTTCAGCACGATCATGAGAACCTGCGGTGCCGCCGGATCGACCGGCTCGAAGGCGGCATAGGCGAGTGCGGCGGCCGCGAGGAAGGCCGCGATCTCCACCAGGTCGAGGATCAGCCGGAACACCAGCATGCCGACCGCGACCCGGTCGGCGGCCAGCGCCTGCTCGCGGATGCGCCGGCGCACCGGCATCAGCAGCGCGCGCATCGCCGCCATGCCGACGGCCCCCGCGGCCAGGACGATCACGATGGCGCCGATCCAACGAACGGCCCCGCCCAGCGCCGAACGATCGGCGCCGCGGGAGAAGACCACGGCGAGGCTGTCCGGGAGCGCCGCATAGCTGGCGGGCAGCAATTGCAGCCGCTCGGCATAGATCTTGAGCAGATCGCTCTGGGGTTCCGCAGCGGCGGCCTGCCGCGCCGCCATCTCCCCCAGCAGGCGCTTGCGCAGCGCCTCCCGCAGCGTCTTGTCGCTCGTCACCCCCAGCACCGCGTCGAGCTGCGCCTCGGTCATGCCGTTGGGGAAGGCGGCCAGCACGCTGTCGAGATCGGGCGGCGGCGGTGCCGCGGCCGGGGGCGACTTGGCCTCGGCGAGGCCGGTCAGGCCCAGAAGCAGCAGGGCTGCGAGCAGAAGCCGCCCGGCCCGCGGGAGACGGAGCAAAGGGAGCATCCGCCGCCGCATCGTCATGGCTGCGTGCCTTGCTCGGTCGCCTGCTGCTTCGCCGCCTCGATGGCGAGCCTCTGATCCTCGATGCGCTTGTAGGCGACGAAATACTTGAAGATGTTGCTGACGTAATTGACCGTCTCCTGGCCCACGCTGCGGGCCACCATCACCTCGACATTGTTGAACCACTTGTTGGGGTCGAGCCCCTGCTCGGCGGCCTTCTTGCGCAGGCGGTCGAGGCGGTTGGGCCCGCAATTGTAGCCGGCGAAAGCGAAGAGATGCCGGTTGACCTCGTTGATGGCGGGATCGTTGAAATACTCGTCCACCATGAAGCGCATGTATTTGATGCCGGCCTCGATGTTCCGGTCGGCCACGGTGATGTTCGGGATGTTGATCGGATTGCCGGCGGCCGTCGTCGGCAGAACCTGCATGATGCCGAGCGCGCCCGACGGATTCTTGGCGCTCTGGTCGAGCCGGGATTCCTGATAGCCCTGGGCGATCATCATCAGCCAGTCGAAGTGATACTGGTCCGAATATTTGCGGAAGAAGCCCACCATCTCGTTGAACTTCTTGCGCTCCGCATCGGCGTTCGCATTCTTCACGAACTGGGTCGAAACCAGATAGCGCTTGAGGATCTGGTTGGTCATCGAGGTGCCGACCTTGTGCCGCGAGACGAAGTCGTCGACCACCGCCATCAGCTTCGGGCTGTCCTTGCGGATCGCCCAGGCGATCTGCCCGCCTTCCCGCAGCGTGATATCGGGATGCACCTTGATGTTGGTGAAGACCTTGGACCAGAGCTTGGCCTTGTGCTCGTCCATCACCATGGCCGGGTAGAGGTCGGCATTGACCATCTCGGCGATGGCATCGTCCTCCAGATCCTCGTCGGCGAGCGTGATCGTGACCTCGGGCTTGCCCGCCGCCTTGAACTTCTCGTTCAACGCCAGCAGGCTCTCGTAATAGCTCGAGGACTGGCGCACCACGACTTCCTTGCCCGAAAGATCGTCGATCGTGGCGATCGGCGGCGAGCCGGGTCCCGTGATCAGCACCTCCTTCACCGTGTCGGCGAAAGGCGTCGAGAAATCGACATGCTTGAGGCGGTCGTCCGTGATCGTCAGGTTGGCCGCGGCGATGTCGCCGATTCCTTCCTCGAGGCCGGAGATCAGCCTGTCCCGGCTGACGGGCAGGAAGATGACATGGACGCGGTCGAGCAGCTTGAGGCCGAGCTTCTTGTTGAGCTCGTCCTCGAAGATCTTCATCGTGTCGTACGTGACCCCGCGCTCGCGGTATTTGTCGGTGAAATAGTTGATCCGGTTGTAGGTGGTGAGCACGCGGATGAAGCGGCGCTTCACCATCTCGTCGAAATCGCCCTTCCAGGGCTTGAGCGCGGCCTGGACCAGCGCGTCGACCGCCTTCTCCTCGGCGCTCTCGGGTGGCGCCGCGGTTTCGTCCGTGCCCATCGCGGCACGGGCCGCGGGGGCCAGCGTCATCGCCAGGGCGACAAGGGCGGCCGCGAGAAGGCTCTTCGGCAAAGCCAATCTGCAGCGACGGCTCAGGAGCGGCGCCAGGGTCGCAAGGCACCGCTCAGACGAAGCGAGAGCAAAGGCGAACATTGCGGAACTCCCATCCACGGACCCAGGACCCGGCCCGGCCATTCCATTCTATCATCGAATGGCGAAACCGCGGCTATCCGGCTTTCCCCTTAGCCGGGCCTTGACGGGCATTTTCTGAGAATTGAATCCAGGCCCGGCATGGGGCCGCGGGTCCGATCCGGGAGCGGCCGGGCAGCCGGCATCTTGTCAAAGGGCGCGCCGTGCCACAGGGTCTCCTCCCCGCCGGTTCCCCCGGACCGAGGGCGAAGGAACGAAACGACAAGGCAGCAGCATGGCAGGCGAGCGGCGACAGGAAACGACAGCGATCCGGCATCAACCCCTGCGGTTGGCCGTGATCGGCCTCGGCAATATCGCGCGCTCGATGATCGAGCTCTGCTGGCGCGAAGGCGGAGGCCGGGTCGCGCTGGTGGGAGTCCTGGTCCGCGCGCCACGCGCGGCCGAAGCCGAAGCCTGGCTCGGCGGACGCGCGCCGGTGACGACCAGCGTCCCCGACCTGCTGGCGGTCCGCCCCGACATCGTCGCCGAATGCGCCGGCCACGCGGCCTTGAAAGTCTTCGGCGAGCCGGTCTTGGAGGCAGGTTGCGATCTGGTCACGCTCGCGTCCGGCGCCTTCTCGGATCGCGCCTTCGAGGCGCGCATGCGCGCCCTCAGCCGGGAACGGGGCCGGCGCATCCTGGTGCCGTCGGGCGCCATCGTCGGCATCGACGGGCTGGCCGCCGCGCGCCATGGCGGGCTCACCCGCGTGGTCTATAGCGGCACGAAGCCGGTCAATGCCTGGCGCGGCACGGCGGCGGAGACGGCCGTCGATCTCGACGGCTTGACAGAACCCGCGACCTTTTTCGAAGGCAGCGCGCGCGAGGCCTCGAGCCGCTATCCGATGAACGCCAACGTCACCGCCACGGTGGCGCTCGCCGGCATCGGCTTCGACGAGACCCGGGTCCGGCTGATCGCCGACCCGGCGGCGCGCGGCAATCTGCACGCGCTCGACTATGAGGGCGCGTTCGGCCATGCGCGGATCGAGATCCAGGGCAGGCCGTCGCCGACCAACCCGAAGACCTCGATGCTCACCGCCTTCAGCCTGTGGCGAACGCTGATCGACGAGGCCGGGGCCGCCATCCGGGTGGGCTGAGAGACCGGTTCCGGCGCCATCGGCTATGCAGAGCCAGCGTTCTCATTTTGGCAACGCTAGTTTCTATTAATTGCTCTTGTCAGAACGCTGGCCTGATTTAGCCTCTCTCGCAGAGGGGAGTGTGCGAGAGAACCGGCCAACGGTCCTCGCGGCATGCGCGATCACGCGACGGGCTGCGGTGCTTCGGGCTTTTGGCGACGTCCTGCGCGGGTTCTTCCGCATCGAATTGAGCCGCGGAGATCGAGGACCGCCATGCCGTTCGCGAACAGTGGAGGCGCCAGAATCCACTACGTCGTGGAGGGCGAGGGTAACGCGATCCTGCTCGTGCCCGGGCTGGGCGGCAGCACGCGCCAGCTGGCCAAAATCAGCGCCGAGCTGGCCTCGACCCATCGCGTCGTCACGGTCGATCCGCGCGGCGCCGGCCAGAGCGACAAGCCCGACCTGCGCTATGACGGCGCCCTGCTCGCCGCGGACATGGCGGCGGTGCTCGACGATGCCGGCATCGGCCAAGCCGATTTCGTCGGCATCTCCTTCGGCGGCATGATCGGCCAGGAGCTGGCCCTGCGCTTCCCGGACCGCCTGCGTTCGCTGCTGCTGGCCTCCTCCTATGTCAAGTCCGACGCCTGGACCGACCGCATGTGGCAGGTGCGCGAGACGCTGATCGAGAAGCTCGGCCTCGCCGAGCATTTCAAGCTGGCGGTAATGTTCCTGTTCTCGCCGCGCGCCTTCCGCGACGACGCCGAGACGGTGGCGATGGTGGAGGCCGCGGTCGGCGCCAATCCGCCCGATCCCGTCGGCTACAGGCGCCAGCTCGAGTTCTGCCGCGACCACGACGCGAGCGCGCGCCTGGGCAAGGTCGCGCTCCCGACCCTGGTGCTCCAGGGCGCGGACGACATCCTGGCCTCGCCGATCCAGGGCCGCGAGCTGGCCGGGGCCATCCCCGGCGCCCGGTTCCAGGAAGTGCCCGAGGCCGCCCATCTCTTCATGCTGTCGCGACCGGCCGAGTTCGCCCGGACGATCCGCGATTTCCATGCCGGGATCGGGCGCCGCGCGACGGCGAAAAAGGCGGTGTGAGGCAAGGAATATCGAGGAACAGGGGAACGCCTCGACGGTTCGCAAATCGCGATCCCCGGCAGCGGAGCGACGAAGGAAAACAACCATGGCCAAGGAGCAATCGAACATGGGCGGTATCTTGGGAGGAGTGACGAGGCGGCGGTTCGGCAAGATCGCCGGCGGCGCCTTGATCGGCGGCGCGGTGATGGGCGGGCCCTGGATCATCAAGGCGCGCGGCGAGGAGACGATCAAGCTGGGCGGTCTGTTCCACATGACGGGCGGCGGCTCGATCTGGGGCCCGATGATGCAGCAATGCATGGGGCTCGCGGTCGACCAGATCAACGACGGCGGCGGCGTGCTCGGGCGCAAGCTCGAGATGATCTCCGAGGACGATGCCACCAGCACCGACGTGGTGGTCCAGAAGGGCACCAAGCTGGTGCAGAAGGATGGCGTCAAGGCGATGTTCGGCATCGTCTATTCGAGCGTGCGCGCGGCCCTGGCCGCGAACGTCGCCGAGCGCTTCAAGGTCCCCTACTTCTACCCGACCTACTGGGAGAGCAAGACCTCCTGCGGGCGCTACTTCATCTCGATGGGCGCCATTCCGAACCAGCAGCTCGACTTCTTCATCCCGTTCCTGATCGAGAAGTTCGGCCCCAACTTCTACTGCGTCGGCCAGGACTACAACTGGCCGCAGGTCTCGATCGAATATATCGAGAACCTCCTGCCGCAGCATGGCGGCAAGCTGGTGGGCAAGGAGTTCGTGCCGTTCGACCAGAGCGACTGGTCCTCGATCATCCAGCGCATCAAGGGGGCGAAGCCCAGCGTGTTCTTCCCCTTCATCGGCGGCAACGGGCTGATCGCCTGCCTCAAGCAGTATTACGATTTCGGCTTCGACGGCACCGCGGTCGCGGCGACGCTGATGGACGAGATGTATGTGCCGGCCTTCGAGCCCGAGCTGCGCAAGGGCATGCATTGCTCCGTCTCCTACCTGATGGAGCAGGACAACCCCGTCAACAAGGCCTTCGTCGCCGCCTTCAAGAAGAAGTACGGCGCCGACGCCATCCTCAACAATATGGGCGAGGGCCTCTATGACAGCGTCCAGGTCTGGAAGCTGGCGGTGGAGAAGGCCGGCTCCTTCGACATCGAGAAGACGGTCGATGCCCTGGGCGGCATCACCTACAACGCGCCCCAGGGCGAGATCAGCATCGACGGCAAGTCGAACCATGCGGCGCTGCACCAGATCATCGCCGAGGTGCGGGCGGACGGCGGCTTCACCATCCTGAAGGATTTCGGTAAGGTCGCCGCCAAGACCGAATGTTCCGTGGGCTAAGGTCCGCGTTCCTGACCTGCCAAAGCCGGAGGGGCCGCGCGGCCCCTCCCGCGATTTGTCTCCGCATGCCGCCGGCCTGCCGCTCGAGGTGATCCCCCCGTGGAGCCTGTCCTCATCCAGTTGCTCAACGGGTTGAGCATCGCCACCATCCTGATCCTGGTCTCGCTGGGGCTGGCCGTGATCTTCGGCATGCTCGGCATCATCAACCTCGCCCATGGCGAGTTCTTCATGCTGGGCGCCTATTGCGTCGCCACCGCGACCGCCTGGGGCGTCTCGCCCTGGTGGGGCATCGCCGCGGCCCCGATCGTGGTCGGCCTGGTCGGCATGGCGGCGCAGCAGACCATCATCAAGCCGCTCTATCGCCGCCCGCTCGACACGCTGCTCGCGACCTGGGGCCTCTCGATCGTGATCCGGCAGGTGGTACGGCTGATCTACGGCTCGGGCCAGATGATGGCGGGCTCGCTCATCACCGGCAGCACCCACATCTTCGGCTTCGGCTATCCGACCTACCGGCTCTTCATCATCCTGGTGACGGCGGCGATCGTGGCTCTCACCTTCCTGCTCTATTTTCGCAGCGATTTCGGCCTGCGCATCCGCATGGTGATCGCCAACCGCTCGATGGCGGGCGCCCTCGGCGTCAACACCCAGTCGACCGACCTCTGGGCCTTCGGCATCGCCGCCGCCATGGTGGGTTTCGCCGGCGCCATCATGAGCCCGCTCGTCGTCATCAATCCCGAGATGGGGCTCGAATATCTCTCCCGCGCCTTCATCGTCGTCATCATCGGCGGCATCGGTCATCTCTACGGCGTGATCGCGGGCGGTGTCGCCTTCGGCGGCGCCGAGGCGGCGCTCTCCTTCTATCTGCGGCCCGTCGTGGCGCAGATCCTGGTCGTGCTCATCGCGGTGGTGCTGATCCGCGTCCGGCCGCAGGGCCTGACCGGCGGGTCGCGGGGCTGACGCCATGGCGAGCGTGACGATCCGTCCGGCACCCGCACGGCCGCTCGCCGGCCGCCTCGTCGCCTCGGCGGTGCTGCTGTTCCTGCTCGTCTTCCCGGCCATCGCCAGCGACTACGAGGTGGGGCTGCTGGGCAAGTTCCTGGTGTTCGGCATCTTCGCGCTCAGCCTCGACCTGATCTGGGGCTTCAGCGGCGTGGTCAATTTCGGCCATGCCATCTTCTTCGGCGCCGGCGCCTACGCGATGGGGATCCTGCTCAAGGCCCTGCCCTTCGCCGGCGCCACCTATCTCGCCATGCTGGGCGGCGTGCTGTTCCCGGCGCTGCTGGCGCTGGTGATGGGCTATTTCCTCTTCTATGGGCGCGTCTCGGGCGTGTTCTTCGGGGTGGTGACACTGGCGCTCACCGGTGCCGCGCACTCGATCATCATCGTCAATGGCAGCCTGACCGGCGGCATGAACGGGCTCTACGGCTATCCCGAGCCGAAGCTCGGCATTCCGGGCTTGTGGGAGATCTCCTGGTACGACGCCAACGTCTCCTACTACACCGCCGTCATCGGCAGCGTCGGCTGCCTCGCCTTCTCGCGCTGGCTGGTGAAGAGCGATTTCGGGCGGGCCATCGGCGCCATCCGCGAGAACGAGGACCGCGCCGCCTTCCTCGGCTACGACGTGCCGCAGATCAAGCTCATCATCTTCACCATCGCCTGCGCCATGGCGGGGCTGAGCGGCGTGCTCTATGTGCCGATCGGCTTCATCTCGCCCGACCTCATCGGCATCGCCATGTCGGCCTCGGTGCTGGTCTGGGTCGCGGTCGGCGGGCGGGGCACGCTGATCGGCGCCTTCATCGGGGCTCTCCTGGTGAACTATCTGCAGACGCTGCTGTCCGACGCCTTCGTGGTGCTGTGGCTCCTGCTGGTCGGCCTCTTCTTCATCCTGGTCGTGCTGTTCTGGCCGGGCGGTATCGTCGGCCTGGCGCGCCATGAGAGCCTGCGCGCCTGGCTGCGCAAGCGGGGGCTGGTGGCATGACCGCCGACGCCATGCTCGACATCCGCAAGCTCAACAAGCGGTTCGGCGGGCTCGCCATCTTCTCCGACCTCAACCTCACGGTCGGCAAGGGCGAGCTGCGCTGCATCATCGGGCCCAACGGCGCCGGCAAGACCACGCTCTTCAATCTGATCACGGGCCGGCTGCGCTCGGATTCGGGCGAGATCCGCTTCGAGGACCGCGACATCTGCCGCCTGCCGGTGCATGAGATCACCCGGCTCGGCATCGGCCGCAAGTTCCAGGCGCCCTCCGTGTTCGAGGAGATGACGGTCTGGGACAACCTGATCGTCGCCGGCACCGGCCATCGCCGGGCCCGCCGGCTCTTCACCACCCGGCTCGAATCCGATCTCGCCGAGCGGGCCGAGCGCGTGCTGGACAGCGTGCGCCTCGCCCCTCGCCGCGACGAGCTGGCGGGCAGCCTGTCGCACGGGCAGAAGCAATGGCTGGAGATCGGGATCGTGATGCTGAACGACCCGCGCCTCGTGCTGCTGGACGAGCCCACGGCCGGCATGACCGTGGCCGAGACCGCCGAGACCGCCGACCTGATCCAGGAGGTCTTCAAGGACCGCACCGCCATCATCATCGAGCACGACATCAGCTTCGTGCGCCGGCTCGACAGCCGCGTCACCGTGCTCAACCGCGGCGGCGTCATGAAGGAAGGCAGCTTCGAGGAAGTCGCCGCCGACGCCGCCGTGCGCAAGGCCTATCTGGGCGAGGAGGCCTGATGCTGCTCGAGCTCGACCAGGTCGAGGTCGCCTATGGCCAGAGCCTGATCTGCCAGGGGGTGAGCCTCGCCGTCGACCGCCAGGAGGTGGTCTGCCTGCTCGGCCGCAACGGCGTGGGCAAGACCACGCTGATGCGCAGCCTGATGGGGATCCTGCCCAACCGCGCCGGCCGCATCCTGTTCGACGGCCAGGACGTCAGCGGCCTGCCGAGCCATGAACGCGCCCGCCGCGGCATGGCCTATGTGCCCCAGGGCCGCCTGGTCTTCCCGCAGCTGACCGTGGCCGAGAACCTGCGCAGCGGGACGCTGATCGGCGGCACGGGCGGCGGCCGGAGCGGCTTCGGCCCGGTGGACGACAGCGTCTTCGGTTATTTCCCGATCTTGCGGGAACGGCTGGGCCAGCGCGCGGGCACGCTCAGCGGCGGCGAGCAGCAGATGCTGGCGCTGGGCCGGGCGCTGGCGGCCCAGCCCCGGCTCCTGCTGCTGGACGAGCCGTCGGAGGGCATCCAGCCCTCGATCGTCCAGCAGATCCGCGACCTCATCGCCCGTATCGCCCGGGAGCGGAACCTGGCGGTGCTGCTGGTCGAGCAGAACCTCAAGTTCGCGACCGGCGCCTCGACCCGCGGCTATGTCATGGACAAGGGCCGGATCGTCGCGGCAGGCAGCGTCGCCGAGCTTGCCAAGGACGCGGTGGTCTCGCAGCATCTGACCTTCGTCGAAGAGCGGCGCCAGACGGCCTGACCCCGGAGCGGTTCCCATGAAGCATGTTCTGATCACCGGCTGTTCCTCCGGCCTGGGGGAGGCGGCCGTTTTGCGGCTGGCCAAGGCCGGCTACCGCGTCACCGGCACCGTCCGGCGCCAGACCGACGCCGACCGGCTGGCGGCCGCGGCCGGGCCCGATGCGAGCTGGATCCTGATGGAGGTGACCGACGACCGCTCGGTGCGCGACGGGCTGGGCGGGCTGATCGAGCGGCGCGGCGCGCCCGACGTGCTGGTCAACAATGTCGGCGTGCCCTGCCTGGGCTCGATGGAGGAGCTGCGCATCCCGGATTTCCGCGCCGCCCTCGAGACCAACGTGATCGGGGCGCTCAGGGTCTATCAGGCGGTGGCGCCCGCCATGCGCCGGCGCGGCTCGGGCCAGATCGTCAATCTCAGCTCCTCGATCGGCAAGGCGGCGCTCCCGATCTATGGCGGCTATTGCGCCACCAAGTTCGCGCTCGAGGCCATGAGCGAGGCGATGCGCTACGAGCTGGCGCCCTTCGGCGTGGCCGTGAACATCCTCGAGCCCGGCATCATCGCGACCGCCTTCCGCAACAAGAAGCAGGCGCAGCGCAACGACCGCATCCCGGCCAACTCCCCCTATGGCAACCGGCTGGACAACCCCGCGCCGCCCGACCTGATGCAGCGGATCAGCACGCCCGAGGAGGTGGCGGCCGCCCTGCAGCAGCTCATCGAGACGCCCCAGGGCGAATTCCGCCGCGTCTGCGGCCGCGATGCCGAGGCCTTCCTCGAGGCGCGCCGGAAGCTCGATGACGGCGCCTTCGAGCGCCACCTCACCGGCAAGGGCTACGCCGCGATCCTTTGACCGGGATTTCGCCTATTCGGCGACGGCCGCGTGGCGATGGCTCTGCGGCGGGGGCGGCGCCTTGTGATATTGGCCGTCCTTCATGATCATGAGGATGCGGTCGCGATCGAGGAACAGCGCGAGATTCGACAGGGGATCGCCGTCGACCATGATCAGGTCGGCGAGATATCCCGGCTTGACCCGCCCCAGCTTCTCGACCCCATAGGCCTCGCCGCCATAGGCCGTGGCGGCGCGCAAGGCCTCCCAGGGCGCATAGCCGAAATAATTCACCATATGCTGCAGGTCGCGCGCGTCGGTGCCGAGCGGGATCATCTTGAAGCCGTAATCGCCGAAGGGCAGCACCTTGATGCCGGCTTCCCGCATCTTGGTCATGTTCTCGATGGTGGCGTCGAACTCGCGCTTGTTGCCGATGCGCTCCGAGATCTCCTGGGTGATGCCCCAGGGCTCGCCTTCGAAATGCATGTTGTAGCGCAGCCCGAAGGCCGGCGTGACGTAGTGCTTGTCCTTGACCTTCTCCAGCGCCTCGATCGTGCGATCGGTCACGAAGGTCGCGTGATAGATGAACTCGACCCCGTACTGGATGCATTGCGCGACCGAGCTGTCGGCATGGGCGTGGGCGGCGAGCCTACGACCCAGATTGGTCGTCGTCTCGCAGATGGCGCGCACCTCCTCCTCCGTCATCGGATTGGTGATCGAGCCGACCTTGGGATAGCAGAAGGAATCGCCGGAATTGTTGAACTTGATCAGGTCCACGCCCTCGCGGACCATGGCGCGCACGATCTGGCGGAAGCCGTCGGGGCTGTCGGCCACGAGGCCGTTGGCGGGGATCTGCCGGCCCCACATATTGCCGTCGGCAAGGCCGCCCGAGACGGTGAGCTCGGGCGAGGTGGCGAGCATCCGGGGGCCCGGGATGCGGCCGGCATTGATCTCGTTGCGCAGCACGATGTCGAGGCGCGGCTTGGCGGCGGCCCCGCTGACGATGGCGGTGAAGCCGTAATCGAGCGCGGTCCTGGCGTTGTAGGACGCCTCCATCATGTTCTCTTCGATCGGCATGCGGCCGATCTCCTCCAGCGTCGTCACCGCCGGATAGCTCAGATGGCCGTGGGTGTTGACGAAGCCCGGCATCAGGGTGGCGCCACCGCCGTCGACCACGCTCTTGCCGTCGCGCGAGAGCCGCTCGCCGCCCTTGGCGACGGCATGGATGCGGTTGCCCTGGATCTCGACCTCGCCCGGCTGGAGGCGGTCGCTCACCCCGTCGAAGATGCGGACATTCGTGAAGACGGTGTTCTGCATGGCGTCTCTCCTCCCGGCCCTGCCGGATCTCCGCCCGACCTGTCCCAAGCCTAGCACCCGCGGGCTCGTCCGCGGGAGCCCCCTCCGGCATCAGTTGTAGTTCACCACCAGGAACTTGATGTCGGTCATCTCTTCCATCGCGAAGCGGGTGCCCTCGCGCCCGAAGCCCGATTCCTTCCAGCCGCCGAAGGGCATGTTGTCGATGCGATAGATCGGCACGTCGTTGATCATGAGCCCGCCTACGTCCCAATCCTCCAGCGCCCTCAGCGCCGCGCGGAGATCGTTGGTGAAGAGGCCGCCCTGGAGGCCGTAGCGGCTGTCATTGGCCTTGCGCACGCCCTCCTCGATCGAATCGATCGGGTTCAAGGTCATCACCGGCCCGAAGATCTCCTCGCATTCGACCAGCATGTCGGGCTTGGTGCCTTCGATGACGGTGGGGGCGATGACATTGCCATGCCGCACGCCGCCGGCGATGATCTTGGCTCCGCCGTCCCGCGCCGCCTTGATCCAGCTCTCGATCCGGTCGGCCGACCTGCTGTCGATCACGGGGCCGACATCCATCCCCTCCTCCAGCGGATTGCCGACCTTGCAGGAAGCGATCCGCTCCAGGAGCTTCTGCCGGAAGGCATCGTAGACGGAGCGCAGCACCATGATGCGCTGCACGCCGATGCAGTACTGACCGCCATAGACGATGCCGCCCCGCACGCAGCGCGCGGCGGCATAGCCCAGATCGGCATCGGCCGCGACGATGACGGCACCATTGCCGCCCAGCTCCAGCGCCACCTTCTTGCGGCCGGCGATCGATTTGATGTGCCAGCCGACCTTGGCGCTGCCGGTGAAGGTCACCATGGCGAAGCGCTCGTCCTTGACCATGGTCTCGGCCAGCGCCACCGGGCAATGCACGACCGAGACGGCACCCTTGGGCAGGCCCGCCTCCTCCAGCGCCTCCACCAGCTTCAGCGAGGTCAGCGGCGTCTGGGGCGCGGGCTTGATCACCACGCTGTTCCCCACCGCGAGCGCCGGCGCCACCTTGTGCACCACGAGGTTGAGCGGGAAGTTGAAGGGAGCGATCGCCAGGATCGGCCCGATCGGAAAACGGCGGGCGAGGCCGAGGCGCCGGCGCAGGCCCGCCAGCTGCTCGAGATCGGCCTTGGCGAGGTCGAGGGCGCCGCCGTCGCTGCGGGTGCCCTGATACTCGAACACGCCGCCATCCATATCCAGCGGCACCTCGCTGCCGGCGAAGGCACGCGCCTCCGCGGCCGCGTTGCGCAGGTTGAAGACCGCGCGCGAGACCTCGCCGCGCGCGTCGAAGAGCGGCTTGCCCGCTTCCTGGGCGATCAACCGGGCCAACTCCTCCTTGCGGTTGCCGATGATCACGGCGGTACGCTCGAGGATGTCGGAGCGCACGAACCGCGGCAGCCGGCGCATCACCTGGAAGCTCTTCTCGGCCTGGACGATCGCCGCCTCGATCTGGATCTCGTTGGCGACGGGCATCTGCCCGACCTCACTGCCGTCGAAGGGCGAACGGATGCTCTCGACGGGCGTCCCTTTGCGGGCGTCTGGGGCGCGATGCTGGTTCATGGATCTGGCTTGGGTCCCGTGGCTGGGCGAAAGGAATGGGGGACCGGGGCAGGAATGAAGCGACTACCCGGACAGTCGGGACTTCAGGCAGCCGCCGTTCGGGACTATCCCGCGCCGATCCCCCTGCCGGAAACCCTAGGGCTGCCTCCGGTGATGCCACAAGCGCAATTTCCAGAATGTGGCGTTGCCGAAATGAGAACGGTCGCCAGCCTCCCGACGGCGCCGGCCCCTCGGCTATTTGAGAAGCCGCAGCGCCTTCTTCAGCTCGTCGAGGAACTCCTCGGCCGGGATCGGCAGCTGGCGGCCCTTATGCACGATGATCTCGGCATTGGCGTTGCGGGCCGGATGATCGGCCAGCGGCACCGCCGCGATACGCTCGTTCCTGATCTCGCCTTTGATGGCGAAGAAGGGCAGGAACGCCACGCCGAGGCCGAGCCGTGCGAAGCTCACCAGCATCTGGATCGAATCCGTGGTCAGCACGGGCTCGATGCGGAGCTGCGCCGATTGCTGGATCTGGTCCACCAGCTGGCGGATGCCGAAGGAGGTGTCGGGCAAGGCGATCGGGTAGGCCTTCAGCTCCGACAGCTTGACCTGCTTCTTGCCGGCGATCGCATGGTCCGGCGCCACCGCCGCATAGAGCCGCTGCGGCTGGGTGGCGACCGCCTCGACATCGGGATGATAGGGCGCGTTGAAGGCGAGCCCCAGATCCGCATCGTCGTTGAGGATGGTGTCGACCACGCCCTGGCTGCCGCGCGTCAGCAGCGTCACGCTGACCGCGGGATAGCGGCGCCGGAAATCGCGGATCACCTGCGGCAGGATGTCGATGAGCCCGGCCTCGACGGTGCAGATCTTGACCGTGCCGCGCCGCAGCGCCCGCAGATCGTCGATCTCGGAGCGGATGCGATCGAGATTGAGCATGGTCTGCTGCGCGTATTTCGCCAGGATCTGCCCGGCATCGGTCAGCCGCACGCCGCGCGGATGGCGGTCGAACAGCGGCACGCCCAGCTCTTCCTCGAGATTCTTGATCTGCCGGCTGACGGCCGACTGCGCCACATGCAGCGATTCCGCGGCCTTGCGGATCGAGCGGGTCTGGGCGACGGCGTAGAAATAGCGGAGATGGCTGAGATGGAACAAGGATGGGCCGTAACGTTGCCGGAGAGGCGATAATCCTGCCCTGCACCTTAGCCGGGAACCTGTCTTCCGGCCAACCGGCCTGGGGCGATTATCCGAACCGGCGCAGATAATCCTGTGCCAGACGGCAGGTTCCGGCCGCGAATCCGGCGCCGAGACTTTGCGCGAACTCGAGATGCTGCCGCGTGCCCAGCCAGGCGAGCTCGAGCATGCGGCGAAACATGACGAAGGTCGGAATCTCGTCCACGATCTCGCGTTGCAGCGGCATGACCTTGCGATAACCCTTGAGCCAGGAGGCGATCAGCGGCGGAACGATCGGCTCCTCCTCCAGGAAGGAGAGCGCCGTGGCGAGGTCGTAGATGTACCAGCTGAAGCCGCAATCGTCGAAATCGATCACCTTGCTGGTATCGTTCTCCACCAGGATGTTGGCCAGGCGCATATCGGCATGGATCAGGCCGAACACCTCGCGCGCCGTGCCGATGCGATCGAGCCGGCGCTTGAGGACACCCGCCAGCCGCGACAGCAGCTTCAGCGCGTCCCCATCGACGCCCATGCCCTCTTGCCACCGGCCCCAGAGCGGATGCGCGCCCAGCGAGGCGTCGAAATCCCAGGCGTGGCGGGAAAAAATCCGGGGCACTGTCCAGGCTCGGGCGTGGCGATGCATCCGCGCCGTGATCTCGCCCAGCCTCTCGAAACCCTCGACCAGCGTGTCCGGCGGCGGTTCGCTGCCGGTGAGAAAGGTAAACATGACCGCGTGGCGGGGCTTGTCGAGATCGGGTGCCGTCAGAAGCTGCACCAGAGTTCCGTCCTTGGCGGGAATCGGCTCGGGCGCGATGACGTCCGCGTCGTGGCGGAGCGCCTGCATCCACATCAGCTCGGACGCGATCGAGGGCGCCGTGTGGTAGGCCAGGTTCTGCGAATGGACCCGCAGCACGGCGGGCTCCGGGCGTGCCGGGTCACGCACCAGGAACATGGTGTTTTCCGACTGATGCAGCAGGGAGGCGCGCGCCTGCTCGGAAAAATCGTAACGTGCGATCAGCCCCTGCGCCTCGCGCTCGAGAGCGTTGTAGAGCGGCCGGGGCAGTCCTGATGAATCCGGATCCATCATTGAACGCCCTTTCTACGACGAGGCCGGCGCGAGACCGAGATAGGCGGTCCGCACGCTGGGATCGTCGAGAAGCTCGCGGCCCTTGCCCTCGAGCACGATCCGGCCGCGGTCGAGCACGTAAGCGTGGTCCGCCAGCCGGAGCGCCATACGGGCGTTTTGCTCGACCAGGATGATGGTACGCCCAGCGGCCCGCAGCTCGTTCAGGACCCGTACGATCTCCTGGCACATCACGGGCGACAGCCCGAGCGAAGGCTCGTCCAGCACCAGGAGCTTGGGATTGCCCATCAAGGCGCGGCCGATAGCCAGCATCTGCTGCTCGCCTCCGCTCATCGAACCTGCGAGCTGGCGCTGCCGACGACGAAGGATGGGGAAACGCTCGAACACCGCTTCGAGATTGCGCGCCAACGAGGCCCTATCGCGGTTGAGATAGCCGCCCATCTCGAGATTTTCCAGCACCGTCATGAATGGGAAGATCTCGCGACCCTCGGGCACGTGAGCAAGGCCGAGGCCGGCGATATGGTGGGCTGCCAGGCCCTCGATCGCCTTGCCCTCCAACCGCACGGAGCCGGAGCGCAGCTGCTTCAACCCGGTGAGGGTACGCAGGGTCGTGGTCTTGCCGGCGCCATTGGCCCCGATCAGGCTGACGATCTCGCCGGCGCGGACATCGAAGGAGATGCCGCGCACGACCGCGGTCTTATCGTAGTCAGCGACGAGATCACGCACCTCAAGCATGAGCCGCTACTCTCTGTGCGTCCTCGTCAAGACCGAGATAGGCCTCGATCACAGCCGGATTGGCGGCGATCTCGACCGGGCTGCCCTCGGCGAGCTTGCGGCCGAAATTGAGAACCGTGATGCGCTCGCAGAGCCCCATCACCGTCTGCATGTCGTGCTCGACCAGCAGGACGGTGGCACCGAGCCGATCGCGTACGTCGCGGATCAGCTGCATCAACGTTTCCGATTCCGTGCGGTTCATGCCGGCAGCCGGCTCGTCCAGCATCAGCAGCCTGGGCTTGGCGGCGAGCGCGATGCCGATGCCGAGCGAGCGTTGATGGCCAAGCGGCAAGGTCTCCGCAGCCGCATCGCGGTAATCGGCCAGTCCGATAAAGGCGAGCGTTTCGTCCGCGGCCTCGAGATCGGCCGGGCTGAAACGGCGATGGGGGCCGAAGAGCGAGCCCAGTACCGTCGGCCGCGCCAGCAGGTGCGTTCCCAGCAGCAGGTTTTCGATCACCGTGAAATGGTGGAACACGGCGCTGCGCTGGAAGGTCCGCACCATGCCGCAGCTCACCGTCCGGTGCGGCGGCAGCCCCGTGACGTCCGTCCCCTCGAACTCGACCCTGCCGGCGCTGACGGGCAGGGTTCCGCTGATCATCGAGAACAGCGTTGTCTTGCCGGCCCCGTTGGGGCCGATCAGACCATGGATGGCGCCCTTCTCGACCGCGAGATCCAGCGCATCGACCGCGACCAGGCCGCCGAAGCGCTTGGTGAGACCAGTGACGCTGAGCTGGGCGCTCATGAGGCGCCTCGCTTAAAGGAGCGGGCGAGGGCGCTGAGCCGCCCGGCCAGCGATTCCAGCCCGCCCGGCAGGAAGATGAGGAAGAAGATCAGCACCACACCGAAGATCAGCGGGCGCCACTCCAACAGCGGCCGCGTCAGCTCGAACACGAAGGTCATGACGAGGAGTCCGACGGCGGCACCCCAGAAGCTCTGCGTGCCGCCCACCACCACCCAGATGATCAGGTAGAGCATGGTGACGAGATCGAAATTCTTCGGATCGATGGCACCCATGCGGTGGGCCAGCATCGCGCCCGCCACGCCAGCAAAGCCGCTGCCGATCATGAAAGCCGAGCGGCGGTAGTGGGTCATGTCGATCCCGACGCATTCGGCGAGCGCCGGGTCGGAATAAAGCGCCTTCCAGGTCATGCCGAGCCGGGACCGGTCGAGCTGATACATGATGCCGACGCAGACGAACGCGACGAACAAGGCGAAGAAATAGTAGGGAACCGTCTCGAACAGCGAATGGCCGAAGAGCTCGCCCTCGGGAATGTTGATCAGACCGCGGATGCCGCCGAAGGGTACGTCCAATCGGATCCAGAACAGTCGCAGCAGCTCGCCCAGCGCGAAGGAGGCGATGAAGTAGCCGAAGGCGCGGGTGCGCAGGAGCGGCACACTAATGAGGCCGGCGACCGCGGCGGCGATGAAACCCGCCAGGGGTACGGTCAGCCAGACCGGGAGGTCGAGCCCCTTGGCAAGGAGGGCCGCCGAGTAACCGCCCGCTCCCATCATCACCACATGGGCGAGGCCCCAATCGCCCGTGGTGGTGATCAGGCGGTAGCTGACGACCAGAACCAAGTTCATGAAGAAGAGGATGACGAGCTCGACCGTGTAGGTCGGCAGGACGAAGGGAGCGCCGATCGCGAAAACCGCCGCGACGCCGGCCATCACCAGCCCCATCGGGCGGGCGTAGCGGCGCGCGGCCGCGGGGCGGGTCGTCACTTGGGTCGCCACCCGTTCCACCGCCATCACACGGTCTCGCGTCCCATGAGGCCTTGCGGCCGCACCACCAGGACCAGTGCCATGATGCCGACGCCGACCATGGTGGCGATCACGCCGTCGAACAGCGTGGTGCAGAAGGTAATGACGAAGCCCAGCACCACGGCCGCGATCATCGCGCCCTGGATGCTGGCCATGCCGCCCAGCACCACGACCACGAAGGCCATCAGGATCACGCTGTGGCCCATATAGGGTGTCACCGGGGTGACGGGCGCCATCAGGGCGCCGGCGAGGCCCGCCGAAGCGCCGGCGATGGTCATGGCCAGCGCCGACATGCGGTTGAGATTGATCCCCTGGAGCGCGGCCGCCTCGGGCTTCTGGGCCGCGGCGCGCAAGGCCTTGCCCTGGCGCGTCCGGTTCAGGAACAGCCAGAGGGCAACCAGCGTCAGGATCGCGACCGGCAGGATGACGAGGCGCTGCGAGCCGATATGGGCGCCGGCGACATCGACTGCACCCATGATCGGCGTCGGGATCTTTTTCATCAGCCCGACACCCCAGATCCGCCCCGCCAGGACCTGAAGGATGAAGGAGAGGCCCGCCGTTGCCATGAAGCCGGCCAACAGATTGTCGCGCGTCGGCCGGAAGATCAGCCGCTCCGCCGCCAGGCCCATCAAGGCCACGACCGGCACGGCGCAGAGCACGGCGAGAACGAAGGGATAGCCCGCAAGGGCATAGAGGACATAGACGACATAGGCCCCCGCCATGAAGAACTCGCCATGGGCGAAGTTCGCCATCTTCATGACGCCGAACGACAGGGCCAGGCCGACCGCAACCAGCGCGTAGATCGAGCTTGAGATCACCGCATTGGCGAAGGTCTGCACGAAGGTCGCAAGATCCATCCCGGGAACCTCTTGCTACGGCGCCTTCGCGGACGGGTTGCCAAGCCCGCCGCTCCTCGCAGAGCAGCGGGCCCGGACCGGCAACGGCGAACGGAACGGTTCCGTCAAACCACTATGATCGTCTATTGCCGCTGATCCCACATCTGATTCCGACGGCGGACCTCGGCAAGCACGGCATCCTTGTGCTGGGCGAACCAGGTCTCGAAGCGGGTCAGCGACTGGACCCGCTTGCAGCTGCAATCGGCCCGGAACTCGTTGTTCGGCACCAGCGGCGAGATCATGTTCTTCTCGCCCCACATCTCCTCGCCGGTGACAGCCGTCGGCCCCTGGATCGTCGAGATCGTGGTTAGGCTGCGGAAAGCGGCCAGCACTTTGTCGGGATCGACGCTGCCCGCCTTCTGCACCGCGGCGAGATAGGCCTGCAGCATGGGGGTATAGAGCCAGTCGATGCCGTTCATTGGCCGCTTCAGGTCTTCAGGTGCGCCGGGGCCGTAGCGCGCGATCCATTTCGCGGTGAAGTCATGCTGGGCCGAAGGGTCGCCCCACCAGGGATCGTCGAAGAGAGGATAGGAATCGATGGCCTTGACCTGCTGGAGCCAGTCGGCAGGCACACGCTGCAGCGCCTGCTCGGGCTCGATGTAGTTCGCCGCGACGATGCCCTTGAAACCCTGCTGATAGAGCTGCTCCAGCAGCAGGGGAATGAAATCCGGCCAGCTGATCGACAGGCTGACGATGTCGGGTTTGGTCGCGAGGATCGCCGTCACGACCGGCGCGAAATCGGTGGTATCCGGAGCGTAGAACTCGTCATAGACCACATCCAGCCCGACGGCCTTGGCCGCGCCGACTTCCCAGGCCTGCCCGACCAGCGAGGTCGCGTCCTGCTGCGAGACGACGGCGTAGCGCTTGGCCTGAGGATAGATCTGATGGATATAGGCCATCCGCATCATCTCGCCGCGCGGGAAATAGTCGGCGCCGGAGATGATGTAGGGGCGGTTCGGATTGATGTCCGCCGTTGCTTCCGGCGCATAGAAGACCTTGTGCTCGGTCAGGAACGGCAGCTGCGCGTCGCCGGTCGAGCCGCCGACATCGAGGATGATTTTCACATTGTGCTCGAGCACCAGTTGGCGCGCACCCTGGAGCGCCTTCGACGGCACATACTCGTTGTCGAACTGATGGACGACGAGCTTGTAGCGCTTGCCGCCGACATCGAGCCCGCCTTCGGCATTGATTCCGTCGACCAGGAGATTGATGCCGGTCAGCCCCGGCAGACCCCAGCCGGCCGCGGGACCCGACAGCGGCGCGTTGAAGCCGATATCGATCGTGTCCTCGGCCTTGGCGACCGCCGCGGTCGCCATCGCCGTTCCCAGAGCCAGGGCGCCCAGAAGCCGCCTCAGCCCGGCCGTCTTATGCCAATGCCCCGCCATCGCCTCCTCCCTCTGTCTGCCGGCTTTCGGAGCCGGCTTTCCCTGCCGAGGCGCGCTTCGAGATGGCCTTGTTCGTTGGCGTCGCGCCTTCGATTGCCGCGATGATAGGGGCCGTAATTAGGCATATGCAACAATTCTCTTTCTCATATGCCACATTATTGCATAATGGATTGTGCCTCACTCCATGTAATGGGCTGAGAAAACTTACGAATTTCGGTGTGGCGCGCGACGATGCGCCTGGGATTGCCAGTTGGCGGCAGTCCCCGTTTGTGGCATGGCTTTGACGCAATCGGGCCGCAACGCCGGATCCGAACGGGAGCCTCAATGTCGTCAAAGAAGAGCGAGCGGCATAAGCGGCTGATCGCCGAGATCAGCACCAATCCGTCCATCCTGATCCGCGATCTGGCGGAGACCTTGGGTGTGTCGCGCGAGACGATCCGACGCGACTTTCAAGAGCTCAACCGCACCGGCCGGCTGCATCGGCGATATGGCGGCGGCGCCACCTTCACGCCCATCGGGCTAGAGACCAATCTCGAGGCCCGCTCGCAGCGCATGATCAAGGAGCGGCAGAGGGTGGCCTTGCGCTCGGCCGATTTCATCAACGAGCATGAGGTCATCTTCATGTGCTCGGGCTCGACGTCGCTGCTGCTGGCGCAGGTGCTGCAGAACTTCGAGAAGAAGATCACCGTCATCACCAACAACCTGCCCGGCTCGATCGCGCTGGCATCGAATCCCTCGATCCGCACGATCTTGGCGCCGGGGCAGGTCGACTACACCGAAGGCTTTGTCTGGGGCCACGACACGACCGAATACCTGAAGAAGTTCCACGCCGATGCGGCCTTCGTCACGGTCGACGGCATCACCCCCGACGGTGCCATGGAGATCGATCCGCGCACCGCCTGGGTCATGCGCATCATGATCGCGCAATCGCGCCGGGTGGTCATGATGGTCGATCACTCGAAGTTCTATCAGGCGAGCCTCGAGAAGTTTTGCGACATCAAGGATATCCACGTGATGATCGTGGATCGCGCGCCGGACGGAGAACTGGGCGCGGCCCTGCGTCAGGCGGGCGTGATGATCGACGTGGCGCCCTGACGGGAAACGCCCCCGCAATCCGGCACCGATCGCCCTCAAGCCGATCCTTCGAATCCTCATTTTCTCGGCCCAGCCCAGCCACTTGGCAGGGCGGATTGTGGCATCGTGCGCTAATTATGTTGCATAAAGCACGAAAAAGAGTGTCATATGCCACATATTGTCCGGCATATGCCAAGAACGCGAACCGTCGCGGCGGCGCTCCGCCGTGCTCGGCCCTAGCGGGCCATATTGCCGGGCCCATGCGGGGAGGGGTGAATGACGGCGGCGCTGCCAACACAAGCTCAGGTGGTCATCATCGGCGGCGGCGTGATCGGCTGCTCGGTCGCCTACCATCTGGCGCAGATGGGCTGCCGCGACGTGGTCCTGCTCGAGCGTCATCGGCTCACCTCCGGCTCGACCTGGCACGCGGCCGGTGGCATCGGCCAGCTGCGCCAGAACGCCAACGTCACCCGGCTGCTGCGCGAATCCGTCAAGCTCTACGAGCGGTTGGAGGCGGAAACCGGACAGGCCACCGGCTGGTTCCGCAACGGCTCGCTGCGCTTGGCCTCGAGCCAGGAGCGACGCGCCGAATACGAGGTCGCCGCGACCCGCGCGCGTTCCTTCGGCATTCCGTTCGAGTTCGTCGGCCCCGACGAGATCCGGCGCATGGTGCCGACCATGACCGTCGAGGATCTCGTTTGCGCGGCCTTCGTTGCCGATGACGGGATCGGCAATCCCTCCGACATCGCGCTGGCCCTGGCCAAGGGGGCCCGCATGAAGGGCGCGCGCCTCTTCGAGCATGTCAAGGTGACGGGGATCGCGCTCGAACGCGGCAGCGTGTCGGCCGTCGTGACCGATCAGGGCGCCATTCGCTGCGAGACCCTGGTCAATTGCGGGGGCATCTGGGCACGCGAGATCGGTCGCATGGCCGGCGTGAACGTGCCGCTGCAGCCCTCGCATCACCAATATTTCGTGACCGAGAAGATCGAGGGCCTGCGGCGCAACTTCCCGACGATCCGCGACACCGACAACAAGCTCTATTTCAAGGAGGAGGTGGGCGGGTTGATCGTCGGCCAATACGAATTCGACCCGATTCCCTATCTCGAGGATCCGATTCCCGAAGGGCATGAGTTCAAGCTCATGCCCGAGAACATCGCCCAGTTCGAACCGAGGATGGCCGCGGTCGCCTATCGTTTTCCGTCGCTGGAGAAAGCCGGCATCAAGCGCTGGTTCAACGGGGTCGAATCCTTCACCGAGGACGGGATGTTCATCCTCGGCGAGGCCCCCGAGGTGGATCGCTTCTTCGTCGCGGCCGGGTTCAATGCCTTCGGTATCGCCTCGGCCGGCGGCGCCGGCATGGCCATGGCGCATTGGATCCTCGAAGGCGAACCGCCCTTCGACCTGTGGCCAGCCGACATCCGTCGCTTCGGTGCCTTTCACCGCTCGCGGCAGCAGATTCTGGCCCGCGGCCTCGAGGGCCAGGCGCATCATTTCGCCATGCTCTGGCCCCACCTCGAGTTCCAGGCGGGCCGGCCCCTCCGGCGCAGCGCGGTTCACCATCTGCTCCAGGAGCGCGGCGCCTGCTTCGGCGCCAAGTTCGGATGGGAGCGCGCCAACTGGTTCGCGCCCAAAGGCGTCGAGCCGCGCGATATCTATACGTTCGAAAGGCCCAACTGGTTTCCGCATGTGGCGGCCGAGCACCGCGCCTGCCGCGAGGCGGTCGCCCTTTTCGACCAGAGCCCGTTCGCGAAGTTCCATCTCTCCGGCCGCGATGCCGCCGCGAGCCTGGACCGGCTCTGTGCGGCTCATCTGAAGCCGGAAGCGGGGTCGGTGACCTATACGCAGGTTCTCAACCGCCGCGGCGGCATCGAAGCCGACCTGACCGTCACGCGGCGCCGCGACGGGTCCTTCTTCATCGTTACCGGCACGGGCTTCGCCACGCGCGATTTCGTGACGCTGAGGAACGGCCTCGCCGGCGCCGATGCGCATCTGATGGATGTAACCTCGGCCTATGGCTGCCTCTCGCTGATGGGACCCAAGTCCCGCGACGTGCTGGCCCAGGTCGCCGAGGAAGACGTCTCCGATGCCGCCTTCCCCTACGGCACCGCACGGGAACTGTTTCTGAACGGCTCGCCGACCCTGGCCTTGCGCGTGGGGTTCGCGGGCGAGCGGGGCTGGGAGCTCTTCATTCCGTGCGAATACATGGTCCGCGTTCACGACGCCCTGGTCGCGGCCGGTGCCGCTCACGGACTGCGGCATGGCGGCTATCGTGCGCTCGATTCCCTGCGCATGGAGAAGGCACGCCGGGTCTGGGCAGCGGAAATCAGTCCCGACTACACTCCCTTCGAAGCAGGCCTCGGTTTCGCCGTGGCCTTGGACAAGCCGGAATTCGTCGGCCGGGATGCGCTGCTGCGCCAGAAGGAGACAGGCGTTGCTCGCCGGCTCGTCGCCTTCGTCGCCGAGGACCCCGAGACGTTGCTCTATGGCCGCGAGACCATCTACCGCGACGGCAAGCAGGTCGGCTACCTGGCCTCGGGCGGCTTTGGCTTCACCTTCGATCGTGCGGTCGGCCTCGGCTATGTCAACATCGAGGGCGCCGCCGACCTGACCCGCAGCACATACGAGCTCGAGGTGCGAACGCACAGGGTCGCCGCCAGGGCCTATCTGAAATCGCCCTACGATCCCGACAACCTCCGCATACGCGGCTAGGTATCGGGGTCATCCCGCCAGGAGGAACGCCATGGCACAGAGATTGGCAGGCAAGCGCGCATTGGTGACGGGTGCCGCCAGCGGCATGGGCCGCGCGATGGCGGAGAGTTTCGCGCGCGAGGGTGCCATCGTTGCGGTCCATGCCCGCAGCCATAAACGGGCCGCCGAAACCATCGCCGCCATCAACAAGGCCGGCGGCAAGGCCTTCGCCGTGGCGGCCGATCTCGCTGTCGGCGAGGAGATCCGGGCCATGTGCGCCGCCGCCATCGAAGGCCTCGGCGGCCTCGATATCGTCGTCAACAATGCCGGTGTCGTCGATTCGGCGAAGGTCGTCGATATGACCGAGGCGATGTGGGATTGGACCATGGCGGTCAATCTCAAGGCACCGTTCCTGGTCTCGAAATACACCTTGCCCGCGATGCTCGCCGCCAACAAGGGCGGCTCCGTCATCTTCAACGCCTCGACCAACGGCAAGACCGCCGACGCGGAATGGACCGCCTATAACAGCTCGAAGCACGGCGTGATCGGCTTCATGCGCTGCCTCGCGGCCGAGGTCGGCAAGGCCCAGATCCGGGTGAATGCGATCTGTCCCGGCTGGATCGAGACCCCGCTGGCGCACAACATCCTCGACAAGATCGCGGGCGAGACGGGGCAGGAAAGCGGCCGCTATTACGACAGCACAATGCGGACCAACATGATGGGGGCGCTGCTGCCCGCCAGTTCTGCGGCCGATCTGGCTCTGTTCCTGGCCAGCGACGAGGGCCGCTACATCACCGGCCAGGCGATCAATCTCTGCGCCGGCCTCTGCACCTGGTAGCAACCACGGCGGCCGTCGGAAACACTGCCAAAGGTCGAACCGCGATGAACTTCATCCATGGCCGCTTCGCCTCGAAGCGCGAGGCCCTGTCGAAGTCGGCGGCCTACTGGAATCCCGCCAAGACGCAGTTCTGGCAGGATGTCGGCATCGATTTCATCATCGATCGCCGCGAGGGCTATTTCCTCTACGACTATTCGGGCAAACGCCTCATCGACCTGCATCTGAATGGCGGCAATTTCAACCTCGGGCACCTCAATCCCGAGCTGGTCGAGACCCTCAAGGAGGGGCTCAATCATTTCGACATGGGCAATCATCATTTCCCGAGCCTCTGCCGTACCGCGCTGGCCGAGGCCCTGCATGAGGCAAGCCCCGACTCGCTGATCTACACCGTCTATGGCGCCAGCGGCAGCGAGGCCTCCGACATCGCGATCAAGAGCGCGCGCTATGCGACCGGGCGGCGCAAAATCGTCTCGGCCTTCAAGTCCTATCACGGCAGCACGGGCCTCTCGGTCTGTGCCGGCGACGAGCGGTTCACCGGGCGCTTCCTGATCGCGCGGCCCGAGGAATTCGTCAACGTGCCCTTCAACGATCTGGGCGCGATGGAGCGGGCCCTCGCCGGAGGAGACGTGGCGGCCGTCATCCTCGAAACCATTCCGGCCACCTATGGCTTCCTCATGCCGCATGAAGACTATCTGCCCGGCGTGAAGGCGCTCTGCGAGCGCCATGGCGCGCTCTATATCGCCGACGAGGTCCAGGCCGGGATGATGCGGACAGGCGAGATGTGGGCCGCCGTCAAATGTGGCGTCGTGCCCGATATCATCGTCGTCGCCAAGGGCATCGGTGGCGGCATCTTCCCGCTCGGCTGCGCGATCATGAACGAGCGCGCGGGTGGCTGGCTCAAGGAAGACGGCTTCGCCCATATCTCGACCGGCGGTGGCTCGGAGATCGCTTGCGTGGTCGCCTTGAAGGTGCTGGAGATCACCCAGCGGCCCGAGGTCAGGGCGAACATACGGGCGCGGGCCGCCCAGTTCCGCACCGGCCTCGACGAGATCCGCGTCCGCCATCCCGATTTCTTCACCGGCATCCGCCAGAATGGCCTGATCTTCGGCCTGGAGTTTCCGCGGCCCAAGGGCGCCAATCCCGTCATGCGGTCGCTCTACCGCAACGGGATATGGGCGATCTTCTCGACTTTTGACCCAAGTGTCCTGCAATTCAAGCCGGGCCTCCTGGTCGACGAGGCGCTGGCCGACGAGATCCTGGCGATCATGGACCGTTCGATCGCCGAAGCACACGAGGCGGTTCGGCACGGCCGCGAGACAATCGAAGGCTGAGGGGCCCATCAAGCGGCGACAGGCGCCCGTTTGCCGCTGCGTCCGACGAAAAGCGCCATGCCGGCCGCGATCAGGCCCGTGGTGCCGGCGATGACGAAGGCTTCGAGATAGCGGCCCTCGATCGTGCGCATCATGCCGGCGAAGAAGGTGGCCGAGGCGGCGCCGATCTGGTGGGCGGCCAGGATCCAGCCGAACATGACCGGCGCTTCCTGGTCGCCGAAGCATTCGTTCGTGAGCCGCAGGGTCGGCGGCACGGTCGCGATCCAGTCGAGCCCGTAGAAGATTGCGAAGATCGAGAGGCCGTAGAACGAAAAATCGGCATAGGGCAGGTAGATCAGCGACAGGCCGCGCAGCCCGTAATACATGAAGAGCAGCTTGCGCGGGTCGAAACGGTCGGTAAGCCAGCCGGACGCGGTCGTGCCGATCAGGTCGAACACGCCCATCATCGCCAAGAGGCTCGCCGCCTGCACCTCGGGCATGCCGTGATCCGAGCAGAGCGAGATCATATGCGTGCCTACCAGCCCGTTGGTGGTGAAGCCGCAGACGAAGAAGGTGCCGGCGAGGAGCCAGAAATTCTTGTCGCCGAGGCCGCGCACCAGGCCGCCGATCGCCGCCTCGACCACGTTGCGCTTCGGCAGGGACGGAACGACATGGCCGGGCGGCGCGCCGTAGGGGGTCAGGCCGATATCCGCAGGCTTCTCCGGCAACAGCCAGAGCACGACCGGGATGAGCGCCGCCAGGCAGAGCGCGATCGTCAGCACGACATATTGCCAGCCCGAATATTCGGCGATGGCGGCGAGGCCCGGCAGGAAGATCAGCGTGCCGGTCGCGGTGCTGGCGGTGAGCAGCCCCATGACCAGGCCGCGGTTGGTGATGAACCAGCGATTGACGATCGCGGCGCCCATGACGGCCGTGACGCAGCCGCTGCCGAGGCCGGAGAAGACGCCCCAGCTCAGGACGAGTTGCCAGGGCTCCGTCATGAAATAGCTCGAGGCCGTGGAGACGCTCATCAGCGCCAGCGCGCCCATCAGCGTGCGCTTGATGCCGAAGCGCTGCATGATCGCGGCCGCGAAAGGCCCCACCATGCCGTAGAGGAAGATGCCGAGCGCGGCCGAGCTCGAGATCGTGGCCCGGCTCCAGCCGAAGGCGCCCTCCAGCGGCACCATCAATACGCCCGGCGCCGCGCGCAGACCGGCCGAGGCCAGGAGCGAGAGGAAAATGACCCCGACCACGATGAACGCATATCGCTGGCCGAAGGGACGCGGCAGGGCTATACTCATGTTACCGATCGGTACGGGTTGACGGCTGGTTATACGTACCGATCGGTAACATGGTCAAGCCCCTTGTCGCGCACGACGAAGAAAACCAGGAAAACCGCCCGCTCCCGGACCACCCCTGCCGCGGAGACCCCGCCCTTGCGCGCCGTCGACCGGATTCGCCAGAGCGCCCGCGAGCTGTTCTACCGCGAGGGCATCCGCGCGGTGGGCGTCGAGGAGATCGTGACCCAGGCCGGCGTGACCAAGCCCAGCCTCTATCGCAGCTTCCCCTCCAAGGACGAGCTGGCGGCCGACTATCTGCGCGGCTACGAGGCCGAATTCTGGCGCCGCTTCGATGCGGCGGTGGCGGCCCATCCCGGCAATCCGCGCGCGCAGATCCTGGCCTATCTGAAGGTGCTCGGCGAGCGCGCGACCCAGTCGGGTTATCGCGGCTGCGGGCTCACCAACGCCGCGATCGAATATCCCGACCGCAGCCACCCGGCACGCTCCGTCTCCGACCCGCATAAGCGCGAGCTGCGCCGCCGCCTGACAGAGATGGCGGAAGCCATGGGAGCCGTCCGGCCTGCGGTCCTGGCGGACGGGCTGCTGTTGCTGATCGAGGGCACCTTCGCCTCGAGCCAGATCTTCGGCCCGGGGGGCCCGGGCGGTTCGGTCGCGGCAGCGGCCGACGCGCTGATCGAGGCAAGCCTGAGGAAAACAGGCTAGACTGGCGGGAGCCCTCGCCAGTGCCGGCTGGCCCGGGGGCCACAGGGGCGGCTTCGATGTTCAGCCTGAGAACCCACGCGATCATCAGCGGCGCGCTGTTCGCCGCGATGATCCTCTTCGCGATCGGCGGCAATATCGTCACGGGCGGACGGCCGCTCAAGGACCCGACCCTCATGCTGGGGGCGAAGATCCTGATCTTCGGCCTGTTCCTGGCCTTCGGCTTCTCCGTCATCCCGCTGCTGCTGAAGATCTTCCTGGCGGGACAAGGCGCCATCGGCAACAGCGAGGTGGGGCTGGTCAAGACGCTGGCCGCGCATCAAACGGCCGTCGTCTGGGTGATCTGGGGGATCTTCATCGCCGGGCTGGCCCTGGCGATCCCGGCCGCGATCAATGACGATTTCTTCGGGCCCGAGGCGGCCCGATCGTTGCGCGCGCTCCTGCGCGGCGGCTCCAAGGGCGTGCTCGTCGCCGCCCCGGGCATGACCACCGAGGAGATCGTCAGGCAATCGAGCCTCAAGGTGAATGTGCTCGAGAACCCGTCGGGCCCGGGCACGCCGATCGCCGATGGCGTGGTGTTCGATTTCCAGATCCCCGGCGGCGCCATCACGCTCAAGGGCTGCCGCTACTATTTCATCAGCTTCGACAGCAACGATCGGGCCCATGTCCAGGGCATCTCGATCGGCACCTCGCCCGACAAGATGAGCGTCGCCGAGATCGATGCGCTCGACGAAGACCTGCGCGCGCGGCTCGAAGCCGACGGCTGGCGGGCCGGCCACGAGGTCTACAAGGACGAGCAGGACCGGCAGCTCCATGGCGGCGCCACGCAGGGCCCCGACGGCTATACCTGGCTCAAGGGCGATACGATCCTGGACATCGAGCGCAAGCGCATGGACGATCCCGTCCCCGGCGAGGATGCCGCCACCGCCGGCCAGTGGATCCAGTTCATCGAGCTCTGGGCGCGCCAGACCTATCCCTATATCGAGCGCTACGAGTTCGCTCCGCCCAGCCCATGAGTTCGACCCCGCCCATCAACAATCCCGAACAACGGTGAACCGCCCCATGACCATCTCGATGTACCAGGCCTCCGTGCCTGTCTTCCTGCATACGCTCGACGCGCTGGCCGCCATCCTCAGGAAGACAGCCGCCCATGCCAGCATGCGCAAGATCGAGCCCGCCGTGCTGCTCGGCATGCGGCTCTATCCCGATATGTTCCCCTTCACGCGCCAGGTGCAGATCGCGGCCGATTTCGCGAAGGGCGTCCCGGCGCGGCTCGCCGGCGTCGAGGTGCCGAAATATCCCGACGAGGAGGCAAGCTTCGAGGCACTGGAGCAGCGTATCGCCAAGACCTCAGCCTTCATCAAGACGCTGACCCCCGCCCAGATCGACGGTTCGGAGGGCCGGGAGATCACGATCCCGATCGGCGGCCAGCCGCGCACCTTCAAGGGCCAGCCCTACCTGCTCCATTTCGCGCTGCCGAACTTCTTCTTCCACGCGAGCACGGCCTACGACATCCTGCGCCATGCCGGCGTGGAACTGGGCAAGCGCGATTTCATCGGCGGCTTCAAGACCGAATAGGCCGGCTTCTTCAGCCGGGCATGAAAGAGGCTCCGCGTCGGCGACGCGGAGCCTTCTTCATTCGGCGGTCGCGGGGTCGCGCCTCGAACGGGCGCGTCTCGGTTACTGCGACTTGGCCATGGTCATCGGCACGACCTCGCCGCGCAAGCCCGCATGGCCGGTGCCGGTCTTGCCCTGCCAGGAGACCTTGGTGCCGTTGACATCGACCTTGTAGCAGTCGTTGGCCAGGTTGCTGGGCGCGTGCCACTTGATGCAGACATCGCCGTCGGGGTCGATCGACCAGGCGCCCTTGTCGACGCGGCCGCCGGCATCCTGGTAGCTCACCTCGCCGCCGGGCAGGAAATAGATGTTGTAGTTGACGCCCATCTGGCTCTGGCCCGAGAGCGTATTGCCCTTCATGACCTCGATGAAATTGTCGCCGCGCAGCGGCTCCGCGCTGGCCTGGGAAACCAGCAAGACAGCGGCCAGCGCCGCGCCCAGAATGGTCAGGCTCTTCATGGAACTCCTTTCGGGAAATCCCGTCCGATTGCCGTCGTCAGGCACACCCGATCCCGGTAGAGGACATCGGGCGCTGCGACGGTGAACGCCGTTCCATCACGTTTCTCCCTGGCCCTCTTGTATGAAAATGGGGCGATTTTCCTGTACGCCAAGATGCGAAAGCCGGGCGCGGCACCACCTCTCCCGGCATCGCGACGATGCCGGGAGAGGCGCGATTCCAAAGACTTGTGTTTCAGGCCGAACCGGCGATCAGGAGAAACGATCGGGATCCGGGCCGATCCGGCCGTTGGCGTCGAGCTTGGCGATTTGGGCGAGATCGGATGAATCGAGCTTGAAATCGAACAGCGCGAAATTCTCGCGGATGCGCGGCTCGTGCGTCGATTTAGGAATCGCGATCAGGCCGTTCTCCAGATGCCAGCGCAGGATGACCTGGGCCGTCGTCTTGCGGTGCTTCTTGGCGACCGCCGTCAGCGCCGGATCGTCGAGCAGCTTACCCTGCCCGAGCGGGCTCCAGGATTCGGTGGCGATGCCGTGGCGCGCATGGAACTCGCGCATCGCCTTCTGCTGCAGGCGCGGATGGAGCTCGATCTGGTTGACCGCGGGTGTCACGCCGGTGGCGTCGATGATGCGGCTGAGATGCGGCGCCTGGAAGTTCGAGACGCCGATCGAGCGGGCGCGGCCTTCCTTCTTCAGGGTCACGAGCGCCTTCCAGCTTTCCACGAAACGGTCCTGCTTCGGCGCCGGCCAATGGATCAGGTAGAGATCCACATAATCGAGCTGCAGCCGCTTCAGGCTTTCGTCGAGCGCCTTGAGCGGTTCCGTGGCGCCCTGGCGATCGTTCCACAGCTTGGTGGTGATGAAGAGCTCCGAGCGCGCCACGCCGGCGGCTTTGATGCCCTGGCCGACGCCGCTCTCGTTGCCATAGATGGCGGCCGTGTCGATCGAGCGGTAGCCCGCGCCGATGGCGGTCTTGACGGCGGTCCCCGCCTGGTCGTCGGGCACCTGCCAGACGCCGAATCCGAGCTGCGGCATGGCCGCGCCGTCATTGAGTTTGATGTTCGCGGGATGGCTCATGATGAAATACCCTTCGGAAGCTCGTGATGAAAGAATCCCCGGCGAAGATATAGGGCGGCGACGGCCATTCCGGTCCCCGGTCCAAGCGGGGCTGCCTTGCGCCCGGGCGATAGGCTCCAGCCTTTCCGTTTATCCACGTTCGGCGACGGGCGAAGCCCGGGCAGCGGGGCCGGCATAGCCCTGCCACGCCCGGACCCGATGTTGATATTATGGCCTGCGCTCCCCTTATCTAGAGGGCCGCAATGCCCTGTTTTGGGGCCATTTCCGCTCGAAAATCCGCCCGCCGCCGCGTCTCGGGAACCCGCCGTCCTTGACCACCGTCCTGCGCCTGAACCGACCCCATCGCTTCCATCCCGCGGTCGCCGCTTGGTTCGACCGCCGCTTCGGCGCGCCCACGGCGGCCCAGGCCCAGGCATGGCCGGCGATCCAGGAAGGGCGGCATACGCTGATCGCCGCGCCGACCGGTTCCGGCAAGACCCTGGCCGCTTTCCTGGCGGCGATCGATTCCCTGGTGCGGCAAGGCATGGAGAACCCCCTGCCGGACGAGACGCAGGTCGTCTATGTCTCCCCCCTCAAGGCCCTGTCGAACGACATCCAGCGCAACCTGGAAGAGCCGCTGGCCGGCATCCGCGAGGCCTTGAAGGCGCAGGGCCTGCCCGATGTCGACATCCGGGCCTGGGTCCGGACCGGCGACACCCCGTCGGCCGAGCGCGACCGGATGCGCCGCCGGCCGCCCCATATCGTCGTGACCACGCCGGAATCGCTCTACATCCTGCTGGGTTCGGAGTCCGGGCGCCGGATGCTGGCCACGACACGGACCGTGATCGTGGACGAGATCCACGCGCTGGCGCCCAACAAGCGCGGCGCCCATCTGGCCCTCTCGCTGGAGCGCCTCGAAGCGCTCTGCGGCCACCCCCTGCTGCGGATCGGCCTCTCGGCCACGCAGAAGCCGATCGAGGCCGTGGCGCGCTTCCTGGTCGGGGCGGCCCCGGGTCAGGAATGCCGGATCGTCGATGCCGGCCATGTCCGCGCCCGCGACCTGGCGCTGGAGGTTCCCTCCTCGCCGCTCGAAGCCATCATGTCGGCGGAGGTCTGGACCCAGGTCTATGACCGCCTGGCCGAGCTCGCCCAGGGGCATCGCACCACGCTGGTCTTCGTCAATACGCGCCGGATGGCCGAGCGCGTCGCCCGCCAGCTCTCCGAGCGGCTCGGCGAGGACCAGGTGACCGCGCATCACGGCAGCATGGCCCGCGAGCTGCGGCTCGATGCCGAGCAGCGGCTGAAGCGCGGCGCCTTGAAGATGCTGGTCGCGACCGCGTCGCTCGAGCTCGGCATCGATATCGGCGATGTCGATCTGGTCTGCCAGCTCGGATCGCCGCGCTCGATCGCGAGCTTTCTGCAGCGGATCGGGCGTTCCGGCCATGCGGTCGGCGGCACGCCCAAGGGGCGGCTGTTTCCGCTCTCGCGCGACGAGCTGGTCGAATGCGCGGCGCTCCTCGACAGCGTCCGGCGCGGCGAGCTGGATCAGCTCACCATTCCCGAGCGGCCGCTCGACGTGCTGGCCCAGCAGATCGCGGCCGAGGTCGCGGCGCAGGAATGGAACGAGGATGCGCTGCTGGCGTGCTATCGCCGCGCCTGGCCCTATCGCGATCTGTCGCGCGAGGATTTTCTCGAGATCGTGCGCATGCTGGCCGACGGCTTCAGCACGCGGCGCGGACGGGGCGGGGCGCTCCTGCATCACGATGCCGTCAATCACCTGCTGCGCGGCCGGCGCGGCGCGCGCCTGACGGCGCTCACCTCCGGCGGCACCATCCCCGACACGGCCGACTATCAGGTTCTGCTGGAGCCCGAGAACCAGACGATCGGCACCGTGAACGAGGATTTCGCGGTGGAGAGCATGGCCGGCGACATCTTCCAGCTCGGCAACAACTCCTATCGCATCATGCGGGTCGAGCGCGGCGTGGTGCGCGTGGAGGACGCGCACGGCCTGTCGCCGACGATCCCGTTCTGGTTGGGCGAGGCACCGGGCCGCAGCGACGAGCTCTCCTCGTCGGTCTCCCGGCTGCGGGAGGCCGTCGCGACCAGGCTGCAGAAAGGCCGCAAGCCCGAGCAGATCGTCGATTGGCTGGCGACGGAAGCCGGCATCGCGGCGCCGGCCGCCGAGCAGATGGCGGAGTATCTGGCGGCGTCCCATGCGGCGCTGGGCTGCCTGCCGACCCAGGACCGGATCGTGCTGGAGCGCTTCTTCGACGAAGCGGGCGGCATGCAGCTCGTCATCCATTCCCCCTATGGCAGCCGCATCAACCGGGCCTGGGGCCTGGCCTTGCGCAAGCGCTTCTGCCGCAAGTTCAATTTCGAGCTGCAGGCGGCGGCGACCGAGGACAATATCGTGCTGTCGCTGACCACGGCCCACAGCTTCGAGCTGGGCGAGGCGGCGCGTTATCTCAATTCCGCCAATGTGCGGACCGTTCTGATCGCGGCTTTGCTCGATGCGCCGATGTTCGCCACGCGCTGGCGCTGGGTGGCGGGCACGGCGCTGGCCCTGCCGCGCCAGCGTGGCGGCAAGAGGGTGCCGCCCCAGCTCGCGCGCATGGCCGCGGAAGACCTGATCGTTTCCGTTTTTCCCGACCAGCTCGCCTGCGCCGAGAATCTCGTCGGCGAGCGCGAGATCCCCGATCACCCGCTGGTGAACCAGACCATCGCGGACTGCCTGAACGAGGCGATGGACATCGCCGGCCTGGAGCGGCTCCTGGCGCGGCTGGAGGCCGGTGCGATCGAAGTGGTCGCGCGCGACCTGACCCAGCCCTCGCCGCTGGCGCTCGAGGTACTGGCGGCGAAGCCCTATGCCTACCTCGATGACGCACCGCTGGAGGAGCGCCGCACGCAGGCGGTGATGAACCGGCGCTGGCTGACGCCCGAGACCGCGTCGGAGATCGGCCGGTTGGATCCCGAGGCGATCGATCGGGTCCGGGCGGAGGCCTGGCCCGAGCCGGCGAATGCCGACGAGCTGCATGACGCGCTCGTCTGGCTGGGATTCCTCAGTGCGACCGAGGCCGCCAGCTGGAAGGAGTGGCTGGGAGCGCTCGTCCGGCAGAACCGCGTGACGCGGCTGCGCGGCGCGGGAATGGATGTCTGGGTGGCCGCCGAACGGCTGGCTCAGTTCCGTGCGCTATGGCCCGAGGCGCGGCCGGAGCCCGCGATCGCCATCCCCGATGGCTATGAGGATCGCGACGCGTCGCCGGAAGGCGGGCTGGTCGAGATCCTGCGCGGGCGGCTCGAAGGCCAGGGACCGGTCACGCCGACGGCGCTCGCAGGCCCGCTGGGCCTCGAGCCCGACGACATCGCCGCGGCGCTGATCGCGCTGGAGACCGAGGGCTTCGCCATGCGCGGGCGGTTCACGCCGGGCGCCAATGCCGAGGAATGGTGCGCGCGGCGGCTCCTCGCCCGCATCCATCAATACACCCTCAAGCGGCTGCGCGCCGAGATCGAGCCGGTGGCCGCGCGCGATTTCATGCGCTTCCTGTTCACCTGGCAGCATGTGACCGCGGACACGCAGATGGAAGGCCCCGACGCCGTTGCGACGACGGTCGCGCAGCTCGAGGGATTCGAGGCGGCGGCGGGCGCCTGGGAGACGGAGATCCTCCCTGCGCGCATCGGCGATTATGAGCCGGCCTGGCTCGACGACGAATGCCTCGCCGGCCGCGTCGCCTGGGCGCGGCTGAAGCCCCGCAACGGCAAGCCGAACGGGGCCGAGCGCGGCGTGGCGCCTGTGCGCACCACGCCGATCACGCTCCTCGCCCGCCGCCACGCGCCCCTGTGGCAGGCCCTGTCGGCAAACCCGGACAGCACCGGCCCGACGCCGAGCGGCCGGGCCCAGGCGGTGATCGATTTCATTCGCGAGCAGGGCGCCTCCTTCTTCGACGAGCTGGTCGCCGGCACGGGACTCCTGCGCCCGCAGGTCGAAGAGGCGCTGGCCGAGCTGGTGGCGCTGGGCCTGGTGGCCTCGGACAGCTTCGGCGGTTTGCGTGCCTTGCTCGTTCCGTCCGACCGCCGCAAGCCCGGCGCCGGTGCCCGCCGCCGCCGGCGCATCAGCGATCACGGCATGGAGGAGGCGGGCCGCTGGGCGCTCGCGCGGCGCGCGCCTGTCGGCGGAGCGAAAGGACCGGCGGCAAGCGCGGAAGCCGTCGAGCACGCCGCGCGCAGCCTGCTGCTGCGCTACGGCGTCGTGTTCTGGCGGGCGATCGAACGCGAGGCGGACTGGCTGCCGCCCTGGCGCGAGTTGCTGCGCGTCTATCGGCGGCTGGAGGCGCGCGGCGAGATCCGCGGCGGTCGCTTCGTGGCCGGCTTCTCCGGCGAGCAGTTCGCGCTGCCCGATGCGATCGGTCTCCTGCGCGAGATCAGGCGCAAGGACGAATCGGGCGGCTGGGTCTCCTTGTCCGGCGCGGACCCGCTCAACCTCGCCGGCATCCTGACGCCGGGGCCGAAGCTCGCCGCGCTGACGGGCAACCGCCTGCTCTATCGCGACGGGATTCCCATCGCCGCGCTGGCCGGCGGCGAGATCCGCTTCTACGAGACGCTGGACCCGGCGACCGAATGGCAGGCTCGCAAAGCGCTGCTGCGCGGCACCGTGCCGGCGGCGTTGAACGAGTTCGCGGCGTCTTGAGCGCGGGCGGAGCGGCATCGCTGTCGCGCGAGCCGCTCCCCGCCTTTCGACCGTTGCCGCTCAGGCCGGGGCGGTGAAGCTGCCAGGGCTCTTCGCCGTGGCGCGCCACTCCGGCTGGCGTTCCTGCTTGGCTTCCTTCAAGGCGCGGCGGACACCTTCCGCATTCAGGTCGGTGCAATAGACCGGCGTGCCGGGCTGCTGGCGCCAGGATTCGTCGAGGCCGCCAGCATCGATGCCGTCGAAGCCGAGCGTCTCCACCAGCTTCAGCACCACGGCTTTCGCGGCGGCATCGTCGCTTGAGACCGGCAGCGCGATGCGGCCGGGAGCGCCGGCCGGGCGGCCCAGCTCCAGCAGGTGCTTGGCGTAGATGTTGTTGAAGGCCTTCACCACCTTGCGGCCGATCTTCCGTTCCACCCAGCGGCTTTCGGTCAGGCCCTTCTCGATCCCGTCGATGCGGCCGTCGCGCTGGCGCGGATAGTAGTTGCCGGTATCGACCACGACGACATCCGCGGGCACATCCTTGAACAGATCGGCCGGGAGTTCCGGGATCCGCCCTTCCTGAATCGTCACGACGACGACGGCGCCGCTTCGCGCCGCCTCTTTGGCCGACACGGGCG